>NZ_JBIAIF010000010.1:0-29091 GCF_042871255.1 Streptomyces sp. NPDC005955 | reverse complement strand
CGGCGGTTTCTCCCGCGACCGCCGTGACGGCGACCGCCCCGAGCGCGGCGGCTTCCGCCGGGACGACCGCCCCTCCGGCGGCCACCGGGGCAGCGACCGTCCGTTCAACCGTGACCGCCGCGACGACCGCCCCTCCGGTCACGACCGCCCCTCGGGTCACGACCGCCCGTACGGCCGTCGTGACGACCACCGCGGTGCCGGCTCCGGTTCGGGCTCCGGCTTCAACCGCCGCGACGACAAGCCGCGCTGGAAGCGCAACGGCTGATCCCGCCACCACCGGCTGAACCGGGTGCCCTCCCCGCGGGGAGGGCACCCGGTTCGCTGCTGTCCGGGGGACGGAGCCCGGAAAACGGTGCGCGGCGGGCCGTCGGAAGTGCCAGGATGACCCCGCGCCACCTCGCGGGCGGGTCCCGTTCCGTCCGTGGACCGACCCTCGGGCCGTGCACCCCGCCACCACCGGGGGACAGGCCCCCGTCCGCCCCGGGCGCACCGCTATGCTGCGGGTAGCGGGCCGTTAGCTCAATTGGCAGAGCAGTGGACTTTTAATCCATTGGTTGTGGGTTCGAGTCCCACACGGCCTACCGCACGCGGGGCCGGGCGCACGCCCGCGACCTGCGAAGAAGCGCCCCACCCGACTCAGCTCGGGTGGGGCGCTTCGGTGTTGGAGGGCTCGCGCGCGAGCGGACGGGCCAAGAGCCGTACCGGGCCCTGTCATCGGCGACCAGGACGCGTACCCGCTCGTCAGCTGCCCGGTGGCCACTCATCCGGAGGGCTCCTTGTCGTTCTGTACGGGCAGGACGGCGCGCACGCGCCAGATCCGTGCGGGGCCGCCGGGCGGGCCCGGTTCGGGCCCCGCCGACACCTCGCCGCCGAGGAGGGCGACCCGCTCCCGGATACCGGTCAACCCGCTGCCGGAGCCGGGCGCGCGCGGGCTTGAGCGACTGCCGTACGCGCTGGTCACACTCACCGTCAGCGCCCCGTCCTGGGCCTGTGCCAGGGCGATCCGCACCTCACCGGGGTCGGCGTGCTTGACGGCGTTGGTCAGCGACTCCTGGACGATGCGGTACGCCGCCAGGTCGGCGGGCACCGACAGGGGCGCGCCGTCCTCGCGCCGGTCGTCGAGCGCGAAGGTGAGCCCGCTCCCGGCGCCGTTGGCGCGGGCCCGCTCGACCAGCTGCTCCACCCCGGCGAGGGTGGGCGCGGCGGTCGGCACCAGGTCGTCGGCGCCGTCGCGGAGCAGCCCGATGAGCCGGCGCATCTCCGCCAGGCCCGCGACGCTGTTCTCCCGGATGGTCTCCAGCACCTTCCGGGTGGTCGCCGGGTCGTTCAGGGAGAGCGCGGCGGTGGAGTGGATGGCGATGGCGGTGAGGTGGTTGGCGACCACGTCGTGCAGCTCCCGGGCCATCCGGTTGCGCTCGGCCGTCACCGCCTGGACCTGGTCCATCTCGGCCAGCAGCGCGGTCTGCTCGGCGCGCAGCAGGGCCGTGTCGGCGGCCTCCCGGTGGTTACGGACGATGGCCCCGGTCGTCGCGGGGGCGATCGTGACCAGCCCCACGAGCATGCCGAGCAGCAGCCCCTCCGCCGACCGGGTCCACAGCACGAACCCGGTCGTCGCGGCCACGGTGAACAGCACGGACAGCACCGGGATGCGGCGGGCGGCCCGGGGCGGCCCGTAGAGCACCGCCGCGTACACCGCATCGGTGAACACCAGGACGGTGCCCGGGTTGCCGACCGTGACCAGGTCGGCGGCCACGGTCACGGTGCCGACCAGCAGGAAGGCCATCGGCAGCGAGCGGCGGAACGTCTGGGCCGCGCAGATCACCGCCAGCGGCACCAGGGCCGCCCAGGCGGGCAGCGGCGAGTCCTGGTGGGTGGACAGGCCCAGCGCCCCCAGCAGTACGCCGCCGAGGAACGCCGCCACGGCCAGGTACACGTCGTGACGCGGGGGACGGGGGAGGTTCACCCTTCCATCAACACACGGCCACGCCGGCCGTGCCTCGTCACCACGGGGAGCCCGCATGCACCGAAGGGCGCATCCCGGTTCCTCATCGGTGACGACGGAACCCACCCGCGACCCGCTACCTCCTCAGGAGGCCGAAGCGCGGGCCGGGCCGGTGCGCCCCGGCCGGCAACGGCGCAGCCGCTCGTCCACCGCCGTCCCCCCCACGGACCCACTCACCGCGGAGCAGAATCGCGCAACCCGGTTCGGTCAGCAGAGGGCCGGAGGGCGGTGGGAGGCGAGGATTCCGGTCCAGTGAACAGGGGAGTGCGGGACTTCCCGAAGCCTTCAGCCCATCCGTACGTTCACTGCGCACTGGAGGTGCGCACTGGGTTCCACCGGGCATGAGCTTCTAAGCTCGCTCCCCATCGACCACTGCTCACAGCACGTTGAAGGGGGACCTGCCCATGGCGTACCAGCCGACCGGTGAAGATCCGTTGCTCGGGCGGGCGCAGATCGCCAAGCTCGCCGGCGTCAGCCGACCGACGGTCACCGCCTGGGAGAAACAGGAAGCCGACTTCCCGTCCTCCCGGCGCTCCAACGGACGGGACTACTTCCGGCACTCGGAGGTCCGACGCTGGCTGGACCGGCGACCGGTGCCGACCGCGCACCTCCTCACCGGAGAACCCGTCGGCACCACCTACGGCGACCGCCTCGGGAAGCGCGAACGGGACGGGCAGCGCCCGACCGGTCCGGTCGCACCGGGGCAGCGCTCCACGACCGGGTCCCCGTACCGCGTCCCGACCGGCGCGGTCGACCAGCCCCGCCCCGAGACCCGGCGGATCGTGGCGGACCTGATGGGCGGTCCCGTCGACCGGGTACGGGGCGCGGCCAGTGCGCTCGACTACCTGAACCTGTTGTTCTGTCTCCACTACCTCCGCGGCGCCGACGCCGACTCCTTCGACGCCCTGGCCGGCCGGGCGCGTTCCGCCACCGGGCTCGACGAAGTGGCCCGACTGCTCCGGGACATCGGCCGCGCCACCGACGAGGACCTGCGGGCCAGCGGCGTGCATTCGAGCATGACGCAGGCCCTGGAGCGCCTTGAGCCGCGCACCGCCCGCGACCTGCGCGGCGTCGTCGAGGCGATGGGCCGTCTCGACGAGGACGTGTTCGGGTTGATCCTCGACGAGTACGAACAACGGGCCGCACTGGGCAGCGGCGAGTTCTTCACGCCCCGCGCGGTGGTCCGGCTGACGACCCGGCTGGCCTGCTCGCAGTTCGGGCCCGGCCGGCCGCGGTCCGTGTACGACCCGTACGCGCGCGACGGCGGGTTCCTGATCGAGGCCGCCGCCGCCTGCGCCGTGGACGAGGACGGGTCGCCGCGTCCTGCGCCCGTGCGGACGTACGGCGAGACCCGGCGCGCCGAGACCTGGCGGTTGGCGACCATGAACCTCCTTCTGCACGGGGTCTCCCCGGCGCTGGAGCTGAAAGGAACGGCTCCCTGGAACGGCGGCGGCCCGGCGCAGGCCCCGCGGGCGTCGTACGACATCGTGCTCACCAACCCCCCGTTCAACATGAGCGACGCCGGCCGCGCCGAGCGCAGCGACGGGCGGTGGGCGTACGGGGCGCCGCCGCTCGACAACGACAACCTCGCCTACGTCCAGCACTGTCTGGCGGTGCTGAACGAAGGGGGACGGGCCGGGGTCATCATGCCCAACAAGGCGGGCAACTCGGGCCACGAGGCCGAGCGGACCATTCGCCGGAACCTGGTGGAGAGCGGGGTCGTGGACTGCGTCATCGCCCTGCCGGCGCACCTCTTCACGGGCACCGCCGTACCGGTCTCCGTGTGGTTGCTGCGCCACCACGGTGATCCCTGCGACAGCACCCTGTTCCTCGACGCACGGCACATGGGCGCGAAGAACGGTTCGCGTCGCGTCCTCGGTCCGCGGGACGCCGAACTGCTCCTCGACTCCTACCGGATGCACCGGGAGGACGACGCACACGGCCCCCACCCCCGGTCGACCGCCGCGGACCACCGGGTACCCGGCGCGCTGGTGTCCCGGGAGGAACTGCGGCGCAGCGACTACTCGCTCAACCCCCTGGACCACGTGGAGCGCCGCAGGAGCGGCGAGGACGATCCCGAGCAGCGGCTCGGGTCCGCCCGGGAACGGCTGGGCCGTGCCGAGGCGGCGCTCCGGGACGTGCGGGAGGCCGTCGCCCGGCGGCCGTCGGCCGAGGGACGGGTGCGGAACCGGCCGGCCGCCGTGACCTCCTTGGACACGCTGTGCGAGATCCAGGCCGGACCCTCCTACTCCCGGTTGGGCAAGGCCCAGCGCAGCAGTCACGGCCCGGTCCCCGTCGTCTTCCCGCAGCACCTCAAGGACCGGCGCATCAGCGACGAGGTCAAGGAGCGGACGACCGAGGAGACGGCCCGTCGGCTGCGGGGCTTCGCGCTGCGGGAGCAGGACATCGTGTGCGTCCGCTCCGGTGCGATCGTCGCACCGGCGCTGGTGCGGGAGCACCAGGTCGACTGGCTGATGAGCCCCAACGTCCTCCGGGTCCGGGTGCGTGCGCAGCAGCGGGGCCGGGTGCTGCCGGAGTACCTGTTCCACCACCTGTGCCTGGACGGGACCGTCGCGTGGATGCGGGACCGGGCCGCGGCCACCGCGGCGCCCTCGCTCCGGTCCGAGTCCCTGGGGACGCTACGGATCCCGGTGCCGGAACTGGCCGAGCAGCGGTCGGTCGTCGCGGCACTGACCGAGCTGGACGAGCTGGACCGGGCGCACCGGGAGGTCGCCGCCGCGTTGCAGGACACCCGGACCGCCCTGGCCGACGTCCTGCTGGCTCCGTCCGCCCCCGACACCTCCACCCGCCGGCACGAGAGGCGAGCACCGTGAACACCCCGAACCCGCCGTCCGTTCCGACGGATCCGCACCCGCCGACCGCCTCCGGGCCTGCGGACAGCGCCTGGATCCCCTGGTTGCTGGTCATGGTGCTGTTCTCCGTGCTCGTGGCGACCTGCGTCGGATTCCTCAAGACGCTCGACGGCAGCCCGGCCGTCAGCGCACTCCTCGCGGCAGGGGCGGCGTTCGG
Organism: Streptomyces sp. NPDC005955; assembly: GCF_042871255.1. NCBI lineage: Bacteria > Bacillati > Actinomycetota > Actinomycetes > Kitasatosporales > Streptomycetaceae > Streptomyces > Streptomyces sp. NPDC005955. The sequence continues at coordinate 24,059 of NZ_JBIAIF010000010.1, read as the reverse complement.
CGGGGCGGCGCTGCTCTGTCTGGCCGTGGTGCCGGTCGTCCAGCAGCTGCGTCAGCGCCGTTGAGCGCGGCGTCGCGACCCGCTGCGCCCCGTTCCTCCCGCGCTCCGGCAGGGGCAGGGGCACGGGAGGCGGCGGCCGGGGAAGCAGAGCCGTAGGCCCTTCACCCGGAGCCGGGTGCCGCCCAGGCACCCGTGCTCGGGGTCGGGGCGGCCCGCGATGCGCGCCAACAGGCAAGCGGCGCACGGCGCGTTGACCCGCGCGCGACCGGCCGCGCGCCAGGCCCGACGCAGCTCGCGCCCCCGGGGGCAGGCCCGCGGATCGCCGTCGGCGCAGGCGCGGCAGCCGGTGGCGTGGGTGACGTAGTGGCCCCAGGCGGTGGCCTGGGCCGGGGTGAGCGGGGCGTACCGGAGGTCCGGGCGGCGGTGCCCGGTGCGTGCGGCGTTCACCGGGCCAGCAGACCACGAACGCGGGCGCCCGGTGACCGTCCCCCACCGGGGAGCCCGCAACGGCGGGGCGTACGCCCCGGGCTTCGCCCGTCCGTGGCGGGCGGGGGCGGGACCTCAGAGCAGTTTGCTGCGGGCGGCGCCGGGGCCGGCGGCCGACCGGCGGCCCCGGGCGGGGCGGTGCCCGCGGGGGGTGCGCCGGTCGCCGTCGAGCCCGGCGGCCTTGCGGGCCCACCGGGCGACGGTCTCGGCGGGCACGCCGATGCTGTCCACGATCCGGGCGGCCTTCTCCCGGCAACCGGGCTCCGGACAGGCGACGGGGGCGCTCGACCCGCCGGTCCTGGCCCGCCGCGGCCGGGACGGCTGCGCGGTGGCCGACGGGGCGGGAGCGGACTCGGGCGGTAGGTATCGGGCGGTGCAGCCCAGGCAGACGTACCACGTGCGCATGTGTGGGTCTCCTAGTGGGATTGGCCGGTCCCGGAGCAGGTTCCGCAGGCACCGGTCCATCGTCGGACGACCGGCTTCTGACGGCCGTCCTCGTCCGTCTCCACCGTGTGCTGTTCGTGCTCGGTGAGTCCGGTGCCGCCGCAGGCCGGGCAGGTCTCGTCACTCATCCGTCCAGGATGGCGGACGGGCCGGGGCGCCACCGGGAATCCGGTGCCCCACCACCCGAACCGGGCAGGGGTGGGGACGGCACGGTTGACGTACCCCGTCCGGCGCGCCCCCGTTCCGTACGCGTCCGGACCGCGCGCCCGTGCGTACCGCCGGTGGCGGGGGCGGGACCGGCGTCCGGGCCGCTGCCTGCGGAAACGGATGGTGGTCCGGCCGCCCGAGTGGTGTAGAGTCGGGTTTACCGACGCGGGGTGGAGCAGCTCGGTAGCTCGCTGGGCTCATAACCCAGAGGTCGCAGGTTCAAATCCTGTCCCCGCTACTCAGGCCGAAGGCCCGGAAGCCCAGTGCTTCCGGGCCTTCGGTGCGTCCGGGGTGCGTCCGGGTGGCCGCCGCCCGTCGTCCGCGCTCACCCGTACGGCCCGTACGGCTCGCTGCGCGTCCCCGGCGGGGCAAACCTGGGGGCGGCGGGCGGTGACGGGTACGGAGGCGGCGGGAGACGGTACGTGGGCCACGGAGGCGAGCCGACCGGCGGTGCCGGGTCCCCCGACCGGACACCCGACCCCGTACCCGACCGGGCGCCCGACGCCGCACCGGAAACGGCACCCGACCCCGTACCCGGTGCGGGCCGGCACCGTCGCACCGCTCGCCGGGGCCGCTGGTTCGTGCGGGTGCTGCCCGTCCTGTTGATCGTCATCGGACTGTTCTACGACGAGCTCACCCCGCTGCACCTCACCGCCTCCCCCCTCTTCGCCGCCGCACCGCTGGCCGCCGCGCCCTTCTACGGCCGCCGCGGGACCGTGGCCGTCGGGCTGATGGCCTGCGCCGCCTCGGTGGGCGAGCGGTCCGCGGACGGCGGGCTGGCGCGCGCCGACGCCATCACCGACCTGGCGACCATCGTGACGGTGTCCGTGCTCGCCGTCGTCATCAACGGCCTCGCCCGGCGCAGCAACGCCCGGCTCGCCTCCGCACGGGAGATCGCGGAGGCCGCCCAGCGCGCCGTGCTGCCGGAGCCCGCCGACCGGATCGGCGGCCTCGACGTCGCCGCCCGCTACGAGGCCGCGCAGGCCGACGCGTCCATCGGGGGCGACCTCTACGCCGTGCAGGACACCCCGCACGGGGTCCGGCTGGTGGTCGGTGACGTGCGGGGCAAGGGGATCACCGCGGTGTCCGCGGTCGCGGTGCTCATCGGGGCGTTCCGGGAGGCCGCCGAGCAGGAGACGACCCTGGAGGCGGTGGCCCGACGGCTGGAACGCGCGCTGGCCCGGGAGGGCACCCGGCGGCGCGGGGTCGACGACTTCGAGGGGTTCACCACCGCCGTCCTCGCCGAACTCCCGCACGGGCAGGACGTCGTACGGGTCCTCAACCGGGGGCACCCGCCGCCCCTGCTGCTCGCCCCGGACGGCGCGCTGACCGTGCTGGACCCGGGCCGCCCCGCGCTGCCCCTGGGCATGGCCGACCTCGGGGTGTGGCCCGACCGCTGCGACGAGGCGCCCTTCCCCTCCGGTACGACCCTGCTCGGCTACACCGACGGGCTCTCCGAAGCGCGGGACGCGCACGGTGCGTTCTACGACCCGGTGGCGCGGTTGCGCGGCCGGACCTTCCCCGGTCCGAACGCCCTGCTCGCCGTCGTCATCAACGACGTCGTCCGGCACACGGGGGGCGGCTCGGAGGACGACCTGGCGCTGCTCGCGGTCCGCCGGCCCTGAAACACCCGGCACGCCACTCCCGCCACTCCCACCACTTCTGTCACATCGTCACCCCGTCCGGACCACCCACTCACACCCCGTGACGGAGCCCTCCCCGTCGATAACAACTGAGCCACCGTCAGAGAAAGTTCTCTGCGTCGGGGAATATTGTCCAACTGTCAACTCGCCCTGTTCCGCCCGCCCGTGTCCCGATAAGTCCCGGCCATCGGCCGGAACGATCAACCGGAAGCGCTTGGAATCCGGCCCCCGGGTCTATTAACGTTCGATAACGCAGCGCGGTCGTCCCAGCCGTCACCAGAGTCGGCTCCGTGCGCACGCGCCGAATCCCGCAAGGGAACCGGGGAACCACCACCATGGGGTGAATCGGGCAGCCTTCTCCAAGGACGCCCGTAGGAGACCTTCCTGCTCCGAACCCGTCAGCTAACCCGGTAGGCGAGAAGGAAGGAAAGGAGTACGCCTCAGTGGCGTCCAATCGGCCTGCCCCCGAAGCTCCCTACGTGCCGAAATCGGCCGAGGACGGGGCCCCCTCCTCCCCCTACGGCCGGGTCTTCGGACCCGAGGTGACCGAGGGCGAGACCCGTGAGGTCTGGAACCCGACCGCCGACACCGTCCGACCCGTTCGCGGTCGGCACCGCGTCGCCAAACAGCGCGGCGGACTCGCCCGCAGCTCCACCGTCCTCGGCGTCGGCGTCATCGCCGCGGTCGGCGCGGGCGGCATCGCCACCGCGCAGGGCGGCAAGCCGGCCGTGAAGATATCGATGCCCGACATCGGCTCGATCATGCCCGGCGACTCCTCCGCGGACACCGCAACCCAGGCCGCCGCGCCCGCCGTCGCCCCGCTCACCGGCGCCGGCGTCACCAGCGCCGACACCGCCGAGGGTGCCACCGACGCCGGCGAGGCCCTGCGCGCCCGCATCATGCAGCAGGCCGAACAGCAGCAGGACCAGGCCGAGAGCGCCACCCGCGCCGCCGCCGAGAAGGCCGCCGTGGAGAAGGCCGCGAAGGACGCCGCCGCCGCCGAGGCGAAGGTCGAGGCCAAGAAGGAAGCCGAGGCGAAGGCCAAGAAGGAAGAGGAGCGGAAGAAGAAGGAGGCCGAGCGCGCGAAGGCGGCGGCCGAGGCGAAGGCCAAGGCCGAGCGGGAACGCATCGCCAAGCTCGCCAAGAGCTTCTCCCTCCCCCTCTCCTCGTACACGCTGACCTCGACCTACGGGCAGTCCGGCGCGATGTGGTCCTCCGGCTCCCACACGGGCCTCGACTTCGCCGCCCCGACCGGCACCCCCCTGAAGGCCATCGGCAGCGGCACCATCACCGAGGCCGGCTGGTCCGGTTCGTACGGGTACCGCACCGTCCTCACCCTCAACGACGGCACCGAACTCTGGTACGCCCACCAGTCGTCGATCGGTGTGAGCGTCGGTCAGAAGGTCACCACCGGCGAGGTCATCGGCCGCGTCGGCGGCACCGGCAACGTCACCGGTGCCCACCTCCACCTGGAGGTCCACCCCGGCGGCGGCAGCGCGGGCATCGACCCGGCCGCCTACCTGCGCGGCAAGGGCCTCAGCCTCTAGCGGACCGGTCGACGGGCGGGCCGCGGCGACGCGGTCCGGGCGGCGTCGGACGAAGGTCCGGCGCCCGGCCGCGAGGCGGGCCGTCCCCCACGTCCGGGCGCCGACGGTCCTGGCGTTCACCCTCCGACGTCAGGCCCGCCGGTCCCCGGGAAGGGGCCGCGGGGGCCACGGTGTTGACTGGGGCCATGACCACTCTGCGCCCGCTGGGCCCGTCCGGTATCGATGTCTTCCCGCTCGCCCTCGGCGGCAACGTCTTCGGCTGGACCGCGGACACCTCCCAGACCTTCGCCGTCCTCGACGCCTACGCGGGCGCCGGCGGCAACTTCGTCGACACCGCCGACTCCTACTCCGTCTGGGCGGACGGCAACCAGGGCGGCGAGTCCGAGTCCCTGATCGGCCGGTGGATGGCCGCGCGCGGCAACCGCGCCGAGGTCGTCGTCGCCACCAAGGTCGGCGCCCACCCCGCTTTCAAGGGCCTGTCGCCCACCACCATCAAGGCCGCCGCCGAGGCGTCCCTCACCCGGCTGGGCACCGACTACATCGACGTCTACTACACGCACTTCGACGACGTCTCCGTCCCCGTCGAGGACATCGTCGCCGCCCTGGACGAGTTGGTCACCGCGGGCAAGGTGCGGGCCGTCGCCGCGTCCAACCTGACCCCCGAACGACTCCAGGAGTCCCTCGACTTCTCCGACCGCGAGGGCCTGGCCCGGTACGCCGTCCTCCAGCCCGAGTACAACCTGGTCTCCCGGGACACCTACGAGGGCGGCCTCCAGCAGGTGGCTTCCCGCAACGGGCTCGCGTCCGTGCCCTACTTCGCCCTCGCCTCGGGTTTCCTCACCGGCAAGTACCGCCCCGGAGCGAGCGTCGACAGCGCGCGGTCCGGTTCGGCGGCCGCCCATCTGACGACCGTGCGCGGCCAGCGGGTGCTCGCCGCCCTCGACACGGTCGCCCGCGACCGCGGTGCCGAGCTCGCCACCATCGCCCTCGCCTGGCTGGCCTCCCGCCCGACCATCGCCGCCCCGCTGGCGAGCGCCCGCACCCCCGAACAGCTCACCGCCCTCCTCGCGATGGCGGACCTGGAGCTGACGGACGCGGAACTCTCCCTGTTGACGGAGGCGTCCGCCTGACCCCGCTACGGCCCGTAGGGACCGGGACCGCCGGGACCGCCGGGACCGCCGTACGGACGGTACGGGGTGGGGTGTCCGTGACCGTACGGGGCGCCCTGGCCCGGCGGGACACCGTACGCCGTGGGGTAGCCGTAGCCGTGGCCGTACCCCGCCGGAACGCCGTACGCGGGAGGAGCCGCGGACCCGTACGGCGCGGGCGCCCCGTACGGCGCGGGGTACGCGTACGACGTGGGGTACGCGTGCGGCGGGTGCGCCAGGGCCCGGGGCGCCGTCATGAAGGCGGCGTGGGCCAGCGAGGGGCGGGCCCACCGCCGCAGTTCCCACAGCGCGTCCAGCAACGCCCGCTCACGGACGACGAAGTCGGCGCCCGCCCCGCCCCGGTCGCCCCGGTGCCGCAGGAACCCCAGGGCCGTCGCGTACTGCTGGTACGCGCGCACCGCCTGCCGCGCCGTGGGGCCGCCGTGGCGCCGGGCGTGGTCCAGGGCGAGCCGGCGGGCCCGCAGCGAACCGAGGGCGACCGGCTCCGGCGGACCGAGCCAGCCCGCCGCCACGTACGCGGGCAACTCCGCACGGAGGATGCGCAGCTCGTGCTGCCGGGCCCAGACGGCGAGCCAGGTCAGCAGCCCGAACACCGGCACCATGACCGCCCCGTACACGAGGAAGAACCCGAAGTCCCCGAAGGTGGTGGACCCGTTCCACAGCGCGTGCAGCCCCATCGCCAGCAGGAGGCCCGCGGCGGGGGCGAGCGCCCGGCGGACCCGCAGCCGGGGCGCGAGTTGCGCGGCCAGCCCGAAGCCGATGCCGGTCAGCACCGTGAACAGCGGGTGGGCGAACGGTGACATGACCACCCGGACGAAGAAGGTCAGCGCGGTCATCGAGGCCAGCCCGGCGTCCCCGTTGCTGCGGTCCGTGTCGAAGGCGGTACCGAGGTAGAGGATGTTCTCGGTGAACGCGAACCCGATCGCGGTGACCCCGGCGACCACCAGCCCGTCGACGAGTCGGGTGAGGCCCCGCCGCCGGAACAGGAAGATCAACAGGATCGCGGCGGCCTTCGCGGACTCCTCGACCACCGGCGCTATCACCGTGGCGCCGAGGGTGTCCGCGCCGTCCGGGTCCGCGGTCCGGTCGGCGATCCAGTGGGTGGCGAAGCTGTTGGCGACGATCGAGATCAGCGCGGCGGCGCAGGAGCCCCACGCGAAGCAGAAGCCCAGGTCCCGCCAGGACCTCGGGGCCACCCGGTCGAGCCAGCGGAAGGCGGCCACCAGCAGCGGCACCGGCAGGACCGCCAGCCCGAGCCCCACCAGGAACCCTTCGTTCCCGGTCTGCTCGCGCACCAGCGCCAACAGCACCACCCCGCACAGGGCGAGGACCCCGGTGAGCGCACCGATCCGTACGCCGCGCCGTCGCCACCAGGGCGCGCGGGGCGGGACCGCCGGGCCGACGGGGGCCGGGGCGGCGACGGGGTGGTCCGGCACGACGGCGGGTGCACGCGCGGGACCGGACGGGTCGTCGTCCCCGGTCGGGCGGTGCACAGGGGTGAGGGCCATTGCCCCGACCCTAAGGCTCCACCCGGCGCCCGCGCGATGCCGCGGGGCGCCGCGTGTGCCCGGGCGCCCCCGTGGGGCGCCCGGCCGGACGTGCCTAGGCGGACCTGCGGAACAGGACGTCGCGCACGAGGTGCCCCTTGTCCAGTCCCTGCCCCTCGAACCGGGTACGGGGACGGAACGCGGGCCGTGGGGCGAAGCCGCCGTCGGCTTGGGTGTTCTCGAAATCGGGGTGCGCGGTCAGCACGTCGAGCATCTGCTCGGCGTACGGTTCCCAGTCCGTGGCGCAGTGCAGCAGGGCGCCCGGCTTCAGCCGGCTCGCGGCGAGGGTGAGGAACTCCGGCTGGATGATGCGTCGCTTGTGGTGCCGCTTCTTGGGCCAGGGGTCGGGGAAGTACACCCGGATCCCGTCGAGCGCGGCGGGCGGGACCATGCTGGTCAGCAGGATGATCGCATCGCCGTTGGCGACCCGTACGTTGGTGAGTCCGGCCTGTTCGGCGAGGCCCAGCAGATGGCCCTGGCCGGGGGTGTGCACGTCGACGGCGAGGATTCCGGTGCCGGGGTCGGCGGCGGCCATCCGCGCGGTCGCCTCGCCCATGCCGAAGCCGATCTCCAGCACCACGGGCAGTCCGTCGAACAGTGCGTCCAGGTCGAGGACGCGGCTGCCGTCGACGTCGAGGCCCCAGGCGGGCCACAGGCGTCGGATCGCGTCCTCCTGGCCCCGGGTGACCCGGCTGCGGCGCGGCTGGAAGCTGCGGATGCGGCGGTCGAAGTGCGCCCCGGCGGGGTCGGGCGCGGGGCCCTCGCCGGGCGGGAACATCCGCGAGCGGGCGGGCCGGCCGGGCGCGGCGTCCCCACCACCGGTGCCGGCACCGGTGGTGTCGGTGGCCGTGGTGTCAGCGGCTCCGGCGTCAGCGGCACCGGCGTCGGCGGTCGCGGGCGCGTCGGGCCCGGCGGGCGGGGCCGGCCGGGGCGTCTGGGGTGATTCGTCATGCTCGGACACAGTGACAGCGATTCTACGGAGCCCCCGCCGGCCCCCGCGTCCCGCGCGTCCCACCCCCACCGTCCGGGTCAGCGGTGGGCGCCCGCCGCTTCGAGCATCCGCAGCGCGCGCCCCGCGACCTCCCGGCCGATCGGCAGCGAGGCCGTCGCGGCGGGCGAGGGCGCGTTCAGCACGTGGACGGTACGGGGGCCCTCGCGCAGCAGGAAGTCGTCGACGAGGGTGCCGTCCCGCAGCACGGCCTGGGCGCGGACACCGGCCGCGGTCGGTACCAGGTCGTCCTCGGTGACGGCGGGCAGCAGCCGCCGCACCGCCCGGGTGAACGCCTTCTTGGACAGGGAGCGGCGCAGCTCGCCGCCGCCGTAGCGCCAGTGCCGGCCGGCTATCCGCCAGGAGCCGGGCCACAGCAGCGTCCCGGCGAGCTCCCCGGGGTGCAGCGTGCCCCAGTCGTAGCCCTCGCGGGCGAGCGCCGGCACCGCATTGGGTCCGACGTGCACGCCGCCGTCGACGCCGCGCGTCAGGTGCACCCCGAGGAACGGGAACGCCGGATCGGGCACCGGGTAGACCAGGCCCCGCACCAGCTCGGGTCGGGCCAGCTCGTAGTACTCGCCGCGGAACGGCACGATCCGCATCTGCGGGTCGTCGCCGGCGAGCAGGGCGATCCGGTCGCAGTGCAGTCCCGCGCAGTTCACCAGGACCCGGGCGCGCACCACCTCGCCGGCCGCGGTGCGCACGGCGACCCCGCGGTCGGGGCGGCGGTCGATGCGGACGACCTCGGCGCCGTAGCGGATCTCGGCGCCGGACAGCTCGGCGAGCCGCCGGGCGACCGTCCCGTAGTCGCAGATCCCGGTGGTGCCGACGTGGATCGCGGCGATCCCCCGCACCTCCGGTTCGGCCTCGGTGATCTGCGCGGGGCCCAGCTCCCGCACGGGGATGCCGTTCTCCCGACCGCGTTGGACGAGGCCGTGCAGCCGGGGCAGCTCCTGCCGGGCGGTGGCGACGATCAGCTTGCCGGTGACCTCGTGGGGCACGTCATGTTCGGCGCAGAACTTCACCATCTCGGCGGCGCCCGCCACCGCGTACCGCGCCTTGAGGGAACCGGGGCGGTAGTAGACCCCGCTGTGGATCACCCCGCTGTTGCGGCCGGTCTGGTGGAGGGCGGGGCCCGGCTCCTTCTCCAGCACGGTGACCCTGGTCCCGGGCGCGGCCCGGGTGATCGCACGGGCCGTCGACAGCCCGACGATCCCGCCGCCGATCACCAGCACCTCGCAGTCGTACGCCACCACGCGCCTCACCTCCCGCTCCCGATAATGCACTGCGCCACTGACAGGGGCGTCAAACCCGACGGGGCCGGCTTTGACACAGGTCACGTCGGGACGGGCCGGGAACGGGGGCGGCGGCGGGCGCGCACCGGCCCGTGGGCGAGCGGGCGCTACGCCGGCGCCATCAGCAGCGGACGGGCCCGTTCCCGCAGCTCCACCACCCGGGGCTCGTCCCCGTAGGGCTCCAGCCGGTGCAGGAGGTCCCGTACGTACTCGGTGGTGCGGGCGGAGGAGATCCGCCCGGCGACCTCGACCGCGCGCACGCCCTGGGCGCACGCCGCGTCCAGGTTGCCCGACTCCAGTTCGGCGACGGCGGACACCACGAGCCGCAGCCCGTGCGAGCGGACGAACTCCTCGGTGGGCCTCGACAGGGCCTGCTCGGTGAAGCGCCGCACCTGACGCGGGGCCTTGAGGTCCCGGTAGCACTCGGCGGCGTCGGCGGCGAACCGGTCGTACGAGTAGAAGCCGAGCCAGGACGGGTCGTGGTCGCCGTCCCGGGAACGCTCCAGCCAGCCCTCGGCGGCCTTGAGCGCCGCCCCCGCGGCCTGCGCGTCCGAGGCGCGGGCGTGCGCCCGCGCCTCGACGAGCCGGAAGAAGCTCATGGTGCGGGCGGTGGCCAGGCCCCGGTTGCGTTCCAGGGCGGCCTGCGCCAGGTCCACGCCCTCGTCGCCGAAGCCCCGGTAGGTCGCCTGGAGCGACATGGACGCCAGCACGTACCCGCCGAGCGGCACGTCGGCCGCCGCGCGGGCGAGGCGCAGCGCCTGGATGTAGTAGCGCTGGGCGGCCTCCTGCTGCCCGGTGTCGAAGGCCATCCAGCCCGCGAGCCGGGTCAGTTCGGCGGCGGCGCCGAACAGGGCGCGGCCCACCTCGTCGGAGTAGGAGCCCAGCAGCAGGGGCGCCGCCTCCACCCTTAAGCACTCGGGGACCATGGAGGAACGCCAGTCGCCGCCGCCGTACTTGGAGTCCCAGCGGCGCGCGTCCTCCGCGGCCTCGCGGAGCTTGGTCACGTCGCTGTGGCCGACCTTCAGGGCCGAGGCGCTGTCCTCGGCGGGGCTCGCGTCCCGTGCCACGGAGCAGTCGGCCGGGGTTATCAACCAGCGGGACGCGGGGGTGGCGTAGGCACTCACGGCGAAGGAGCCGGCGAGCGACTGCCAGATGCCGCCGCTGCCGGCCCGGCGGCCGGCGAGGTCGAGCCGGTACAGCTCGGTCGCCGACTTCACGGCCGCGGCGACGTCGCGGGGGAACGCGAGGCCCACTTCGGGCGCCGGGTCGGCGTCGGCCAGGCCGATCTCGTGCAGGGGCACCGGTCGGCCCAGCTTCTGCCCGATGGCCGCCGCGATCAGGTGCGGGGCGGCGCCCTGCGGCACCATGCCCTTCGACACCCAACGGGCCACGGAGGTCTTGTCGTAGCGGAGCGTCAGCCCGCGCTGGGCGCCCAGGTCGTTGACCCGCCGGGCGAGTCCGGCGTTGCTGATTCCCGCGAGGGCGAGAACGGCGCCGAGTTTCTCGTTCGGCCCGCGTTGCTCCCTGGACATTGCGCCACCCCTCGACACAGACGGCTGCCGCGGCGGTGGTGACCGCGCGGCATTCGCGCCGTGCCTCCCGGGGGCACGCCCCGGGTGGCTCCCCGCATGAGCGGATGGCCGTACCCAGAGGTATATGCCCCTGTGAAACACAGACACACACAGCGTAGTTCGGCGCATCCCATGCGTTAAGAGGCATAGTTCCGGATGGCGAGATTGTGGCGCGTGCCGCGTCCGCCCCCCGGTCACCGCGTGCTCCATCCGTGTGGCCGTGCGCCCGTCCGTGCGCTCTTCTCCCACGAGACACGGATGGGTTCCATGGATGGTGCGTGGGTCGGCCCGCTGAACAGGTTCCAGTGGGCTGGGGGACACCGCCGCCTTCATCCCCGCGGGTGGCGGACCGGTCCGGGAGGTGAACACCACCTCCCGGACTGTGCGTTGTGCCCGTAACGGTCCGCATTGGGGTCCTTCGGCGGGCCGAGCGTGCCAAGTTGGCCGAAAATCGCCGCTATCCACCCACGGTCCACCCGCTCACCGGAGCGGTGGCGGCCGTCCGCACCACGACCAACAGCCCCTCCCGCACCGCGGTTCCGGCGCGGTTCCGGCTCCGGCGGCCGTGTGACCACCGGCTCGGGGCCCGTGCGCGACCGGGGCCGGTAACCGTACCCCCCGGTAGCCCGCATACACCCGCCCGGCCCCCGCGAGCATCCCGAGTGGGTCCGGATGCGTCTCCCCCCACGGGCCCCCACGGACCCGACCCGCACCGTCGAACTACGGACCTACCAGCGGCGAACGCCCCACCAGGCCACTGCGGCACGGTAGGTGACGTACCGTCAGCACAAGGGTCGGGAACACCGCGCGACCCGTGCGCGCCACCAGGAGCGGACGCCCACGACCGGGCGCTCGGGGATCGCGCGAGGGGCGCGAAGGGCTCGCACGGCGCTCACCGGGGGCGCGCGGTGCAGTAACGCAAGCCGCTGCGACGGCAATCCCGAGCACCCGCTTCGTGGCAGCATGGTCCCCGGTTCGTACGGTGCACTGGTTGTCCACAGCCTGTGGAGGCGACGATGCGGTGGTTGGTGGGGTGGAGCACGGCCACCGCGGGCACGTCCGGACCCGAAGGCGCCGGCACCACCGGACCCGACGGCGAGACCGTCCAACCCGTCGGCTCCCAACTCCTGTGGGGCGACCCCGACCCCCTCTGGGCCGTCGGCGACTGGCGCCCCGACGAGATCCGCACCGTCACCGCCGACCCCCGCACCCGACTCGCCGTCCTCGGCACCTGCGGCGCCACCGACGAAGAACTCCGCCTCGGACTCATCGCCGCCCGCGGCGGCGCCCTGCGCCACCTCACCGCCTGGTCCGGCAGCTACACCGCCGTCGTCCAGGCCGGCCGCCGGATCACCGTCGCCGGCGACCTCGCCGGCGCCCGCCCCGTCTTCCACACCCCCTGGTCCGACGGCACCGCCTACGCGACCGCCGCCCTCCCCCTCGCCGACCTCGTCGAAGCCCACCTCGACATCGGCCACCTCGCCGCCCTGCTCGCCGCCCCCGACGTCCCCGAAGCCCTCCACGACTCCACCCCCTACCTCGGAGTGCGCCGCATCCCGCCCGGCCACGCCCTGATCCTGCGCCAGGGCGCCCGCGAGATCGCCGGCTACGACCCCGTCACCTCCCTCGCCGTCGCCGCCCCGCCCACCGACGCCACCAGCGCCGTCGACGGAGTCCGCGACGCCCTCGTCGAAGCCGTGCGCGCCCGCCTCTCGGCCCCCCGACACGTCCCCGCCGCGATGACCGACCCCGGCCCCGTACCCGGCATGGGACCCGCCGAGCGCCGCGCCGCCCGCGGCACCCCCGCCCCCGGCATCGGCGCCGACCTCTCCGGCGGCCCCGCCTCCGCCACCCTCGCCCTGCTCGCCGCCGGACTCCCCGGCGTCCCCGGCACCGTCCTCGGCCACGGCACCGGCGCCGGCGAACGCCTCCTCGCCGTCACCTTCAACGACCTCGCCGCCCGCGCCGGAGCCGCCCCCGGCGAACGACCCGGCGAACGCCCCGGCGACGAACTCGCCCGCGCCGGCGCCCTCGCCGCCGACCCCCGACTGCACCACGTCGTCGTCGCCGGCGGCGAGGAAGCCCTCCCCTACGTCGACCTCGACGGCCCCCTCACCGACGAACCCGGCCCCTCCCTCACCACCGCCGCCCGCCACCGCGCCCGCCTTGCCTCCGGCAGCGCCGACCACTTCACCGGCCACGGCGCCCGCCAGGTCCTCGACGCCCACCCCGCCCGCCTCGCCGACCTCCTCCTCGACCGCAAACGCCGCCACCTGGTCCGCCCCGTCGCCGCCCTCAGCAAGGCCGACGGCTCCGTCTCCGTCCTCGTCCCCGCCCGCGTGTACGGCGCGGCCCGCCGCCTCGCCCGCACCTCCTACCGCACCGGCGTCGACGGACTCGCCGAACAACTGCTGCGCCGCCGCCTCGACGAACCTCCCGGCCCCGTCGGCGCCTCCCTCGCCGCCCTCACCTGGGCCAGACCCGGACCCGCCGCCCGCTGGCTCACCGGGGAAGCGCTCGCCGAGGTCTCCGGCCGCATCCACAGCGCCGCCGGCCGCCCCGGCCCCGGACCCGGCCAACGCCCCGGCGACTTCCGGGCCCGCGCCGCACTCGCCCGCCACGCCGCCGACCTGCGCGTCCTGGAACAGGCCGCCGAGATCCGGTTCCAACGCCTGCACGCCCCCTTCCTCGACAACCAGGTGGTACGCGCCTGCCGCGCCCTGCCCGAAGCCCTCCGGGTCCGCCCCGGGGCCCGCGCCGAGATCCTGCGCAGCGTCCTGGAGGGCGCCGGCGTCACCGACCTCCCGCCCGGCTGGGGCGCCCCCTCGCACGCCCCCCAGGCGACCGCCGCCCGCACCGGACTGAACGTCGCCCTCCCCGATCTGATGGCGCTCTTCGACACCCCGCTGCTCGCCGACGCCGGACTCGTGGAGGCCCGGGTCGTGCGCAAGGCGCTGCGGGCCGCCGCCGAGGGCGAACCCCTCCCGCTGGACGGCCTCGCCGACCTGGTCTCCGTCGAACTCTGGCTCCGCCGGCTGCTCGCCCGCCGCGGCACCTGCTGGACCGGGACGCCCGCCCGGCAGCGCGCGGTGCCCACCGGCACGGTCGTCGCCGCCCGCGGCGCCCTCGGCACCGCCGCCCGCCCCTGACGCGCGCCCCCGCACCCCGGGCGGGCGCCCCCGCACCCCGGGCGGCGGCGCCCGTCAGCAGCTGAACCGGGACTGCGCCCAGTCGGACAGCACCAACACGTCGAACACCGAGTGCGGTTCGACCACCAGCCGGATCGTGGACCGCCCGGTCAGGTCGACGTGCACCGCAACGCCCGGCGCCCCGGCCTCCAGCAACGGGGACGTCCACACCTGCGCCCCGTCCGCGTAGACGGAGAACCGGACCTTGCCGACCCCCAGCGCGAGGTCGTCCACCCCGACGACGGCGTCATAGGCCCGGCACGCGCGGTTGAGGTCGACGGTCACCGACGACTGCCCGTGCACGGTCACCCCGCGCGCGTAGGACTGTCCGCCGATCGCCAGCCCGTGCCGCTGCCACACCCAACTGCTCTCCCCGGGACGCAACTCGGGCCCCGTCCCGTCGCCGGTGCCCGCATAGGCGAGGTCGCTCAACTCGTACACGACCGGCGCCGGCGGCTCGGCCGAGGGGCTCGGCGGTTCGGCTGACGGGGTGGGCGTCGGCTCCGGTGGCGGCGTCGGTTCGGTGGACGGGGTCGGCGCGGGTGCGCTCGGCTCGGGCGACGGGGACGGACTCGGCGAGGGCGTCGGCGACGGCTCCTCCGGCGCCGGTTCCCCGGGGGCCGAGGACGCGGGGGCGGGCTCCTCGGGGGTGGGCTCCGGCTCGGCCGCCGGCTCCGGTTCCTCCACGGGCACCACGGGCGCGGGCCGGGCCGGCCGGGGCGCCGGCGCGGGCGCGGCGACGGGCGGCGCCTCACCGGGCTGCGAGACCGGCGGCTTGGCCCGCGGCCGGTCCGGCTGCGACGCCTCGCCACCGACCAGCGCGAACGCCACGGCCACGGCCGCCGCGACGGCGACCGCCGCCCCGATGCCCGCCTTGACCGGCCCGCCGACCGCCTCGGAGAGCGCACCGCCGCCCCCGGCCGACCCCCCGCCGCCGCCCGCACCGGACCCGGTGGCGGCAGCCGCCCCGCTCGCCGCGGAGGCGGCCGCGCCGCCCCCGACGAACGCCGCGGCCTTCGCGTACCCGGCGGCACCGAACCAGCCGATGACCGCGATGGGCACCACCGCCGGGATACCGCCCGCGACTTCCTTGATCTGTCCGGCCGCCAGCCGGCACCTGACGCACTCCTCCAGGTGCTTGCGCAGCCCCCGCTCCGCCCGCGACCGCAGCCCGCCCCGGGCGTACGCACCGAGCCGGTCCGCGTACCGGGCGCACTCCTCGTTGGTGGTCAGCGCCTCGCTGACATGGGCCTGGAGGTACGCCTGCTTGAGCCCTTCCCGGGCCCGGCTGGCCAGCACCCGGGTGCCGTTGGCGTCGAGCCCGAACAGCGTGGCGACCTCGCTCGGCGACTCGTCCTCGACCTCGGTGTGCCACAGCACAGCCTGCCACCGCTCGGGCAGACTGCGGAACGCCCGCATCGCCATGGACCGTTCGGCCTCGTGCATGGCCCGGACGTCGGCGCCCTCGTCCACGGCCGTGTCGTCGGCGACCTCCGAGCCGCGCGCGGCCTGCGCCGCGAACACCGCGAAGTCATCCACCAATTGTTCGCGTTTGGCCGATTTCATCCAGGCGGCCGCGACCCGCCGGACCGTGGTGAGGAGGTAGGCCCGCACCGCGTGCTCGGGGCCGGAGCCGCCGCGCACCGCCTGGAGCATCCGCGCGAACACCTCGGCCGTCAGGTCGTCCGCGGTGTGCCCGTCCCGGCAGCAGGTACGTGCGTACCGGCGCACGGCCTGGGCGTGACGGCGGTACAACTCCTCGTACGCCGAGTCGTCGCCGGCGCGCATCCGCCCGATCAGGTCGGCGTCGGCGGCCGGGAGGTCGGGGGAGGCGGACGGCCCGTCCGGCTCGTCCGCCGCGTGCTCCCCGCGACGGGACCCGCGCGGCTCCCGCTGCTGCGGCACCCCCGCCTCGACGCCGGTGGCTGCGGGCCCGCCCGGTGACGGGGTACGTGGCGACCGGACGCCCGGCGAGGACGCGCCCGACGCTGCGGCGCCCGACACGGCGGCGCCCGGTGACGCGGCGCCCGACGGTGGGGTGATCGGCGGGGGAGTGACCGGCGACGCGGCGGCCGGCAGCGGAGAGGCCGGCGGGGCGACGCCCCGGGACGCAACGGCCTTGGACGGTGCAGCCGGTGATGGGACGGCCGGTGACGGGGCGGTCGGTGTTGCGGCTACCGGCGCTGCGGCGCCCCGGGACGCAACGTCCGGTGGCGGTGCGGCTTGCGCCGGTACGGCCGGCAGGGGGACGGTCGAGGGCTGGGCGCCCGGTGACAGGACGGCTGACAGCGGGACGGTCGACGGCCCGGTCGCCCGCGGTGCGGTGGTCGCGGGCCTTTCCCCGGGAGCGGTGTCCCCGGGTGACGTGTCGACGGGGGGCGTCTCGACGGGAGCCGTGTCCGCGGGAGGCGGGGCCACCGGGGGTGGCGCGGCAGCGGTGACTGGTGTGGCAACGGTGGCTGGTGTGGCGTCGGAGGGCGTCGTGTCGGTACCGGGGAGCGCGTCGGGGACCCGACTCGCTATGCCACCGTCCGCGCCGTCCGCGGCCGCGGCATCGGCACCAGAGCCGTCACCCGTCGCGCTCCGGTCCGCTCCACCGGGCCCGCCCGGTCCGTTCGGGCCGCCCTGGCTTGGCACTTGACGCGCCGCGGAACCGTTGGTCCCGCCGCCTCTCGGCTCTTCCGGCCCGTCCACGTCCATCACGGAAAGCACCCGCCCGCACACTCTACGCCCACCGGGTAAGGGTGCCACACCGCTGTCACGGCCTCAGGGGATCACCCCGTCAGCCACTCATCCGAGGCATCGCGTTCCGGCCAGCGGCTTTCGGCCATGGATGTCAAGTGCCCGAGGAGCGCCGGGATTTGGTGGTGCGTGCCCGAAAATCGCCGCTCGTACCCGATCCGGCTTTTGGCCGGTTTACTCCCACGGGTCCCTGCACGACGCCCCCACCCCCAACCGGACGGAAGCGGGGCCGGCCCATGGGCCGGCCCCGCTCACCCCGCTCACCCACCGAACGCGAGGACCCCGCCCGGGCCCCGCCCGCCGTCAGGAGGGCCGCGACCGCAGCCCCTCCAACAGGATGTCCAGCAACCGCGCCGAAGCCGCGGACTGCTGGTCCGGATCGGGCAACGACGGGGCCGCCGTGGCGATGACCAGCAGCACGTCCGACACCGTCACGTCCCCCCGCAACTCACCCGCCGAACGGGCCCGCTCCACCAAGCGCCCCACCACGTCGAGCAGCGCACCGACCCCGGTGTCCCCGCCCAACAACTCGGCAGCACCGGCGGAAACCTCAACGGACCCGGCCACCCCGGCCACCCCGGACGTCCCCGTGACCCCGACCGCCCCCGTCGCACCGGAAGACCCCGCCGCACCGAGGACCGACTCCCCGCCCCCCGCACTGCGCTGCTGCGGCACCCGGGCCTCGTCCCGCTCCTCACGAGCCGGCCCCGCACCCTCGACGGGCGCGCCCGCCGGGTCGGCCGTGACCTTCGCGCCGGCGGCGCCCGCCGTGCCCGCCGTGCCCGCCGTGCCCGCCGTGCCCTCTTCGTCCACGCCCACCCGCAGCACGTGCGGCGGCAGCAACCGCCCCGCGCCCGAGGCGACGGACGTCCGCAGGAAGCGCGACAGCGCCGACCAGGGCTCCTCCTCCTGCCCCAGGGCCGCCCGCGCCTGATCGGTCAGCCGGGACGTCTCCTCCGCGGCGATCCGCCGCACCAACACGTCCTTGCTGGGAAACCGCCGGTACACCGTGCCGACGCCGACCCGGGCCCGACGGGCCACGTCCTCCATCGGCGCCCCGTACCCCAACTCACCGAACACCTCGCGCGCCGCGCGCAGCACGTGCTCCAGATTGCGCTGGGCGTCCACCCTCAACGGCGCCGTGCGCCCCCCGTCCGCCGCCCCCCGGACCAGGCCGCCCGCCGGCGCACCGGACGTCCCCCCGGGCGTACTCGCCGTCATGGTGGGCGCGTTCGTCCACTGTTGATCCTGCGTATGCATGTGTTCCCCCGGATTCAGACGTCTCCCCCCGGAGACTCTCCCCGCCGTCGGCAGCCGGGGCAGGAGGGACCGAGCGCGTGGGACGGGCCCCCGTGGGTGGGCCCGTCGAGTGTGTCCCCCGACACCCCGACATCACACGAACATAGTTGAGCAGGGGGCGATTCAGAAGGGGCACGTTCCGCCACACGTTCCGCCCGATCGGAGTACGCCCCGCTTACGCCCCTATTGGGGGGTGACCCCGACCGCACCCCCCTGCCCTGACCTGCACATCCACAGAAAACACGGCCGACACGCCGAGCACCCCGCATGGCCCGTTCCTGACGTCTTCCCGCCGACTTCCGGTCACACAAATTGCTCAGCCTGTGGACAAACTCCCGAGCCCGTTGCGTCATGGGTGGGTGAAGGCCGCCAACCCCCCGGGCACACCCCCCGGACCGACGCCCGCCACCCGCGTCCTCGTGATCGGCGGCGGGTACGTCGGGATGTACACAGCCCTGCGCCTCCAGCGGAACCTCGCGGCGCGGATCAGGCGCGGCGAGATCGAGATCGTGGTGGTCACCCCCGATCCGTACATGACCTACCAGCCCTTCCTGCCCGAGGCGGCCGCCGGTTCGATCTCCCCCCGCCACGTCGTCGTCCCCCTGCGCCGGGTCCTCGACCGGTGCCGCGTCGTCATCGGCGAGGCGCACGCCGTCGACCACACCCGGCGCACCGCGACGATCAGCACCCTCGCCACCGCCGACGAGGGCACCGGAACCACCACCGTCACCTACGACGAACTGGTCCTCGCCCCCGGATCGGTCTCCCGCACCCTCCCCGTGCCCGGACTCGCCGAGAACGGCATCGGCTTCCGCACCGTCGAAGAGGCAATCGGCCTGCGCAACCACGTCATCGAACAACTCGACATCGCCTCCTCCACCCGCGACCCCGCCGTCCGCCACGCCGCCCTCACGTTCGTGTTCGTGGGCGGCGGCTACGCCGGCGTCGAAGCCCTCGCGGAACTGGAGGACATGGCCCGCTACGCCGCGCGCCACTACCACAACGTCACCGCCGACGACATGAAATGGGTCCTCGTCGAGGCGACCGACCGCATCCTCCCCGAAGTCGCCCCCGACCTCGGCCGCTACACCGTCAGCGAACTGCGACGACGCGGGGTCGACGTCCGCCTGGGCACCCGCCTCGACAGCTGCACCGGCCGCGTCGCCGCCCTCAGCGACGGCTCCCGACTGCCCACCCGCACCCTCGTCTGGACCACCGGCGTCGCACCGCACCCCCTGCTCGCCGCGACCGACCTCCCCCTGACCGGTTCGGGACGGCTCGCATGCACGGCACACCTGACCGTCGGCGGCGCACCCCACGCCTGGGGCGCCGGTGACGCCGCAGCGGTCCCCGACGTCACCGCCCCCGGCACGTACACCGCCCCCAACGCCCAGCACGCCCTGCGCCAGGCCCGGGTACTCGGCGACAACATCACCGCCGCCCTCGACGGACGCCCCCTGAAGGCGTACGCCCACCGCACCACCGGCTCCGTGGCCTCCCTCGGCCTCCACAAGGGCGTCGCCCACCTCTACGGCCGCCGGTTCAAGGGCTACCCCGCCTGGTTCCTGCACCGCGCCTACCACCTCAGCCGGGTGCCCACCTTCAACCGCAAGGCCCGCGTCCTCGCCGAATGGACCCTCGGCGGCCTCTTCACCCGCGAGATCGTCTCCCTCGGCTCCCTCGAACACCCCCGAGCCGAATTCGAACGCGCAGCGGGACGCACCCCACCCGATGACCCGAAGGGGTCGTCCTGACCCCGGCGCGGAACTCACCCCGACCACCCGACGTCTGACGAATGTCGGATCCCTCGGTCAGACTGGCTCCCGCGACCCACGGGCGGCCCGCCCGCCCCTCGACCCCACGAGGCTTCTACCCAGTGAACTTCACGCGCTGGAGCGCCCGGCTCCCCGGAACGCAGCGCCGCGCCGCCGCCCGGACCGAACACAGCGCCTCCCCGGCACCACGGGGCGACAGCCCCCTGCCCGCGGCCCGCGCCGAGCACCCGACCGGCCCCGCCGCCACCGCCCTCGCGGCCCTCGCCGTCAACGACACCCTGGACCGCGTCCCCGCCCTCGTCGCCCTCCTCCACGGCCCGGACCACCACCTGCTGTACGTCAACGGGGCCTGGACCACCGCCTTCGGCGACCGCACCCCCGGCGGACCCGCCCGCGCGACCCTGCCCGAACTCGACGACCTCAGCCTGCTCCCCCTCCTCGACCAGGTGCTGCGCAGCGCCAAACCCCGCACCGTCAAGTCCCGCAAGGCCCCCGACGGCCGCTCCTACACCTTCACCTGCACCCCCCTCGCCATCCCCGGCACCGACCACGACGGCGGCCACGACAAGGGCGTGATGATCTTCGCGACCGACGTCACCGACCACGCCGAAGCCGCCGAACGCCTCCGCGCGGGCGAACGCAGCCAACGCGAGACCGCCGTCACCCTCCAGCGCTCCCTGCTCCCCCAGGAACTGGAAGAACCCGACGACCTACGGGTGGCCGCCACCTACCACCCCGGCGGCACCGAAACCGCCGTCGGCGGCGACTGGTACGACGTCATCACCCTCGGCGGCGGCCGCACCGCCCTCGTCATCGGCGACGTCATGGGCCGGGGCGTGCGCGCCGCAGCCGTCATGGGACAACTGCGCACCGCCGTACGCGCCTACGCCCGCCTCGACCTCCCGCCGCACGAGATCCTGCAACTCCTCGACGGACTCGCCACCGAGATCGACGCCAACCAGATCGCCACCTGCGCCTACGCCGTCCACGACCCCAACGAGGGCACCCTCGTCCACGCCTCCGCCGGCCACCTGCCGATCCTCGTCCGCGACGAGGACGGCACCGTCCACCGGGCCGCCGAACCGATCGGACCGCCGCTGGGCACCGGAGGCTGGCTCCACACCTCCGGCACCGTCCCCCTGGCCCCCGGCTCCACCGCCGTCTTCTACACCGACGGCCTCGTCGAACGCCGCGGGGAGGACATCGACGAAGGCGTCTCCGCCCTCGAACGCGCCCTGGCCGGCGCCACCGGCACCCCCCAGGTCGTCTGCGACCGACTCATCCGCACCGCGGGAGTCACCGCCGACCACGACGACGACGTCGCCGTCCTGGTCCTCCAGCACCCGGCCCGCACCGGACCCGACGGCGAACTGTTCCGCAACGCCGCCCTGGAACTCCTCGGCGGCGTCGAGGCGGCCCCCCGGGCCCGGGCCTTCGCCTCCGGCGTCCTCGCCAGCTGGCGCTTCCCGCCCGACCTGCACGACCTGGGCGTCCTCGCCGCCAGCGAACTCGTCGCCAACTCCCTCCAACACGGCACCCCGCCCATGCGCCTGCGGCTGCGCCGCACCGACCGCCGCCTGATCATCGAAGTCACCGACGGCGACGACCACCTCCCCCGGCGCCGGCGCGCCGAACCCGCCGACGAAGCGGGCCGCGGCATCGCGATCGTCGCCACCATCGCCACCGCCTGGGGCGCCCGCCGCACCCCCGGCGGCGGCAAGGCCGTCTGGTGCGAGTTCACCCTCCCGACCACCTGACCCCCCACCCCGCCGGCCACGCGAAACGGCGGTGTCCCCGGGCACTCACCCGGGAACACCGCCGCTGCGAAACCGACCTGCCCCACTACACCGCCGCGGGAGCCTGCTCCGGCTTGCCGACCTGCTCGGGCTTGCCGAGCGCCACCACCCGGGGCGCCACCAACGACGGCTGGTTCTGCTCCGGGGTCAGCTCCCGCCCCAGCCGCACCGCCAGATAGGTGATGCCCAACGAGAACAGGAAGAACGTCACCACGTACGGACCGTGCAGCGAGGCGCCCATCGGACCGCCCACCGCCGGACCCACCGCCAGGGCCAACTGCTTCACCAGGGCGAAGGCCGAGTTGTACTGGCCCACCATGCCGCCCGGCGCGAGGTCCGCCACCAACGGCGCCACGGTCGGCGACAGCAGCGCCTCACCGAGCCCGAACAGCGCGTAGGTGGAGATGAACGCGGCGGTCGCCATCGCCTGGCTCCCGTTCCCCAGCCCCGCGTACGCCGCCGCGGCCCACGCCACCGCCCAGATCAGACCGACGGACGCGATCACCCGGGACCGCTTGCGGTACTCGACGAACCGCAGCACCGCGAACTGCGCGATGACGATCACCGCGGTGTTCGCGGCCAGGGCGATGCCCAGCGTCGACGGCGAGATGCCCGCCGCCTCCACGCCGTACGCCGACAGGCCCGACTCGAACTGTCCGTAGCAGGCGAAGAACAGGACGAACCCCAGCACCATCAGCTGCACCATCGCCCGGTGCTTGAGCAGTGCCCGCAGCCCGCCCCCGCGCTGACCGTCCTGCACGGCACCGCCCGACAGCCCCTCGCCCTTGGGCATCCGCACCCCGGCGGCGATCGCTCCCAGCACCAGGAACATCACGGCTTCGATCAGGAACAGCGTGGTGAAGCTGGACGGCCGGTGCTCGTCGACGATCTGGCCGCCGATGAGCCCACCGACACCCAGACCCAGGTTCTGCAGGAAGAACTGCGTGGCGAACGCCCGGGTCCGCTGCTGCGGCTCCGAGCACCACACGATCATCGTCGCCAGCGCCGGCTGCATCACTGCGGTTCCCGCACCGAGCACCGCAGCGGAGAGCATCGCGGTCGCCGCGGTGCTCGACATGCCGAGGGCGAGCGCACCCACCGAGGCCGTCACCGACGCGGCGACCAGCACGGGCAGCGGCCCCCGTCGGTCGATGACCCGACCGACGAAGGGCAGGGCGATCAACGCGGCCACCGCGAACGCGGCGAGCACGAGTCCCGCCGTCGTCGGCCCCAGCTCCCGCACCCGCGCTACATAGACATAGAGGAACGGAACCGTGAACCCGATGCCGAACGCACTCAGCGCGCTCCCCGTCTGGATCCGGCGCATCGCCGCGCCCATCGCCCTGCTCACTTTCACCTGCCTTAGACTTAGAGATGAAGACTTAGAAGCTAAAGTTAGAGGCTTAACAATACACACAGAAGGACTTCAACGCCAAGTGGGTTCGTGCCATACTGCGGCCATGCCTCACACCCCGGCCGAGGGCGAGCCGAGCCTCGACGAACAGATCGCCGCCTACCAGCGCGAGTTCCAGGACCTCGACCCCCAGGTCGAGAAGATCGTCTCGGCCCTGGGCCGCCTGAACCGCCGTATGAACGTCGCCTACGGCCGCCAGACCGCGACCCTCGGCATGAGCAACGCCGAATGGGAGGTCCTCAAGGCCCTCGTCCTTTCCGGCGCCCCCTATCAACTGGGACCGGGCGACCTCGCCAAGCGCCTCGGACTCACCCCCGCCGCGATGACCCACCGCATCGACCGCATGGTCGGCGAAGGTCTGGTCACCCGCGAACGCGACGAGACCAACCGGGTCCGCGTCATCATCGAGCTGACGGGCCACGGTCGCGAGAAGTGGCTGGAGGCCATGCAGCTGGCGGCGGTCTTCGAGGAGGACCTGCTCCAGGACCTGTCGACCGAGGAGCGCACCGTCCTCGGCGAGGTCCTCACCCGCCTCCTGCGCCGGGTGGAGCACGCCCAGCCGGACGCGGGCGGACGCCTCACCGACCTCGACTGAAGATCTTGACCTGCGCCGGTTGACAGCCGCTCCGCCGATCCGTAAGGTTCTCCGGGTTGTCACCGAGCCTTAACGGTTCTGCGACAGCACCTCCCGCCGCACCAGCGGCAACCAAACTCTTTGCACGGCTTCCCACGGGATAGTTTTTTCGGCATGCCCGAATTTCATTTCCATGGGCCCGAAGCACTCGATTATGAGTCTCCGGGAAAACCCGCTAGAGTTTGAAACGTCGGAACGGCCGCGAGGCCGGGAAGACAGAGCAGGAAATCCCGCCGGCCGGGAATCGGGTCAGAAAAGATCTGATAGAGTCGGAAACACCGAAGGGAAGCGCCCGGAGGAAAGCCTCAGCCGAA
>NZ_JBIAIF010000009.1:0-309848 GCF_042871255.1 Streptomyces sp. NPDC005955 | reverse complement strand
CCCGCGGAGCGGGTCAGAACGCGCTGCGCGCGTTCGAAGGGAATCCACCTCGCTTCGCTCGGTGGCCTGGGTCCGCTTCGCTCTCCCAGGTTCAACCCTCGCGAAGCGAGGGTTGAATGACGGAGTGTCCGTTGAAGGCCGGCTTCGCTCGGCCTTCAACGGACCGCGCCGCTTCGCGGCGCGGTGGGCAGGTCCGCTGCGCTCCCCTGCCTTCGGCTTTTCGGCTACGCCTTCAAGCCCTGGCCCACTTCGTGGGCGGCTGGCTACGCACTCTGCTGGCCTGGATGTTGGTGAGGGCTTCGGCTTCGCTCGATGTGGTGGGCTGTTCCTTCACGCTCGTACGGGCGGGCGGTGGTCCTGTCATAGTGGGTGGGGGCCCGGTCCTACGGGCGAATGCAATCAAAAATAACTCCGGATAGAGTCTACGCTTAGCGGGTAGTTCCTCTTCCGCGGTGGAAGGTGGTGTGGTGTGTCGGCTCGGGTGACTCTCCGTCCTCACCAGGTCGAAGCCGTCGATGCTGTGGTTCGGGCTTTGGGGGGCGTACCGGGTGAAGGATCGTCGGATGGGGGGCGGGCACAGGTCGTCGCGGCTACCGGTACCGGTAAAAGCCTGATCGCTGTCCATGCGGCGAGGGCGCTACGTGCCAAACGAGTCCTAGTGCTGGTCCCTACGCTCGGGCTGCTGGCGCAGACCGTTTCGGTGTGGCGGGAGGCGGGGCGCCGGGGCCCTATGTTCGGCGCCTGCTCGCTGTCGGGTGAGGACGGAGAGGGTCTTCAATGCACCACTGACGAGGTGGAGTTGGTGGGGTGGGTATCGGGTCTGGAGTCGGTGACGGTCTTTGCCACCTATGCCTCGCTAGGACTGGGGGTGCTGGAGCGGAGCCATCGCGTGGGGCTGGAGGCGTGGGACCTCGTGGTGGTGGATGAGGCACACCGGACGTCAGGGGCGTTGGGGAAGGCGTGGGCGGGGGTTCATGACGATGGGCGGGTGCCGGCGCTGCGTCGGTTGTATATGACGGCTACGCCGCGGTTGTGGGAGGTGGCGGATCGGGAGGGTCCGGAGAGGGGTGGTGAGCTGGTTGCGTCGATGGACGATGAGGCGGTGTTCGGGCCGGTGGTGTATCGGCTGTCGCTGTCGGAGGCGATCGAGCGGGGGCTGATCGCTCGCTACCAGGTGGTGTGTGTGGACATCGCGGATCCTGGTCTCCCCGTGGTCGAGTTGGCGGGGGGTGCGCGCAGGACGGCGCGGGTGCGGGGGGCGCGGCTGGCGGCTTTGCAGACGGCGGTGGTGAAGGCTGCTGCGGAACGGCGGCTCGGGCGGTTGCTGACGTTTCATTACCGCACGGGTGAGGCCGAGGCGTTCTCCAGTGGCCTGGGTGAGGTGGCGAAGGAACTGCACGAGAGCGATCCGGGTCTTTATCCGGGGGTTGATGGGGTATGGGCTGACTGGCTGTGCGGGGAGCACAAGCCGGGGCACAGGGGTCGGGTGCTGGAGCAGTTCGCGTCGGAGCCGGAGGTTGATCCGGGAGCGGCGTGGGTGCGGGTGCTGTCGTCGGTGCGGGTGCTGGGTGAGGGGGTCGATACCAAGGAATGCGACGCGGTCGTCTTCGCGGATGTGCGAGGGTCGGCCGTCGACATCGTCCAGGCGGTGGGGCGGGCGCTTCGGATGCAGCCGGGGGAAGGCAAGGTGGCTTCCCTGGTCGTTCCTGTCTTTCTCGGGCCGGGCGAGCAGCCTGACGAGATGCTGGTCTCGCGGGCCTACGGGGAGCTGGTGAAGGTCTTGGCGGCGCTTCGGGCACACGACGCCCAGGCGGTGGAAGAACTGGCTGCTCCCCAGGTGGCCGGGGGCCAGTCGGGCGGCGGGGTGGTGGAGGTACCGGGCGAGGTGAGCCGGGTGGCCGCAGAGCTGTTGTCGTTCTCCCGGCCGCGGGATCCCGCGCAGCTGGCGGCCTTTATCAGTCTGCGAGTCCTGCAGCCGGAGAGGCAGTTCTGGCGACGGGGTCTGGCGACCGCGCTGGCCTACCACAGTGACCATGGTGATCTGGCGGTCCCGTACGAGTACCGGACCGCGGACGAGTTCGCCCTGGGAATGTGGATCGCCCGACAGCGCAGTGCCCACACCCGTGGGGAGCTCAGCCAGGAGCGGATCGACCAGCTGGACGAGCTCGGCATGATCTGGTCGCATGCCGAGGTCGCATTCGCCGAAGGACTGTCGGCGGCACGAGGGTGGGCCTCCGAGCATGGGCACCTGCTGGCGCCGGCCGATGCCATGTGGGACGGGTACGCGGTCGGGGTGTGGCTGAAGAACCAGCGGGCCGCCGCAAGACAGGACAAGGATAAGCAGGGGGCAGGCGGACTGAGTGCGGCCCGGCGGCAGGCGCTGGAGGACATTGACCCGGCGTGGTGCCCGTCCTGGTCGGTTGCCTGGCAGCGATGCTTCCACCTCGCCCGCCTCCACGTCCAAGACGGGCGGGCGCTGCCCGAGGAATCGGGACGGGTCGTGGTCCAGGGAGAGGACCTGGGGCAGTGGGTCAGCCGGCAGCAGCGCCAGTGGGAGGCCCTCGGGACGGCGCAGCAATGGCTGCTGAGAGAAGCCCTCGGCCTCGGGCCCTTGGAGGTCGGCGAACGGGGCGTGGCAGCGCCGCGACGTACCCGGGCGCAGGTATGGGCAGCGAACCTGGCTGCCGCCCGCCAATACCAGGAGCGGGAGGGGCACCTGGAAGTACCCCACCGCCACATCGAGAAGGTCGACGGGAACGAGCATGCCCTCGGGGTGTTCATCGCCAACAGTCGGACCCGCCAGGGACGGTTGGCGCCCGAGCGGATCGAGGAGTTGTCCGAACTCGGAATGCGCTGGGGGTGAGTCGGGAGTGGGGCAGCCGAAGATGCTTGCCTTCAGGAGGCGCGGTTGCTTCTGCGTGAGCGGGGGCAGTGCTGGCAGACCATGCCCTTGCTTCGGTTAGCCACGGAGTCTTCGGCGGCGTGTCCCTGAGTGCACAGCCACCACACCACGCGTCGGGTATGCGGCGTAACGTGCGTGGGCAGGAGGGGCCCGTTGAGCGTTGGATGCCACTGCGCGGCAAGATCCGGTATACGGGCCGCAAGCGAGGTCGTCTCGGTGGCGTAGCGGCCGGAGCAGAAGCCGCATCCGGTTCCCTTGCCGACACGCTGGTCGATCTTGGCGCGCCATGCGTGTCCTGCGGCGCACAGCCACCACACCTCTTTGCCAGAGTGGGCAGTGACCTGTCTCGGGGTCAGCTTGCCGTTTCGGTGCGGATGCCATTGCCCGGCGATACGGGGGAATTGCGCTGCGAGGGATCTGGCTCCGTGGTCTTGGGCGCGCAGCGCGTTGATGGCGCGGTCTGCTTCTTCCTGGGCGACGAGTCGACCGGCGGCGATGTACATCACGACTGCTTCTCGCGCAGCGGCCGTGGGGAGGTAGTCCTCCTCGATCATTTTCGGCATAACCGCCGCTGCTACCTGGAAGGGTTTCGCGGCTCTCGGCGCCGTGGTGTCGCAGAGGCCAGTCAGGAGCAGTGGGTGCTCGCGCACCCTGATCACATTGTAGCCGGCGCGTTGCAGCCGCTGTGTCTTCTCCCGGTCGCGTGTGCCGGTGTCCTTGTGCCAGTAGAAGCCGTCGTACTCCACCGCGATATCACCGAGGATCATGTCCACCCGCAGGCGCTGCCTGTGGGGCGTGCTCAGGCGCACGTCACGATTGAGCGGCTTCAGGTGACCATCCAGCACGTGGCGAAGTTCGGCGAAGGCTCTCACCTCCACCTCAGATACGCCGGTGAGCTTGCACTGGTCGCACGCGCTTCCTGCGGATCGCTTGAAGACCATGGCTCGCCATTCGTGGCCGCCGACGCAGCGCCACCAGGCGTTAAGCCGTGCCCCGTAGGGGATTTGGTTTGGAGTCAGATCCTTGTTACGGGTGGGGTGCCACTGCGCTGCGAGTTCCGGGTTTCGGGTAGCGAGGTCATTGCCGTACCCGACCTTCTGGTTGGCGCAGTACGGGCATCCGGAGCGTCTGGCTGTGCGGTTCGCTACGACGGCCTGCCACTCGTGGCCGCAGGAGCCCAGCCACCAGACTTTCCGGTTGGATTTGGGGGCGATACTGTCGGGTTGCAGGTCGCCGTTGCGGGTGGGGTGCCAGTCACCAGCTACCTCGGGGAACTGGGCCGCCAGATCGTTGCCGTATCCGACTCTACGCTTCCCGCAGTAGGGGCATCCGCACCCGCGGCTCCTGCTGTGGACCACGGCCTGCCACTCGTGGCCACACGAGCCGAGCCACCACGCCTTTCGGCTTGACCCCGCTGCGATCGAGTCCGGAGTGAGGTCACCGTTGCGGGTGGGATGCCATTCGCCAGCTACCTGCGGTGCGGCCGACCTGAGGCTGGTCCCCCTGGCCGGTCTCAACTCGTGATCGCCGGTGGTGGGTCGGGGTGCGGATGTCATGGCCGTGAGGTTAACTCCCGCCGCTGACAGTTGGTGTGGAGGCTGAAGGGGTCGACCGTTCTGCGCTGCGTGCCGTGGCGGCTGTGGCAGAGGCGGAGTCGATGGACACCTGCGAGTTATGCGGGGCACCCGGCAGCGTCCGTACCCGCAATGACGAGCCGGCCGGACGGCTGGCGCAAAACCGTGTACGCCACCTGCCACCGCAGGTGGTCCGCCCACCGACTCATGATCATTCATGGTGTGGTGTCAGGAGCGGCAGAGATGAGGCAATGCCTCGTCTCTGCTCGCGTTACCAGCACCAGCCCTCCAGCCAGTGCGTTAAGGCCAGTTAACCTCGCCTGACCCTTGCTGTCAGTCCCTGCGGCTAGGCTTCAAAGCCGGTCAAGGAGGAGGGTTGCATGATCTACGGTCTGCTGACACCGGATGTGCCGCTCGGCCCGTTCGAGGGCTCGCCCATCACCGTGTGGTCCGCCCAGGGCAAGCAGGCCAAACTGCACGCCAGTTCTTCGTGTTCCTACCTACGCTCCGCCCGCGCCACCAAGCGGGAGGTGCATCTGGATGCCTCGGTGGTCGCCCGGATGTGCCCGCAGTGCGGGGCATACAGCTCCTGGGCGCGCCCCGGGACGGGCCTGGCCGTCTTCCTGGACACGCTGACCGGGCTGGGCCTGCTACACGAACTGGACAGCTTCCGGGACGCGGACGAGGACGCCTCCAGTGACGAAGAGGTCCGGCAGGCGGCGGCCCTGCTTCACTGGCCTGCGCCCGGGGTGCCGACGGACACCGCCGCACAGGCCGAAGCGGAGGACGACGACGACACCGCGTGGGAGGAGTTGCAGCAGGCTCGGCGTGTGCGCGAGGCGGTATTTCGTGAATGGCGCGACGCGTTGGCGAGCATGCACCGTGCGCACCAGCAGCTGGAGCTGTTCCCGTGGCTGAGGTCTTGGGCCAAGGCTGCGCTGCAGGTGAAGGCCGATCGGCTACGCGCCGTGCAGGTCCAGGCCCAGCTGCTGGTCACGGAGGATGCGCTGCTGGCGGCAGCAGCAGCAGCCGCAATGCAGGAACCGGATGTCCCCGCCGACGACGCGGGATTCGCCCTGCTGGGCGCTCCTGCCGAGGCGAGGAAGAAGCTGTTGTCGCTGTGGCGGCGGTGGCAAAGGACGGTCGAGGACAGCTGGGATCCTCCACGGGAACAGGCCTACCTCGTC
Organism: Streptomyces sp. NPDC005955; assembly: GCF_042871255.1. Classification (NCBI taxonomy): domain Bacteria; kingdom Bacillati; phylum Actinomycetota; class Actinomycetes; order Kitasatosporales; family Streptomycetaceae; genus Streptomyces; species Streptomyces sp. NPDC005955. The sequence goes on along the minus strand of NZ_JBIAIF010000009.1, from coordinate 304,185 downwards.
CACCATCTGGCAGACGGGACGAGCAGCCGCCGCAAGGGACGCGACCAGATGCTCGAGCGCGCCCGGGCTGTACTGACCGAATGGGAAACCCGTGCCCGGTTGGCGGCCGAGCGAACGTATGACGAGCAGGTCCTGGTCGCGCGCCTTCCCCACGACGCGGTGACGGAGCGCGACTCCCGCAGGTCACTCCTTGACCGGTTGGACGAGTGGGAGCTGGGCGTCCTCGCCGTGTACACGGTCGACACCGTCTGGCAGCCGCATTCCGTCATCACCGTGCGGGTACCGGAGCCCGTGGCCGCGCGCCTGCTGAAGCAGCATCACGGCCTCTCCTACACCAAGAGGGAGGCTGCCGGGATGGAACCGGCGTCCGATGCAGTGGCCGAACCATCTTTCGGTCCTGGGGTGTTCGACGACACTCCGGTCCGCAGCAGGCGCCCAGTCACCCTCGCACACCTGCGTGCACTGCGCGCCGCGATGCGGAACGCGGAGCAGTTGTACGTCGTCTTCTCCGCCGACGCCGGCCTCGAGGTCGTGGCGCTGAGCGTCCTGGAACAGCGCTGCGCTGCGGGATGGCGGGGCGTCATCATCGCGGGCGCCAGCGACCTGCCCGACGCCCTCTTCGACAACCAGCCCACCCCTGCCGGTCAGGACGCGCCGGAAGACGGTGAGATCTGGCCCGAGCGTGTCTACGATCCGCATCACGCGGCGTTCGGCGCCGGACTGGGTGTGGCGGAAGGCGAAAGGGTGCTGGTGCGGCTGTGCGCGGGGCGCCGGGACGTGGATCACGCGCTGCGGTCGCTGGCCCTGGCGCGAGGCATGGCCGACCTGCGCGAGTTGGAGACTGCCGGGTACGACGACCGGGGCCTTGCACGCCGTCCCTTTGCCACCGCGGTCTGGCACGGTCTGCTGGCCATGGAGCAGCTGGACCTGCAGCCTTTCGAGCCCGACACTGAGACTGGCTGGCAGCGCGGGTCGGGTCTGCCGCTGGGCGTGCTCGCCCAGGCGCAGGTGTACACCTCCGACGCGGCCGGCCGGTTTCAGGGCCGGGCCCACTCGCCCGGCTGCGCCCACCGGCGCCCGGAGCGCGGCGTCGGCCGCGATGACGACCTGGTGACCCTCGAGGAACTCATGGGCAGCAAGGATTTCGACCCGTGCAGCAAGTGCGGCGGATACGCGATACGTCGCCTGGACCACGACGAGGTCGCCTACTACCGCGCTGCGCACCTGCTGCACCATCTGGCACAGCAGGTGCATGCCGTGGCCCGCAAAGATGGCGGGGACCGCTCGGACCTGGCGGCCACGCTGGAGGAATTCGCCAGCCTGGACCGGAATCAGACCGAGGCGTGGTTCCCCTCACGGGAACAGGCCCGCCGCTGGCGGGAGATTGTGGACCGTCTGCATCGGGCGCTGCCCAGGCCCGGACCGGCATAGCACAGACCCCGTCCGCGGCAACGGGCGTCCCGGCCCGCCGCCGCCCCACACACAGGTCAGCAGGGAGCACGGCTCATGAGCCCGCGCGCCCAGGTCGACGTATCCTCCCTTCATCTCCCGGAATGCCGCCCCGTACAGGGCGTGAGTCCGCAAGGCCGCCTGGGTAACGAGGTGATTCGCCTCCATCGCGTGCCACGATGAAGCAGAATCGGCCGATGTGAGTGACATTCCTCCCATGCCCTGCGGTGATGTCTTCCTTACGCCCGAATCCGGGCTGGCCGACACGTACTCGCGGTTGAGCTCAGCAGAAAATCCGCACCAGCGGGGCAAAGACTTCGAGAAGCTGCTGCGCCGGGCCTTCGAGCTGGCGCACTTCATCGTGGAGCTCGATCCGGGCATGGCCCTGCCCCGGCAGACGGACCTTGCCGTGCGTTACGGGGAGCGGCAATACCTGCTGGAGTGCAAGTGGCAGCAGGCAAAGGCCGACATCGATGTGCTGGGTACGGTGCATGATCGGCTGCGGCGTGTCAGTTCCCATGTGGTCGGGGTCATCGTCAGTGTCTCGGGGTTCACCACAACGCTTATTGACGAGGTGGGCCGAGAGCGCAGCAGGCCGGTGCTGCTGATGGATCACGCAGATGTGCTTGCCGTACTGCGTGATCCCGCGTCGCTCCCGGGTCTCTTGCAGAGCAAGCAGGAACGGCTCGTCACCCACGGGCGCGTTCATCTGGGCGGCGGGGCAGTTCAGGGGCTGCGCCGCCCAGCGCGCGAGCTGCCAGCCAGCGATCTGATGCTGTGCGGCCGGGATGGTGAGGCCTTGCCCTACATGTTCGTTCCAGGAGGGTTTACCTCCGCGGTCTTCGCCATATCGGTGACGGATGTCGACTGGTCTTTCGGCCGAGGGCGCGGGGTGTGCCTGGACATGCCTGTGCAGGCTCGTTCGACCGAGGATCTGGTGGGGCTGCTTCACACTCTCGACGAACTCGGTCTGACCAGCCACCGTCCCACATGGGCTTTACAGCAGCTCGGGTCCTCCTGGTTCGGGATCGGCGCCCCGGCGCTCATCGAGGCTCTCGACGAGGCTCCGCAGCGGACAGCAGCCCTGGACGAGCCCCACCACAGTGAACAGCTCGTCTACTGCGACACCGCGCTGGACGGTCTCTACACCCTGACCGCAAGTATCAGCGCTCCCCCACTACCCGGTGAGGTCTCTTCCGAGGACGAGCAGGCAGGCCGGCGCGCGGTCTCCCAGTGCAGGCTTTCCTTCCAGCTGCCCGGTACTCCGCTGGACACGACCGCGCTTCAGCACCTAAGGGAGCGCTTCGGCGTCACCACGAATGCCTACTTCCGACCTCTGGAGGCCACAGCGGTACGGGTAACCTGGCTCGACCAACAGCCGGTTGAGCCGCTGGCCACGGTCGTGGAGCTTGACCCCATCACCGGAACAAAGTTCGTCGTCGGTCTCGTCATACGCGACCATTACTCAGCAAACGGCGACCACGCAGTCCTCACGGACTGGCCCCTTGAGCTGCAGGACAGCGGATTCCTCGTGTGTACCCTGGCCCACCACCATCCCGTGGACCAGCCGCCCGAGCGGTACTGGCTCGAGGCGATCCACTCGACCAGCACGTCCGACCTCACCGTCACTACCATCCAGGCCAACTGGTAACCGTAGAGAAGGCCGCTGAAGCATCAAGGCCGTGCGCTGCATGGTGGGGCTGAGCGGGGGCGGGGCCACGTCCGGTTTGGGAGATGTAATTCTTGATGTCCTTTGAATCGTGATGGGTGGGCAGCGCTAGAGAGTCCCGGAATGACCAAGGCTGTGAACAGGCAGGCTAAGACGTTGTTTCAGTTGGTGAGTCTGCGGTGGCAGATGAGGGCTGCGGCTATGCCGACGAAGGCGAGGAAGTGCTCGGGCTTGCGTTCGTAGCGGCGGTGGAGTCGTCGGCAGCCGGCCAGCCACGACACCGTGCGTTCGACTACCCAGCGGTGGCGGCCCAGGCGCTGGGAGGACTCAATGCCCTTGCGTGCGATGCGGTGGCGGATGCCTCTGCCGCGGAGCCATCGGCGCAGGTAGGCGTAGTCGTAACCCTTGTCACCGTGGAGCTTGGCCGGGCGGCGCCGTCGTGGTCCGCGTCGGGAGCGGATGGGCGGGATGCCGCGCACGAGGGGCATCAGGCCGAGGCTGTCGTGCATGTTCGCGGCCGAGATGCCCAGCGACAGGGGCAGTCCGTTCCGGTCGGTGATCAGGTGGATCTTCGATCCGAGCTTGCCACGGTCGGTCGGATTCGGTCCGGTCAGTAGCCCCCTTTTGCAACCCGGACACTCACGGAGTCGATCGCGCACCGCGACCAGTCCAGCTCTCCGCGGGCACCGAGTTCGTCCAGGATCACGCGGTGGAGCCGGGCCCAGACCCTCTCCCGGCTCCACTGGGCGAAGCGGCGGTACACCGTCTGCCAGCACGGGCCGAACACCGGGGGCAACTGCCGCCACGTGCAGCCCGAGGTGGCCACGAAGACGATCGCCGCCAGGGCCTCCCGATCACCCGCCCGCCGCTTGCCCCCGCCCTGCGGACGCCTGTTCTCCGTCGGAAGCACCACTCTCCGGAACAACACCCACAACTCATCCGGCACCAACCGCTCAACCAGGTCCGTCACACACAGTTCAACGAACGATCAAGCCAACAGAAACGATGTCTAAGCGGCGGCTAAAGCCGGGGCTCTGGGAGCGGCGTGTGACCTTCGCGGACAGCCACGCGGCCCTGGCGCCTTGTATCCGCTCGGCAGTCCCCGTGGAGAACCGAGGGTGGACGACCCTGTCGCTGGCTGGCTGGCTGGCTGGCTGGCTGGCTGGCTGCGGCAACGAGGAGTGGTGTGCCAGTCACCGGATCCAGCGGAAGTCGAGGGCTTCGAGTGCGTGGCGTTGTTCTTGGGTGAGCCGGAGTGGGTCGCGGCGTTTGTCGGCGATCCAGGTCGCCAGGTGAAGTCCGGTGTCGGGGCAGAGATAGTCGTAGGGGACTTCAAGGTGCTGGTGACTGCGCCAGAAGGCACGTGCCGCGCGCAGTCCTCGGACGAAGGCCCACGCTGCATGGCCGCGGGGGCGGCGCAGGAGCAGGGCCAGGGGGTGGCGCAGCGGGAGGGCGCCGAGGAGTTCGTGCTGGTCTGGGTGGAGGGTGGGGAGGGCGTCGATCTGTGTGTCCAGCCAGCGGGTGAGGGCCGTCTCGTCGGTGTCGGGGCTCAGGTCTGGGAAGGGGAGGTTGCCGGCGCGGGCGGCAGCAAGGGCCTGGGCATAGGTGTGATGCCAGTGTTTCGGCCAGTAGGTGTCCCACCACGGATAGATCTCGTTCAGGGCACGCTGATAGCCATAGGGCAGGATGTGCCGGCGCGCCTCCCGGCGGCGGTCCGCGATCCAGCGGCCGAGACGGATTCCGCCGAAGGATTCTTCGCGGTGCGGGGCGAGGTGGCCGTGGCGGGCTTTGTAGTCGCGGGCGATCTGGAGCTTGTGCTCGATGCTGTGGTGGGGGTGGGGCCAGATCATGCCGAGGGTGTCGAGCTGTTCGATGCGTTCGGGCAGGAGCATGTGGTTGATGCGCAGGGAGCGCTGTCGGCCGAGCCACCAGCCGAGGTAGAAGTGGTCGGGGTCGAGGTAGCGGCTGGGGACGTTCAGGTGACCATAGGTGTCAAAGTAGCGCTGTGCGCTTTCGAATCCGATCTGCCATACCCGGTTGGGTACTCCGGTGGCTTGGAGGTCGAGCAGGGGGATGATCTCGTCGGCGCGTTCGGGCCGGGCGGCGACTCCTAGGTTGTCCTCGGAGTCATGCGACAGGGCCCAGTCGACGCGATGGATGACGTGCTCGTCGTAGGTGCTCAGGGCGATGAGGACCTGGTAGAGGAGCCGGTAGCGGGTTCCTTTGACTCCGTCCTCCAGTTCTTGTCCGGGTTCCATGAAGACAGGGACGACGATGGTGGAGATCTTGTCGTCGCCGGGATTCTGACGCAGCGCGCGACCCACGGCCTGGGTGATGTCGAGGGAGCTCTGTTTGGAGTCGGCGAAGAGGATCGAGTCGGTGCTGGGGACGTCGATGCCCTCGCCCAGGCAGCGGCAGTTGCTCAGGACCGCCCTTTGAGGGGCGGCGTCGGCGCTGGAAGTGTTAATCGGGACGGAAGCGAAAGCTTCGAGAGACTGGCGGCGGACAGCGGGGCTCTGCTTGGCGTTGACGGTGCCGACAAGCAGAGGCGCCCGCGCCTCTACGGGCATGAGCGCTGCTGTTTCAGGGAGGGTCTCGGCGAACATGCCGGCGGATGCGATGAGGCGGTGGAAGGTCAGGGTCCGCCGCAGGTCGTAGAGGTGCTGGGCGCGCAGCAGGGCGATCTGTGCGGCTGCCACGCGTAGGGCTTCGGCGCCAGCGGATGCGATGGAGGCGTATCTCAGGACGCGGTGCAGTTCGGCGTCGCTGATCTCGACGGCGACGATGCGGTAATCCGCGAGCAGGCCTTGGTCGATCGCTTCGGCCAGCGAGATGCGGTAGACAACGGGGCCGTAGAGGCTGTGGTCGTCCATGGAGGCCGCTTCGCAGCCGATCGCGACGTGTGAGCCGGCTTTCTCGTCGAAGACGCGCGGGGTGGCGGTCATGTAGAGGCGGTGGCGGGCGGGCAGGACGTCGTTGTCGTGGATGACGCCCCAGGCTTTGTGGCGGTTGCCGGCGGTGCGGTGAGCCTCGTCGGAGATGACGATGCCCCAGCGCGGCAGGTGGTGATCGCGGTGGGCTCGGGCCAGGTGATTCAGCGAGTGGTAGGTGCAGAAGACGTTCACCGGGCCGCCGGTCAGCGAAGCGTGGCGAGCGAGTTCGCCCGGGTCGTGGACCATGGTGAGAACGCCTCGCAGGGAGCGGACGTGGGTGTCCTCGCGCGAGCAGTAGCCCAGGTAGATCCCCGGGCGGCCTTCGCTCTGCCAGACGGCGGCCGTCTGCTCGAGCAGGTCCAAGGTGGGCATCACGACCAATGCGTTGCCGTGGGATGCGGTCTCTCGGGCGGTGTTGAGGGCGACGAGGGTCTTGCCCGTTCCGGTGGCCATGACGACGCTCACACGGGGCGCGCCATCGGTGAACTCGTGAACGCAGGCATCGACGGCGAGTGCCTGGTGCCCGCGTAGCGGTGTTCTGAGGCCGTTGCTCGTCAGTGTGGGCACAGTGCCCTCCCGGCAGCGGATCGTCACTTTGCGGATCAAGGTTCAGACCCGTGCCGCGGAGACTGTCGGGGTGTTGCCGCCAGATTCACCCGAAGGAGTTAGAGGTCCTTGACCGGGCTACGCGGTGGCTGGTGACGATAGAGCGCAGACATGCGTGCGGGGCGGGGCGGTCGCAGAAGAGGAGGTGCGGCGTGGTGGTGCAGATGCTGGGGCTCTACGGTCCTCGTCAGCCCCTGCCGATGCGGGTGCTGCCTCTGCCCGGTGAGTCGACGGGGTCGTTCGTGAACCGGCTGGCGCACGCCAACGGGCTGGAGCTCTGGGACTTCCTGCAGCGCGTGGGTCAGGGCACGGGATCATCGTCGGATGATGCGGCCCGCGTGGCGAAGTACCCCCAGTGCACGGAGATGTACGTGAACGGGCCGGGCCTTGAGTATCTGGCCATGCTGGCCGGTCAGCCGGCGGCCAGGCTGCGACGGGCACTGCCCGGGCTGGCGCCACGCCACCGGCTGCCCGGTGACGGGGACGCGGTGTGGAAGTGGCCCTGGCAGCCGGCGGAGGGGCGCCTCGTGCGCTGCTGCACGAGGTGTGCGGAGGGCCGCGGGGTCAGGGAGCCAGCCTGGTGGCTGCTGTCGGACGGCTGGCGGGTGTGTGCCCGGCACTCGCGATGGTGTGACGACTCAAGAACGGAGCCGCTGGACGGGCTGTCCTTGACGGAGCTCCCCGAGGTCGTCGAGGCGCATCTGGAGCGTGGCCGGCTGCAGAGACAGTTCGGCGGGTCGGGTGAGGAGCTGTTCGCCGACGCTTTCCAGGTGGCGGCGGAATGGTGGCGGACGATGCCCATGGTGCTGCGCTGGGTCCACCGGGCGTGGGCGTGCAAACTGGAGGACCGCAGCCGCCGGGTGATGCCGCTGGTGATCTACCCGGAAGCGGCGCGGCTTGCGCGGTTGATGCTCGAGTTCGAGCAGTCGGACCTCCGGGACAGCGATGCCCGCGGCCGGTGGCTCGGCAAGACCGAGGCACTGATGGGGTCGTGGGAGCTAGACGTGCAGGCGGGAAAAGGGCCGCTGCTGGACTGGCTGCACCGCCACCGGCTACTGGCTGCCCCGGAAGCACAGCCGGCTGACCGGTCCGGGCGGGGACGGTTGCCGCTTGCCCCGGGGCACCGTCGGCTCGCCTCGACGAATGGGCCGTTGGAACAGCGCTCATGCCTGTCTTGATGGCCCTTGCCCTTCAGTCGGCAGCTGGTGCGTAGCAGGAGCCCGTCGTGTCCTGTGCCGGTTCGGTTCCCGGCGGAAGAGCGGGCCTCGAGTGTCAGTGCGGGTCTCTAGGCTGGCATCCGGCGCGCACGCTGTGGGGCGGCATAACGAGTCAGAGGGCGGCATTGGTAGCAAACGACAGCAGGGCTCACAACTGGCGCAGTATCCGTGAGTGGGACGGAAGCCAGCATCGTGCCTTCGAAGAATTGTGTTTCCAGCTCCGCTCAGCGGCCCCTGCGGGTTGGGAGACGATCAAGACCGCTGCTCCGGACGGCGGGGTCGAATGGTACGACCAGGCCCCTGACGGCAGTGCCGCACACGGTTACCAGGTCAAGTTCGTCCACAGTCTCGACGACCTCCTCCCCCAGGCGAGGAAGAGTGCGGCGACGGTGGGTGAGAACATCGCCAACCGGAAGATTGTCCGTCTGGAGTTCCTCACCCCCTTCGACCTCCCCGACCCCACCCCACTCACCCCGGCGGGCAAGCCGCGTGAAGGCGCACGGGACAAGTGGAACAGGAACGTCGCCTCGTGGAAGGAGACGCTGCCCGGTCTCGCTAATGTCGACATTCGCTACGTCGGTGGTGGTGAGCTGCTGGACCGGTTGACCCGGCCGGGAAATGAGGGGCGCCTGTGGTTCTTCTTCGAAAGGCGCGCACTGGGCAGCGACTGGCTCAAGGAGGAGCTCACGCTGGCTGAGCGTCTGGCTGAAGCACGCTACACCCCCGAGCATCATGTGCCGTTGCCGCTGGCCCAGGTGGCCGACGCGTGTGCGCTGCCCGCGGAGTTCGTGCGGCAGGGCACCCAAAGGGCCCGGGACCTGCAAAGCCAGATCGAAGCGTTCCTCACCCAGCTGACACGGTGGAACAGCACCCATCCCCCCTCGCCCAGCAGCCCGGCACACCAGGACCTGTCGCGGTGGGTGCGATCGTGGACGCCTGCGATACGGGAGGGCGTACAAGAGGCCGTTGACGGCCTCTCCGCCGCGTCTGCGCTTTCCGGGTTCCCTGCCGAGGAGACAGCCTCTGTCGCTGAGGACATGGCGCGCCTGCTGGATGACTTCGCGCAGCTGGCCGACCGGTTCGTCACGCACTCTCGGCGCGCCGAGGCTTCCGCTTCGCCTGCGACGCCGGGGCAGATACGGCCGGCCTGGGAGGGCGTCAAGGCGCTGGCCGAGGGCCCGCTGGCTCGTGCGTACGGCACCTGCGAACGGATGACGGCGCTGATGCGGGACACGGCGGCCCAGGCGGCACAGAAGGGGATGTGGCTGCTGAAGGGAGCCGCCGGGCAGGGCAAGACGCATCTGCTGGTCAACGCCGCACGCAGGGCCGTGGACGCCGGTCGGCCGGCGCTGGTGGTGTTCGGCCAGGAGCTCAGCGGGCGCGATGCGTTGACTGAGATCGCGCAGAAACGCGGGCTGGGCGCGATCGCCGAGCGGGACTTCCTTCAGGCGATGGACGCCGCGGGAGCCGCCAGCAACTGCCGCTTTTTGTTGATCATCGACGCGCTCAACGACGCCGACGATGCCACGCGCTGGAAGAGCGAGCTGGTCGCCCTGCAGGGGCGCATCGCCGCGTTCCGGCACATCGCCCTGGTGGTGTCCTGCCGCTCGACCTTCACATCCCTGGTCGTACCCGACGGTTTCGAGGGCCCCGTCTCGGACCACCCCGGTTTCGCCGGCCGGGAGATGGAAGGCCTTGAGAGCTACCTCAAGGGAGACCCTGCGGCTCTTCCGAGCACTCCCCTGCTCTCCTCGGTCTTCACCAACCCTTTGTTCGTGAAGCTGTACGCGGACGGTCTGAGCAGGAGCCGAAGCCGCGGTTCGACCGACACCGCCGGGCAAGCCCGTGACCGCAGCACCGTCTTCGACGCCTACGTCGAGCACCGGGCGGAGGTGATCTGTGCGCGCCTCGGCCTGGATCCGCTGACCCGGCCGGTCCACCGGGCGGTGGACACCCTGGCCGCGCACATGGCCGCCGCCGGGGTGTCCGTTCTGGGCCGGGCACAGGCCCGTGCCCTGGTCGACGCGTATGCGCCCGCGGCCGCGAAGTGGCCGGACACCATGCTCGGGGAACTACTTCTTCAGGGCATCGTGTCGAACGAGCGGACCTACCGAGCTGAAGAGGAGACGGGGATCGGTTTCCCCTACCAGGCGTTCGGCGATGACCGCATCGTGCGGGCGGTGTTCGCTTCCCACCCGGGCGAGATCGATCGCTTGCGTGAGGGCCGGGAACTGGGCGAGGACTCTGCGTTGCGGGCCTGGCTGGCTGCGGCCGCCCCGAACTATCAGGAGGCCGCCTCGATTCTGCTGCCCGAGCAGACGGGGACGGAAATCATCGATCTTCTGGCCTCCCCTTCCCCGCCGCCGGCCGGGGAAGACAGGCCCGCCGGCCGGCCGGAGGTGCGCAGCCGTCAGCTGGCCCGGAGCTTTGTGACCACTCTGCCGCTGCGCAGCGCCCGCAGCGTCAACGAGCGCACCGTCGAGCTCCTCAACGAGACGGGAGCCCGTCACGGACGTCTCGGCGATGTGCTGGAGGCCGTGGTGGCAGTCACCGCGGAGCCGGGGCATCTACTCAACGCCGACCGTCTTCACGCGACGCTGGCGAAGATGCCGCGGCCCGAGCGTGACGCGTGGTGGGGCATCGAGACGTACAACCTGTTGGGGGAGGTCACCGCGCTGCACCGGCTGCTGCGCTGGGCCGAGCAGTACCCCACGCCGCCCCGTCTGCGCCCGGCCTCGCGCCCTGGCCGGCCCCGTCTGGGCCTGCGGGCACGCCTGCAGGCGCAGACGTCGGGTCCAGCGGAGAAGGAGGCGGTCCGTCTGGCGGCCACGACACTGGTGTGGACGCTGACGTCGTCCAACCGGTTTCTGCGGGACCGGGCGACGAAGGGACTCGTGCAACTGCTCTTGGGGCACGGGGACGTTCTGGTGTCCTTGCTGGACAGGTTCCTCGATGAGGACGTGGAGAAGGTCGACGACCCCTACCTCTTCGAGCGCCTGGTGTGGGTCGCCTACGGGGTGGTGGGCCGGTGCGGGCAGGGCGAGGAGCAGGATGCGCTGGTGGGCCAGATCGCCCGGCGGCTCATCGGTCACGTCTATGGGGACGTCGGTTCGCCTGCCCATGCCTCACGCAACGCGCTGCTGTGCGATGCGGCCACACGCCTGGTCACCCTGGCGCACGGGGCCGGATGCCTGACCGATGAGGAGGCAGCCGCGGTCCGGCATCCGCACCCCTGTGCCGAGATCGGGCCGGCGCCTGCGCAGGAAGACCTTGATGCGCTCTTCCCCCGGACAGCGCAGCCGGAGTCTTCGTGGGGGGCAGTCCTCGCTTCCCTGTCGTCGCTGGGCGACTTCGCGCGCTACGAGATCGAGCCCGCGGTGCACCACTTCAGCATGCTGCCATTGTCCTGCGACTATCCCGGCCGGCCGTCGTGGGAGCGGAGGAATGATCCGGTCGTGGTGGACCCTGCGAGCATCCCGGCTTTCGCCGAGAGCCTCCCGCCCGACGTCCGGGCCGCTTTGAGCACGCCGGAAGCAGTCGCGCAGCTCCTCGCCGGCGGGGAGGGCAGACAGGTCCTGGAACAGGACCAGTACGCACTGCTGCAGGGCTGCCAGGTGCCGCCGACCGAGGACGAACGCCTCGCGCAGGACCGCGTGGATGCCGAATGGGCGTCGCGCTGGGTTTTGGGCCGCGTCGCCGAACTGGGCTGGTCGCCCGAGCTCTTTGCCGAGTTCGACACCTACCGGCGTCATCTGCCCAGCTCCGCTGTCTCCCACAAGGGTGAGCGGATCGGCAAGAAGTACCAGTGGATGGCTCTGCACGAGCTCGTGGAACGCCTGGCGAATCATCACCATCCTCACCGGACCAATGAGCAGGACCCTGCCGCATATCCCGGTGCGGCACAGCTGTTGCTGCTCGACATCGATCCCTCCCTGCCTCCGGCCCGGCAACCGTTCTCCGTCATGGACGACGACACCAGCCCCGACGAAGCCGACAACGCCACGTTCCCGCCCGCGGATCCCTCGCACCCCCTGGCGCCTGCCGTGCCGACTCTGCCGGACGACGACGCAGCGGCCGACTGGATCAATGCCGCGGACCGTATGCCCGATCTTGAGGAGCTGGGCCTCAGGACCGACAGTGAGGGCAGGCAGTGGATCGTCCTCCACGAGCAGGCCACGGACGACCACGACGGCAGAGGCTGGAACGCCAGCCGGGGCCAGGCCGAACAGTGGCACCACCTCTACAGCTGGATCGTGCCCGACCAGCAGTCCGCAAGCCTGCTCGCATGGCTTGAGGGCCGCCCCTGGACGAACCGGCTGATGCCCGAGGGCCCCGACCGTCACAGTCTCCTTCTGGCCGACTTCCCCACACCTCCCGGCCCCTGGACCGATCCCGAACCCGATACCTGGCATGTGGCCACGTTCGCTTACGAAGAGGCCCAACCCGTTCAGGAAGCAGAAGCAGCCCTGGACAGCCTGCTTGTCCCAGACAGCGACGAGGAATCCGATGACGATACGCAGGCGCTGGATCCCGATCCTGAGCCCGCTGACCTGAGCGGGACCGGCGACGTCTACACCCGTTGGCGTGAGCGGCAGGCACGGAGGAGGGCGGAGAGGCTCGTCGGTCTCGCGCGGCGGTGGGCGGACGGTCCAGTCGAGGACGACGACGAGTGGGCGGAGCGTCTGCTCACCACGCCGCGGGGCCGGCGCGACCGCGCCACGGACGCCACCGGCAAGCCCGTGACGGCCATCCCGACCGACCAGACCTACCAGTGGAGCGGGCAGGCTTCGGACTGTTCCCTCGATGCCTCCGTCTGTGTGACCCTGCTCAACGACCCGCTGCTGAGAGAGGCCGGGCTGCGACGCGACCCCGACCAGCCCCACTGGTACGACGCGGACGGGCTACTGCGGGTGCAGTACCTGACGTGGGTCCGCCCCAGCGGCAAGGCCAACGCCCTGCTGGTCTGCCGGCAGTGGCTCGAGCAGCAGCTCAAGCGCCTGGGCTGCGATTTGATTCACGCGCTGCGCGGAGAACGGCAGACGCTGTCTGAACACCCACGTTCCTGGCGGGAGTTCAGACAGATTAGTGGTCACAGCGCCCAAGGGCACCGGACTGCGGGAACGCCCGTCACCGCCCTGAAGAAGAGCTTCCGCTAGGTGGCGGGAGCCGGGCGCCTCGGCGTGGCTGGACGTCCCGTCAGCCGCGGTGCGGCATAGGGCGCAGGGGCCGTGCCCGGGCAGGCGGCACAGATGCCTGTGGTGCGGCGGCCTGCTGCGGACGGGGCCGGTGGCCGAGGCGGGCCACGTTCTGCGCGGGAGGATCACTCCTTGTGCGGGGGCGTGTAGGTCACGGCTGCAGCCGATGCTGCACGCACCGGCGCGTTCACCCTTTCGGGCGTATCGGGCCGCCGGGGAATCCTGGGCACACCGGCGCGGAGCACTATGGCTGCCTGGGCTTTTGCGGTACTTCCAGCCGTCGAAAGAGGGGCAGGGCAAGGGCGTGTTGCGAACCTGTGCGTCCTCGCCTGTTCCGTCGTGGCCGGCAGAGAGCCGACCGGGGTGGGGGCGCGCCATCCGCGTGGCGCCCGGGCGGCGGGTGAGGGAGGAAGCGCCGGCCGGACATGGACGCGGGCGGTGGTCTGTGTGAGCGCGGCGACGTCCTCTGGCGGGCTGCTGGACAACAAGGCGGGCCCGGGCGTCGTGGCACTGTACCGCGAGCCGTACGGGCCGGTGCGTGCGTGCCGCGCTACGGCGCTGCGTGGGTTGGCCCTGGAGGAGTTCGGGCCGGTGAGCGAGCCGGTGCCGTACCGGGGCCGCAAGGGCATCATCACGTACTGGCCGATCGCGACGCGGGAGCAGACGGTGGTGTGCGGCAGCCTGCGGCAGTGGCGGCTGGCTATGGAACTCGACTTCGAGCCGCAGTGGGTGGCGTTCAGCGCCAGCCCGGTGGAACTAAGGTGGCAGGCCAGTGGGCGCGAGCGCCGCTGGCGGCCGGATTTCGTGGCGCGCACCGCCGATGGGGTACGCGAAGTGCTGGTGCTGAAGCCGCCGGGCAAGCAGGACGTGCCTGCGTCGAGATCTCAGATGCTCGCGGAGGTGGCCCGGGAGGCAGGCTGGCGGGTACGTCAGGTCCGCGAGCCCTCAGGGGTCCGCGGACGGAACCTGGCCTGGCTGGCCGGCTACCGGTTTGCCTGGGGTGATGAGGAATCCCGGGGGCGGGCTCTGCTGGAGACGTTCAGGTCACCGAGGGGGCTGCGGGCGGGGGTGGCGGCAAGCGGACTGGACAAGTTGTCGGGGCTTGACCTTGCTTATCGGCTGCTGTGGCAGCGGCGGCTGCTGTTCGACGGTAAGCGGCCTCTGTTGCCCGATGCCGAGGTGTGGACAGCCTGAAGGCCGGAGAGGGGCGCGTGGCGATGACGGGCAAGGGCGGGCGTGCACAGTCGCTGTCCATCGGGGCGCAGGTGCGCTGGCAGGGGCAGGAGTGGGAGGTGGTGGAGTGGCGGGGGTCTTTGGTCACGTTGGTGGGGCAGAACGGCGAGGAGTCCCCTCGCGCGGTGTCGTACCGGTGGCTGGTGGGAGCGGACGACTTCGCCGTTCTCACCGGCGGTGCAGCGCAGGCGGTGAACGGAGCGGCCCGTAGGGCGACGGGGCTGCAGGAGGGACGGGAGGAGGAGGCCGTTCTCTGGCAGGCGCGCATGGTGGAGATCGACACCGGTTGGGCGCCGGGCCGCAGCGAGCGTGCGCAGGGGTTCGGGCCGGAAACGACGCTGGCCCAGAGGTGTGCTGCGATGTCGGCGCGGATGGCGGCTGAGGGGCTGCGCTGCTCCGCCCATACTCTCGCTGACAAGCGGCGTAAGTGGAAAGCTGCTGGGGAGAACCCGGTCGTTCTGCTGCCTGCAGCGCGGGAACGACGACCAGGGGGCTTTACCGATCCGCGCTGTCTGACCGCCATGCAGGACGTCGTGGCGCGACGTGCGAACGATTCGGACGTGACCATCGACCTGATCCGTGAAGAGGTCGAGGACCTGCTGCACGCGCGCCATGGCAAAGAGCTCGGTGGCCGGGCGGCCGTGGCGGCTCTGTTGCCTTCCCGGTCCACGTTCTATCTGCGGATGAAAGAGTCCGGACTGGCTGATGTCCTGGACCTGCCGACTCGCGGCCGTGCTGCGCTGGCCTCCACTCCGCCGCTACCCCATGGCGGGCGTGAGGTCGTGCTGCGGCCGGGGCAGGTGACGCAGGTCGACACGACACCGCTGCGGATCCTGGCCCGCGGCGACAACGGCCGGCCCATCGCCACGGAGATGACCACGCTGATCGACGTGGCCGGTCACAGTCTCTGCGCGATGATGATCACTCCCAGCCGTCCCAGGGACACCGAGAGTGGGCGGGTCGGCCAGGCGACCCGTGCGATCGATCTGACCTTGATGCTGGCCCAGGCTTTCGCGCCCTGGCCCGTGATGCCCGGCTGGGACCCTCTCAGCGCGGCTGCTGCCTCGAGTCTGCCGTTCGAAGCGCTGGCGGCGGCGGATGAACGGTTCACGGAGGCGACCGCCGCCCGCCCGGTCATCCGCCCCGAACTGATCGTCTACGACCAGGGCAGTCCTTATGTGAGCGAGCACTTCACCGAGGTCTGCGACCGGCTGCGTATCGCCCGCCGCCCCGCGCGCAAGAGGACCGCGTCCGACAAGCCGATCGCCGAGCGCTTCTTCATCACCCTCGCGGTCCGCTTCAGTCAGTACGTTCGGCACGGCTGGCAGGGCCGCAGCCACAGAAAGCGTGGCCGCGGCATCGACCGCATGCCGCTGTTCACCATCGCGGAGCTTCAGCAGATGGCCCAGGAATGGGTGGCGCTGGAGTACCAGCAGAACCCGCACTCGGGGATGTGTGATCCGTTCCGCCCGGGCATCATGCTGTCCCCCAACGACATGTATGCCGTCCTGGTGGCACGCAGCGGCTACCGTGCCGTACCGCTCTCCCCTGCCGACAACCGCTTCTTCCTGCTGGCGCGGTGGGTCACTCCAGGCAAGGGCGGATTCATGATCAACCGCCGGACGTATCAGCCCGTCGCGCAGGACGCCGGGCACTACCGGGAGATCCTCCTGCGCGGCGGATCGAAGCTGCCCGGCCGAGGCAGCCAGTGGGAATGCCGCTTCAACCCCTACCGCCCCGAGCGGGTGTGGCTGTACGACCACACCACGGACACCTGGGTGACCTGCGATTTCCGGCTGCGGCACCTGCTGACCGATCCGTGGACTGCGGACATGTGGCAGGAGCACGCAGAGCAGCACCTCGTATCCGGCGACAGCAAGCAGGACGAGGAAGCCATCGCCCTGTCCCTGGCGCAGCGCGACCGGCGGCGGCGCTCCTCGAAGACGCCGCCCAAGCGCACCGGGAAAGAACCGATCTTTCAGGGAATGGAGCTGGAGACCGAGGAACCATCCCAGGACCCCTACGCGGAGCTGGAGGAGTTTGACCTGTCGACGCTGCGACCTTATCCGGCACAGCCCATCTCTCCCTGGTCCCCTCCGGCCGCAGACTCTCTGCCGGCGCTGCCCGCAGGCGCAGGTGGCACAGAGACGTCGCAGGGCGGGCGGGACCCGCACCCGCTGGCAGCGCTCTTCCCCGACGACGAAGGCGACGATTTTACGGACGGCGCCGTGGTCGAAGATCCGGACGATGTCTATGAGGTCGTCGAGGCGGAGCTTGTCGACGACGTCGATCCGGATGGTGATGTCGGTGGCGAGAGCGAGGGCGACGTGTGGGAGGCGTAGACGACGTGCCACAGCCGTGCACATCCCGGCACCACGTAAGCCTGCGCCCGGGGCAGGACATCCGGCTGTGGGCCGGCCTGTGAGTGCAAGGCCGAACCGCGATGAGAGAGAGGTGTGATGAAGGCATCCGTCGAACTACGCAACAAGCGGGAAGCACGTCTGCGTCAGCAACTGCAGGACACCCCTATGCGGCCCCTGCCGCTGTTCCAGCTCACCGGCTGGACACACTTCGTCGACGAGGATGTGCTCCCGCCCGCCCTGGCGCCGGACAGTCCACCCGACGCGAACCGGAAGGAGGACGAACAGGCCATCGCCTACCACCGGCATCTGCGCATGGTGCCCACCGACGCGATGACCCACATGCAGGACATGGTCGTCAAGGCGGTCCACGGCAACAGCGGGCGCCGTGACGGGCTGATGGACCACGTCATCGACGGCCCCTCAGGCACAGGCAAGTCCTGCCTGCTGCGGGCGATCGGACGCACCGCCCAACGAGAGATCGAAACCGCCATGGGCGGCAGGCAGACGAACACCATCCCGGTCGTGCACATCACCACCCCCGCCGACCCCGAACAGAGGGTGAACTGGATCTGGGAAATCGGCTCCTACCTGGGTCTCAACCCCGAGCCGAAAAGCCTGGCCGAGGTTCTGGAGATGCGCCGCCACCAGGACGTGACCCTGCCGGTCAACTACGTCCTCGAGACCGCACAGACCCGCCTGCTCCTCATCGACGACATCGACCGAGCATCCCCCCAGCACCTGGCGAACGTCCTCCCCTACTTCGACTACCTGCGCAACAAACTGGGCATCTCGCTCATCTTCTGCGGCACCGGCGCCAGCCACCGTCTGCACCAGGCCCGCATCCTGGCCCAGGACCTCACACGGGTCAGCGAGGAGAACCGGGTCCGGCTCGAACAGGCAGGCCGGCCAGCCGAGCCCGTCTCGCCCTCCCCCACCGCCCTGCTGCCGGTGACCTGGCTGCACCCCCTGCCCCTGGGCACCAAAGCCGAGGAACAGGAGCTGTTCCGGCGCGTGCTGACGGGCTTCGAGGCGGACCTGAGCCTGTACCGCCTGGAGGGGAATGCCCTGAGCCAGCATGCCGCCGAACTCCACCGGCGTACCGGCGGTTACTTCAAAGCCCTCACCTACGTCGTCTCCACCGCCGCCGTCATCGCGATCCAAAGCGGCAGCGAGAACATCACCATGAAGGAGATCAACGCCGCGACAGCACAGCTCGGCTGAGCCGCCCCGGCGACGCTCCTGCAGACGCTGAGGGGAGGAGTGGCTGGGGTGGGGAGTCGCAGGCGCCGAACTCACCGGCCCTATGCCCTCCGCCCTCTACGCCGCGGTCGCAGCCGGGCGCAGCCCGGCCAAGGCCGCGTAGGGAAGGTCCCTCGACGGCGTGCCCGTACTCCTGTTGGTCGACCTCTCCCGCTATGGAGCGGCATGGATGCGGTCCGACTGTGTCTGGGCGGGTGCTCTGACCGCCTCTGAGGAGGTGACGGCCGACTACCCCTTTGCCAGCATCGGTGCCTTCCAGCAGAGGCTGGAGAGTCCTGCCGTTGTTGGTATGGGTGTCGGGCTCTCACCACATCTCGGTCCTGAGTCCCGACAGGCGGCTGAGGAACTGTGCGACGCTCTGGGCTGGGCCCGCTCCTGACCGCCCCGAGCCTGGCGACCGCGTTGCTACACCCGTGAGGCCTGCCCCGGGTGCACACGGCTCAGTCAGGTCCCACGACGATGAGAGCACCAACTACCTGCAAGAACGCCAACCACGTGAGAGGGGACCTATGAGCAGTCGTGGTGACATGCATTTCCCGGTCATCATCAACGGGCTCGACTACCTGCACAGCACGGTCAGTTCGCTGGCCGACGAGCCGGAGGGCCGCGCGCTGAAGTACGCCGTGCTGCACCTGCAGTTCGCGGCCGAGACTCTGTTCAAGGCACGTCTGGAGCAGCACGATCCGGCCCTCGTGTGGGTGAAGCCGGAGAAGTTCGACGAACGACTGCACCGTCAGGGCGACTTCAAGAGCGTCGGGACGAAGGATGCGCTTGAACGACTGCGTGACAAGGCGAAGATCGCGGATCCGATCGACCCGGATCACGCGGCCTTGAAGGCCTTGGTCGATCTGCGTAACCGTCTCACTCACTTCGGGGCCACCGACACCGCCGTTGCCGTGGAAGCGCGAGCCGTCCCTGTCCTTGACCTGCTGCTAACGTTCATCGACGAGGAGCTGCTGCCCCACGACAACAGCGATGCGGCCGCAGAGGCCTGGGAGCTGATGGAGAGCATCAGACCGCTCGTCGGCCGGATCCACGGGCTGGTGAACCACCGCCTGGGCCCTCTGGGCGAGAAACTCGGGCCCGCCAGCGGCCATACGCTACGGTGCCTGTCCTGCGGCCACTTCGCGGCGCTCGTGACCGGCGGTGACGAGCGCCCTGTGGGATGCCTGCTGTGTGGGAAGGCCTACGACGACATTCCGGATGCAGTCGAGGCCTATGGCATCGGGAGCTTCTATGAAGCCATCACGCAAGGCGGGGAACCGCCGGCTTACGAGTGCTCCGAATGCTCCACCGGGCAGGCATGCGTCGTGCCAGTACCGACAGCCGAAGAGCCTGACAGGCAGGTGCTGATGTGCCTGTGGGGTGTGCACCCCGTCGAGGGTGTGTGTGGCGACTGTCAGCGTGGGGCCGACTTCGCACTCGACATCGGAATGTGCAGCGACTGCACCGGCAACGCCTACGCACGGTTCTGAGGGGCACCAGGGCGGTTCTGACTACAAGGCAGTTCGTCGAATCGTCCTATCAGCCAGTTCCGGCCCCGACGGTCCCGCCGACAAGGCGGACATCTCACGGCCGCCCCTCGGCGTCATCGCGTCGCAAAAACTTCGCAGTCTCGCTCTCCTGGCTCGAAGCCCCGCCAACGACGTCGCATCGCACCCTCTCCAGCCGCCAAACACACGGCTGCGGTACACCGTCGGGCCGACTCCCGGCGCCGACCGCCACACCGGATCTGAAGCCCCGTCCACCTCCGCAGCACGAATAGAATCCCGCACTGATCACTACATTCCGAGACAACTGCTAAACCTGCGCTTCAGAGCCCATCCACCCCATCAACACTTCTCGTAGGCCACTCCAGAGGCGCCTGGAGCAGTCCGGAAACGATCACTAGATCACCAGCTCAGACAACCCATCGATCTGGTGATCGTCGGCAGATTCATCAGAGGAGCGGGCGCATGGAGGGCAGAGTGACGACGGCGTCGAAGTCCCAGATCCGCAGGAGTTCGAGGAGTTTGCGCAGGTTGCGTGAGTCGAGGGCGGCATCGAGTTCGTCGATGAAGACCATGTGCGGCCCCTGGTAGCCCTCGGTGGAGTAGAAGGCGTGTGCTGCCGCGAGTAGCGGCAGCATAGTGACCAGTCGCTTCTCTCCTCCGGAAAGGCTCGCGAGGGGGTTGTTGCGGGTGGTCAGCGTGCGAAAGACCTCGGCGTCGCTGGTGGGGTCGTCACGGAAATCGTTGTGGGTGAGTGCGATCTCCCAGGTAAACCAGTTGCGGTAGTTGAAGACGTGCTCTACGCGTTTGGCCCATGTGGGGTGGTTGGCTTCTTCGTTCTTCAGCTGCTCGATGAAGAAGTCGTACATGCGGTCGAAGTTGCCTGTGAGGTCGACTGCCTGGATGAGCTGGAGTGCTTCGGTGGCGATCGGGTCGTTCTTGGGCTGCCACTGGAGGCGGATTCCGACGTTGGCTACGCCTGTCCGGACGCCGTCGAGGGTTTTGGTGATGTCGTCGACGATGCTCTGGGCCGTGTCGATGCGGGTGTTGATGTCTCTGCGGAGTTCGGAGAAGACAACGCCCTTGACTTCGTTCTGCACCTGTTCGCTGAAGTCGTTTTCCAGCGTGGTGATGGTGTGGGTGAGGCCGGCCAGGATGGCGCTGAGCGGCTGCATGTGGGGTTGCGTGGCGCCGGCTTCGCTTGCGTGGCCGAGGTGGGTGACGGTGATCCGCCGCCAGGTGGTGCCGGGGATGTCCTCGGAGACGACGTGCCGGTTGATTTCCAGGAGTCGGCTGAGGTTGTGGCGAATGCGGCGGTCGAGTTGTGTTCTGGCTTCGCTCTCGGCTGTAGCTGCCTGTTCGCGGGTCGGCGCGAGGCCGAGGCCTCGTTGTTCCATGACGGCCCGGGCGATGTCGAGTGCCTCGCCGGGATGTTCGGGCCGGTGAAGGCTCTCGCTGTCTGCGAGTTCGGCGACCAGCCCGTGGTCGAACAGCGCCTGCAGTTGAGTCAGGGCCGCTGCTCGTCCTTCTGCCGCGGCCGCGACGCGCGCGGTACAGGCCACGGTCTCGTCGCCTCTGCGCGAATGGTCAAGGCGGGCCTGCTGATCGGCGTTCCGGCGTTCGGCAAGGCGGGTGCCAAGGTCGTTCTGTTCTTTCAGGCGTTGTTCGAGTTCGGCGGAGAGCTGCTGGTACGGACGCTCATGCTGGCGGACCTCCTCGTCATGGCGGTGGCGCGCATGGTCGGCGGCGCGTTGATCGTCGCTGGCACGTCGGCGAAGTCGTTCCGCCTGCTCTTTGGCGGCGGCGGCATTGCTGAGGCTGCCCGCAGCGGTCTGCGCGGTGAACTGCGCGCGCATGGCGGCGTCGCCCCAGCCGGAGAGGGAAGCAATGAGCGTCTGCAGGCGGCTGCGGTAGCGCCCCAGGGCTTCGGCTTCTACCGGGAGCTCGGCGACGCCATCGCGCGCTGTGGAGTGCAGGCGGGATACGGCTGTACTGAGCAGGCGTGTGCGGCGGCCGAGTGCTTCCTCGGCTGCGGTCGCTTCCTTCGCCGCCTCCTGGGCGCACCGGTGGGCCCGGCCGGCCGCTTCCTGGGCTGGGGCCAGGAGGTCGAGTTCGCCCGGGAGGTTCCTGCGGTCCTGTTCGGTTTCGTGTGCGGCTTGTCGTGCACGGCTGAGTGCGTGGTGTGCTTGGGCAGCCTCGACCCGAGTCCTGTCGGCGTACTCGTTGGCGGCGTGCAGGGTGCGAGTGGCTGCGATCGCGGACTTTGTGGCGACGGTCGTGGTGGTGAGGCGCCCGGCCAGCTCGGTGCACAGCGCCAGGGCGGCTTCCGCGGCCTGCTGGTTCATGGTGAGGCTCGCGTTGGTGCAGGCCTGCTGTGCGGTGCGAGAGGTGGACTGCCGGTGCTCCTCCACGACGGCGGCGGCGTGTGCCGCGTCGCCGGCGGCGGCGTTCTTGACCTCGGCTTCGAAGGCAATGGTGGCGGCGGCTTCTTCAGCGCTGCGCCACGGTACCGGGTCGGGGGTGGCCTGCTCGCGATCGGCGGTGGTCAGGTCGCGCTTGAGGGTGTCGACAAGCGTACGGGTTGCGGCGAGTGCCGTTGTCGCGTGGTGACGTTTCTCGTTGAGGTCGGCGAGGAGCTGCTGGCGAGCGCGTTCGCGGGCTGCGGCACCGATGTGGCAGGCGTCCCAGGTGGCAGGGGACGCGGCGGCCAGGGGGCCGATGTATGCGGTGCCGTCCAGTCCGACGGCTGCCTGCCCGGGCAGCGGTTGTTCACCGGGCTGCAGGAGGCGGATTCCTGCCAGGATCCGTCGGACCAGTGCCGGGTCGAGGGGGGTGTGGGAGTCGGGCACCAAAACGTCGGCCAGGGACGGTCCTTGGTGCTCGGGGGTGAGGGTGAGGGTGATGTCACCGACTGCCATTTCGCCTGTGGGCGAGATCCAGGCGTCCAGGAGTCCGGCCGCGAGCAGGGCTCCTTCCAACCGGCTGGCTTCGTCGGGCTGGAGGTGCTGGGCGAACTCGACGGCCTCCCACAGGGGCGTCCCGGCCCGGCCGTGCCGCGAGGCCCTCCAGTCCGGTGGGGTGGGAGGGGTGCCGGCCTGACGGGCGTGGCGGATCTTCGCCTCGAGGTCTTCCAGGGATGCGCGGTCTGCGTCCAGGCGCAGTTCTGCTTCGGCAAGTCGGCCGGAGAGGGCCTCCACGGCGCTGCGGTGCGCTGTCGCGGTGTCCTGGGCGAGGTGGTGCGCCGCGTTGAGGTCAAGGGGGCCATCGGTAAAGTCCGGCAGGCGCAGGCCGGCCGGGTCGAGGATCTTCAGGTCGTGGGCCCATGCGTGAACATGGCGTGCCCAGGTGTGTGCTTCCTGGTCCGCGGTGCATCGTGCGTCGCGGGATGTCTCCTCCGCGGCGTCTGCGAGGGCTTGTGTCTTCTGGGCCTGGGCGTATGTGGCGGTAGCCCGATCCTGGGCGCGTGCGGCGTCGGTGAGGTCGCGGGCGGCTTGCCGAATCAGGAGCCGGCGGCGGCCGAGGTCGCTGTGGGCGGTCTCCTCCAGGGTGTCGAGGAGACATTCCTCCTGGTCACTGGGCTCCGTGTGAGTGGTGGACTTCGGGCGTGGGGGTGCGGGGCGGGTGACCTCGCGGGCGGCGTGTACGAGGTCGAGCAGGGAGCAGGGGGTGTCGGTCAACGCATCGGCTTTGTTGCTCAGCGCGTCTGCGATGGACGTGGCTTGCCTGACTGCTCCGGCCGCGAGTTCACTGGCTGTGGTGGCACGCGCGGACGCTTCGTCCGCAGCCTGGGATCGGGCATCCGCGCGTTCCTCGCAGGCTCTGACGTCGAGCTTCGCGAGGGCGTCGGCGGTCTGGTCGTTGACCCAGGCGCGGATGGCAGTCGGGTCGAGCGGGGTCGCGTCGCCCAGGTCGTCCGGGAGCGCCGGGAGTCGCTTGAGGTGGGTGCTGTAGCGCGACAGTGCGGTGCGGGTGGCCACCTCGGCCTGTTCCAGCGCGTCGGTCGCATCCTGTGAGTGTGCTTCTGCTGTTTCGGCGTGCTGCCGCTTGTTCTCGTAGGTGTCTTGAGCGGCGCTCTGCTCGTTCTGCTCGTTGGTGAAGTGCTCCAGCGCTGCCTGAACACGTTCGGCCGCCTGGGACTGTGCCTGGCCCCATGCTGCTGCCTGTTCGCGGGCGGCTACGGTGGCGCCGTTGTCGGCAGGCTTCTGGTGCTGCTGGGTTTCGCTGAGGACGCTGGCCAGCGGCTCGTGAAACGCCGCGGCGCCCAGGTCCCCGGCGAGTCTGCCGAGGTCGTGTGTCGTCTTGGCCCAGGCCGCCAGGGCTTGGTCGGCTGTCTGCTGGTCGGCTGCGCTCTGTGCCTGGCGCTCTTGGTGGATGGCTTGTGCTTCGTCGGCGTGCTGCAGGCTGTCGGAGGCGCGCTTCTCGCAGTCCTGGGCGTGGCGGCTGAGGTCTGCGAGGCTCGTTCCGGGATGCTCGTTGAGCCGGTTCTCGAGGGTGCGGATTGTGCCGCGTAGTTGCTCTGCTCGGTCTTCGTCCTCCTGGAGGGCTGCGGCGGCCTCTTTCTGTCGCTGTTCTGCGAGGGTCTCTGCGTGGAGTGCCTGGTCGCGGGCGGTGACGGCGTCGGCGTGCAGGGTGTGGAGGTTTGCGTAGGTCGTAGCGGTCGTGGTGGCGGCAGCGGCGACGTAGCGGCGGTAGGCGGTTCGGACGTCGGACAGGATGCCGCGCTCGGTGTGTGCCGCTTGCAGGTGGCCCTGGAGCTGTTCGGCCTTGCTCAGAGCGTCGGCAAGGTTTTGGACGCGGCGGGTTTCGAGGGCGGGCAGTGCGGAGGTAAGGGTCTCCTCCATGATCCGGGGGCTGATCTTGTCTCCGGCCTGGACGCTGCGCAGGGCGCGCAGGACGGTGGCGAGGGCGTCGGTCTGGGTGCCGTCCAGCGGCTGGTACATCAGCTCGCGGACTGTCTCCGGATAGTCCTCTTCCTTGCGCAGCACAGAGGTGTGGTCCCGGCATTGCTGTTCCAGGCGGGGGGACGAGGTGAACAGCAGGCCGTCGAATGCCTCCAGCTGGGCGGCGAGGTCGGTGATGGTGACGGGCATGCCGTCCCGTTCGAGGATGAGCTGGGCGTGGACGCGGGCGGGGACAAGGAACCACGCCCGGTCCAGGGTGTTGCGCTGGCCTCCGCCGCTGTGCAGCCACAGACCGGCGGTGAGCCACCGCGTACGGGAGTGCGGGCCGTCGGGGTCGGTTCGTCCGTACTCCTGCCACCAGGTGCCGCTCTTGGGCGGTCCTGGCCTGCCTAGCGTGTGGATGGCGGTCAGCGTTCCGGCGGCCTCTGCCGCGGCCGAGAGGTTCTTGGCGGTGACGTTGCCATCGATGAAGGTCGGGAACAGGACGGCGCTGGTCAGGGACTTCCCGGAGCCGTTCATGCCGACCATGGCAAGGCTGCCGCCTGCGTAGGCGAACTGCTCGTTGGTCCAGAGCCAGGAGTTGACCGCTCCGGCCCGGGTGGGCTGCCAGCGCCCGCGTGCGGTGGGGTGCGGGTCGAGGGTCGGTACATCGGTGAAGGCTCCGGCCGCGTCGGCGAGGAGGCGGTGGCGGGGGGTGTCATTCATCTCGGCTGGATCCCTCGTGAGCTTCGGTAGCCGGGTGCGGGCGGGGCGCGTCGGTGATGCTGAGTCGCCAGAGGTGGATGGCGGGGGTGGGCTGCCAGCCGGTGCCGGGCGGCGGGTCGGCGGGTCGGCGGTGCACGCGCCGATGGAGAGCAGGTGGTGTACCGCGGCGGTGGCGAGGGTTCTGGCCTTGCCTGTGCCTTGGTAGTTGCGGGCCCACCACGGTCGCTGTCTGAGGTGCTCGGCGAGTACGTCGGTGGTCCAGTGGAGGCCGAACCAGGCCATGGGGTCGTCCCGGCCTGTCAGGGCCTCGAGCAGGAGCAGGGCTGCTTGCTGCTCGACGGTGCGGCTGCAGGGGAAGGTGAGGTCCGTGGTGTGTCCGGCCGGGTCGGTGATCATCCACCAGT
The DNA here is from genome assembly GCF_042871255.1 of Streptomyces sp. NPDC005955. Lineage (NCBI taxonomy): Bacteria > Bacillati > Actinomycetota > Actinomycetes > Kitasatosporales > Streptomycetaceae > Streptomyces > Streptomyces sp. NPDC005955. The sequence continues at coordinate 278,760 of NZ_JBIAIF010000009.1, read as the reverse complement.
CCTGGCGGACCGTGCAGGCCAGGCCGGCGGCTGCGGCGACGTTCAGGGCCTGCTCGCGGCCGCTCCACGAGGAGAGGTAGGCGCCTGGCCCGGTGGCGGGGTCGGGCGCGATCCCGGGGTTGTCCAGGACGGCGCGCAGTGCCGTGTGGCGGTGGTGGCGTGCCGTGTCGACGGGGAGTGCGTCCTCGGGCGGGGGTGCCTGGTCTGGGCAGAGGGCGGCGATGTGGCTGTCGGGGGCGTCCAGGTCGATCGGGAGGAGTGAGGGTGCTGGGCAGGCGATCAGCAGGGCGAGGCGTTCGCGGCGTGCGGTGATGGTCAGGTCTGCGTCGATGTCCTGTTCGAGGACGTTCAGGGGCTGGTCGGAGGTGAGGAAGTGCCAGGACTCCAGGAGGCGCAGGGCGTCGATGAATGCCATGCGGTGTGCGGCGGCGGTGGCCTGCTTCTGTCCTGCGGTGGCGACCGGCTGGAATCGGGGAAGTCGGCCTGTTGAGGCTTCGGTGCCGCATGCCTGGATGACGGCGCGCTGGAGGTGGTTGAAGGTGGTCTGGGTGGCGCGCCACATCTGCTCGCAGATCAGCGCGGTCAGGATCTGTACGAGAGGAGAGACGGGGGTGCGGGCGGACGGCTTGCTGCGGTGCAGGAGGGGGACGCGGCCGGCGGGTGGGTCGTAGTGGCGTTTGTAGAGGCGGCCGATGCCTGCCGGGCGTTCGATGTGGAAGCGCCAGCCGGGGTTTTCGCTGAACCAGCGGGTGATCTCGTGTCGGTGGTGGCAGGCCAGGCGGAACTGTTCGGGGTCGTCCTCCTCTGCCAGGATCTGGTGGCCCAGCAGTCTTGCCACGACCGGCTCTGCTTCGGGGCTGAGCGGTGGCTGGTCGCCGGTTGGAGCGGGGGGTGTGGTGGTCATGCCGCTTCCTCTCCTTCTCGCGGCGGGGTGCATCGAATGCGGATGAGGAAGTCGGGGGCGATCAGCTCTCCTTCTTGCAGCACGACGCTCACCGCGTGACCTGGCGTGCCGATCCACAGGGTCAGTTCGGCCCCGACCGTGGCGGCTGTCCCCGTGCCTGTTGTGTCGTCGAAGCTGTTGAGGGCTTCCTCGATCAGGTCCACGAGGACTTCGGCGTGCGCGGTGTCCAGTCCGGTGAAGTGGGTCAGCGGGACCACTCCGGGCGTGGCCAGCGCTCTGGCAATCGATTCCGTGCGGGCGATCTCGGCTTCGTTGGCGGCTTCTGCCGCTCGCCGCTGCTCGGTGAGGTCGGCGACCTTGCGGGGTGCGCCGGTGGAACGCGCACCGCGGTCATGGGGCCGCAGGACCAGCTTGATGGTGCAGCTGCCTGCGCTGCGGGTGGTGTGCAGTGGGGCGAGGGACTCTTCGACGGTCTCCACGGGATGGCGGGCGGGCCAGATCCCGAAGGCCGCGGCGAACACCTGCTGGGTGCGGGCCTCGGTGGGCTGGGCGTGCAGCATCCGGGCGATCTGGCGGAAGTCCTCGCCGACGTCGCTGCCCCGGGCACTGGCGTAGAAGCGTCGGTCGATGGCTCCCAGCAGGGCGTGGATGGCGTCCGCCGCCGCGTTGACCAGGCGCTCGATCGAGCCGTGGGGTACGAACCATGCCTCGAGGTCGGCCAGGTCCCGTTCCCGGTCGGCCGTCCACGCTTGTCGTTCGGCCGGGTCGAGGATGCCGGCACCGGCGATCGCGCGGTGGACGACGTTCTTGGTGCCGACCTCGGCCAGTGCGCCGAAGGCCGCCCTGACCTGGTGGAGGGACTGTTCGGTGCGGCGTGCGAAGTGCTGCAGGGCCAGGAGAATGTGGCGGCGGCTGGTGATGAACACCGCGTCGTCGGTGACGTCCCCTTGTGCGAGGGAGCCGACCGCGCTGTAGAAGTCTCCGCCTGCCTCCTGGAGCTGCTCCAGGTGTGCGCGGACCTGGTCCAGGGTGGGGTCTAGCATTTCGGCGTCTTCGTGGTACTGCTGCAGCAGGACCTGAAGGGTCTGCTCGACGGCGTCGAGCAGACGCGGTGGAAGCCGCAAGGACCGGTGCAGACGGCGGGCGATGTCCCGGATGCCGGCCACGACCACCCGGCCCTGCCGCGTGAGCGCCCACGCCTCACGGCGCCGGCGTCCGTCACTGAGGCTCTCGACGGCCGCGGTATGGTCGACGCTCGGCGTGACGTATCCGTGGGCCTTGAGGACCTCGAGGACTTCGACGAGGTCTTCGTTGCCGGCCGCGTTCTCGTAGCCCACCTCAACCAGCAGCTTCCTGATGTCGGACAGCGTCCACATCGGGCCGCGGCTGCTCGCCACCAGCAGAGCGGCGAGTACGGCGCCGGTCAGTCGCTGCTTCCCAGCCTGTCTGTCGTCGGTGAAGACGTCGAACAGGCCGGTCTCCACAACGCTCCACCAGTCCTCAGCCACGTGCGCTGGCCCTCCCCTTTCAACACGCCCTGCTGCGAGTGCCGTTCGGCGCGGCCCGCGCCCTGGACAGGGGCGAGCAGCCCCGTCCGGCGGTCCGGACGCGACGACTTCAACGACGGTAGAGGAAGGGTCTGACAATCCAACTTAATAGAATACATAAGCGACATTTAGCACATGCGTGCTGACGCAGGGACAGGCCGGCCTTACCGGCCAAGGCCAAGGCCGGTCTGCGACGTTCACAGCGGGGCCAGTGCAACGACCAGGAGCAACCCCAGGCGCGGTCCATCGCGATATGCCGCTTGCGACTGTTGGCTGCTGACCGCTGTCGCAGTCGCGCAAGACGGCGGGGACCGAAGCCGGCCAGCCTCACCGACCGCGTGTCGACGACCGCCGTGGCCGGCTCCGGCCCCCTCCCGCTGGCCCACCTTGCAGCGCAACCGGTAGTGGGTCTCGGCTAGTTGGCCCCCCTGCCGACAGAGAAGGAAGGCGGCCCCGGCCCGCGGGGATGCCATGCCCGCTGGCACCGGCCGTCAGAAGATCCTCCCTCGACCAGGATGCGTGCCCGGGCAACGCTCCTCCGAGCAGGCAGTACCGGCGCCTTCGCTCTGCCCCACGGCACGGTGCGGAAGCCGCTCGTGGACAACGGCTCCCGCACCGTGCCGTGGGCGGTAGAGGCCGGACGGCCGGATACCGGCCCTGCCCACCCCGCACTTGCGGGCGGGGCGGTCCGGAGGTCAGCCCGCGAACCGCCGAATGGGCGCGGCCCAGGAAGGTTCCGGCGCCGCCCACCACGCGCCCGCTTCTTCAGAGGCGCCGGCTGGGAGCGCTGCTCCCCGGAGTTGCTCCGGTTCGATGCCCAGGGCGGTCAGTGCGGTGATCTGCAGCGAGGTCAACTGTGCGGCGCCGCTGCGGTGCTTGGTGATCCAGCGGTTGAGGAGGACCTCGTCGCCGTGGAGGTTCTCCCGGTGTCCGGCAGGGACCTGGAGGTGGCCTTCGCGTCTGTGGAACTGGCGGGCGGCTTTCAGCCCGCGGTGGAAGGCACGGGTCCTGGGGTGGGAGGCCGGCAGGAGCAGCATGCTGTGGGGGTGTGTGCTGGGGTGCTGGGCTGCGAGGTCGCTCAGGAGTCGGAGCTGCTGGGGGTGCAGGTCGTGTTGGCGTGCGATCTGGTGGTCCAGCCAGGTGGCCGGGGTTTGGCCGGATACGGGTGTGGGCGTGGCTGTCTGGTGAGCGGCTTGGAGGCAGACGTGGGTGTAGTCGTGCTGCCATTCGGTGCCCCAGGGCGGGTTCCACCAGGGGTCGACGGCTTTGAGGGCTTCACTGCGCGCGGAGTGCATGCGGCCGCTGTCGGCGAGGGCGCGCTGGCGGTGGAGCCAGCGGTACATGGGACCGTCGCTGGTGCTGGGGGCGGTGGTGACGGTGAGGGTGCCGTGGGTGTCGGCGAAGGCGATGGCCTGGGTGAGGCGGCTTTCGAAGCTGCGCGGGGGGTGGGGCCAGGATATGTGCAGGGTTTCCAGGGCGAGGGCCCGGTCGGGGGCGAGGTCGCCTTTGGCGTAGAGGGAGCGCTGCTGTCCGATCCACAGGCCGAGGGGGTAGTTGAAGGGGTCTGTGTATTCGCTGGGAACGTTGAGGTGGTGGTGGCGCTCGTAGTAGCCGACGGCGGCTGCCCAGCCGGTTGCCCATACGCGGGTGTCGACCTCGTGGGCGCGCAGGCCGGTGAGCGGTGCGATCTCGGCGGCGCGCTCGGGTGCCGGGGGGAGGGGGTCTGCGGCTGTGTCGCGGTCGGGGTCGCCGAATCGGCGCCAGAGTTGGGAGTCGTGTTCGCGCAGTCCGTTGAGGACCTCCCAGAGGATTCTGTACGCGGACGATTCGAGGGCCTTCTCGGTGGTCTGGCGGCGGCCGACGTAGATGGGGATGATCAGGAGGGCGACCTTGCCGGCGCCTGGGGGCTGGCGCAGGGCGCGGCCGAGGGCCTGGATGATGTCGGAGGGGCTGCGTTTGGGGTCGGCGAACAGGATGGCGTCGGCGTCGGGTACGTCGACGCCTTCTCCCAGGACCCGGACGTTGGACAGGACGGCGCCATCGACGGCGCCGGGGATTCTGGTGCTGTTGGTGAGCAGGGGGATGTTTTCGAACTCGGCCAGGCGGTGGGCGCGTTCGCTGGTGGGCTGGCTGCTGTGGAGGGGGTAGGTCCACAGTTTGCGGATTCCGGTGCTGCGGGTGGTCGCGGCGACGGTGTCGGGGAGGGTCCGGCTGAACTGGTGGGCGTTGACGATGCGGCTGTGGAAGGTTATGACGCGGCGCGCTTTGTGGGTGGCCATGGCGCGCAGGAGGCTGACCTGGAGTGCGGACAGGCGCAGTCCGTCGATGTGCCGTGTGACCCCTGGGGTCTGGAGTACTGCGCGTAGTTCCTCGTCGTTGATGACGGGGACGACGATGCGGTAGTCGGCGAGGATGCCGCGGTCGATGGCGTCGGCCAGGCCCAGGCGGTAGACGACGGGTCCGTAGATGGTGGGGTCGTCCATGGATGCGAGGGGCTCGGGTGCCTTTTGCGGGCCGGTGGTCTTCCGGCGGCTCTTCGTGGGGTCGGGGAGCGCCCAGGTGCGGGGGGTGGCGGTCATGTAGAGGCGCCGCCGGGCGGGGATGGCGGCGTTGTCGTGGACGGCGGCCCATTGTTTGCCGCTGTTGCCGCTGCTGCGGTGGGCTTCGTCGATGATCACGATGGACCAGCGCGGCAGGCGGTGCTTCTTGTGGGCGCGTGTGAGCGCGGGCAGGGAGGAGTAGGTGGCGAAGACGACGGTGGGTCCGCAGTTTTGGGCGATGAGCTCGGCGATGCGGCGGGGCGCGGTCGTCAGGGGGAGGCGGACGGTGCCGGCCTGTGCGGGGGTGAGGGAGCAGACGCCGAGCATGTTCTCGACCACGCTGTCCCGGGCCCAGTGAGCTGCGGTCTGGCTGATCAGGTTCAGCGAGGGGACGACCACGAGAATGTTGCCGTCGTTTGCGAAGTGTTCGCCTACGCGCATGGCGGTGAGGATCTTGCCGCTGCCGGTGGCCGAGATGACGGTGACGCGGGACATGTGGGCGAGGCTGCGGGCAGCGGCTCTGAACGCGTCGCGCTGGTGGTCCCGCAGCTGGATGGCGGGGTGTGTCATGGGGCTGCGGGCCTTCGGTCGGGGCGGCTGTGCGGGGCAGTGCACCGGGGGTGTGGTGCAGAGCACTGCCCTGGCACCATCGACTTTGCGTCAGCTAAGTAGTCTGTTCCAAGTCATCGCGCCTCGTCGTTGCCGAGATCACAGTCCGGTACGCGGGGGCGAAAGGGTCGGGAGCGCGGGCTTGGAGGGGTGCGGTGCGGGAGCACGTGCGGGCTCTGCCGCTGCGGTCGCGCTTCGTGGCCGGGGAGTCGACCGGTTCCTACGTGACCCGGCTCGCCTCGCGCAACGGGCTGACGGTTGCTGGACAGTGTCGGTGAAGGACTGTCGGCGGCGGAGGTCGATCCGCGGTACACGGAGCTGTATGTGAACCGGGCGGCCCGGGAGCGTCTGGCCGCGCTGGCCGGGCGTCCTGTCGAGGAGCTGGTCCGGGCGCTTCCCAGCCTCGGCGAGGAGTATCTGCTGTCCGACGGGAAGTCGCGGCAGCCGTTGTGGAGGTGGCCGTGGGAGCCGCGTGGCGGGTATCTGGTGCGGGGGTGCGCGCTGTGTGCTGCCGCGCGGGATGCCGGTGATTCCGTGTGGCTGATCAGTCCGGACACATGGCAGATATGCATTCACCACGGTCGCTTTACGGATAATTCGCGCGACGACCGGGAGCTGTTCATCGACCTGTCTCGCGGACCGCACGTGCTGGAGGCGGAGCGCCGCCGCGTGGAGCTCGTCCGGACCCTCGGGCCGGCGGGGCGGGCTCTGGTGGCGGACGCGTTCGGTGTTCTCGCGCACGAGTTCCGACGAGCACCGCGGCTGGGCACGTCCCGTACGACGCCGCTGGAGCTGCTGCCGTCCGTGATGAGGATCGCCTCCGTGATGGTCTCGGCCGAACGCCGGCGGCTGGCGGGGCGACTGTCGTCCCCGGAGTTTGAGCAGTGGCTGCAGCAGGCGGCATCCGGGCTCGGTCATGGCTCCGGTTGGGGCCTGAGGGCTTGGAGGGCGCAGCGCCCCGCTCTCGGCGCACCGGTTCCACGTCCTCAGCGTGGCACCTATCTGCCCCTGGCCGCACCGCACGAGCAGGTCGGCGGCATGCAGTCGGTCGACGAGCTCTCCTGCGTGCCCTGGAAGGTCCTGGCTGATGTGGAACGTCCCTATGGATAGCAAGAGGGGTCCCGGTGCCCACAGACCGGGGAAGCACTGCAGCCTCACGTTGAACAAGCAGGAATGCCTGCCCACAGACATCGACGTGCGGGTGCACTACCGCAGTGCGGCAGGCCGCACGCTGGTGCACGAGCCCGGTCTGCTGCGCGATATACCGCTGGAGGAGCGTGCACCGCTGTCCGAGCCGCATGCCTACCGGGGGCGGCGGTCCATCCTGACCGACTGGTTCTGTACGACGAACGGGGTGACCGTGTGGTGTTCCAGCACGGTCCAGATGGACGCGGCGATGCTTCTCGACTTCGATGCGGACATCGCCTGCTTCCAGTCCGGAGTCGCCGAACTGCACTGGCAGCACGAAGGACGGCAGGGGACGGTACGGCCAGCGTTCTTCGCGCGCACGCACGACGGCCGGCGGTTCGTCATCCCGCACCGCCTGGCGGCCCGGGCGGCCGAACTGGAGGAACGGGTGCTGCGTCATGCGGCGGCCGCGGCCGGATGGCAGATCCGTCCCCTTCAGGTACCTGAAGGCGTACTGCACTCCTCGCTTCGGAGCATGGCGCACTTCCGCGGTGCCGAGTTCGCCCCGGGGACGCAAGCCCGGCAGGTGCTGCTGGACGTCTTCGCCGTGCCGCGCCCGCTGCAGAAGGGTGCCGCCGTCTCGGGCCTGGGACTGCCGGCAGCCGGTCACATCTGGCATCTGCTGTGGACAGGCACGCTGGACTTCGACCGGACGCTGCCGTTGCTCCCGACCTCACGAATATGGGCAGTCCCCGGTAACGACCACTCCTGGGAGGACAACGGATGACGCCGGTTGGACCGCTGGCCGCGGCGGCGCAGCAGAGCGGGCTGCCGCTGGGTGCCCGGGTGCGGTGGCAGGGCGGAACGTACCGTGTGGTGGCACTGCAGGGCGCCGAGGTGCAGCTGGGCTGTCTGGACGAGCAGGGGCATGACGTCCGCGCCCTGGTGGCGGCGGTGGTCGGCGCTGAGGACTACGCCCTCCTGGACGATGACGGCCAGGTGCAGGATGCGGTGAGGGTGGCGGACACCAGCGGCCTGTCGTTGCTGTCGCAGGCCGAGCGAGCGGCGGTGCGGGACTGGGAACGGCATCTGCGGGAGATCGACGAGGGCGTGCCACCGGATGCCGCGGAGGGTACGGTGCCGCGCCCCAACTACGATCCGGCACGGTTCACGGTCCGCCAGCGCATCGCCGCCAAGGCCGCCGAACTGAAAGCACTGGGGTTCAAGAGCTCCTCGGTCAGCACGATCGAGCGCCGCCGACGCGCCTATCAGGCACGGGGCGTGTTCGGCCTGGTCCGCGAAGTCGTGACCGGCTCGCCGTGGGGGCGCACGGACGAGCGGGTGGTACGGCTGCTGCTGGCGGAAGTGGAAGCGGGGCGGGACGAGTCCGACGGGCACGGCACTCGCCTGTACGAGCGGCTGCAGGCCGCTGTGGAGCGGGAGCATCCCGACGAGTACGACCGGCTGATGATCTCTCGCGCCACCTTCTACCGGCTGCTGGAGCGGCTGGGCATTGCGGTGGACTCTCTGCGGTGGCCGACCCAGCGGCGGATGGACGCGGCCAACGGGGCCACTGCCCCGTACACGCCGACGTGGGCGCTCCGGCTGGGCGAGCAGGTCCAGATCGACTCCACCGGTCTGGACATCATCGCGGTCGGTGACGACGGCCGGCCGGTGCAGGTCGAGCTGACCGCGGCGATCGATGTGGCGTCGCGGTCGATCATCGGCGCGATGATCGTGCCGAAGGTTCCCGGCCGCGGCCCGCGGGGCCGTCGGCTGGGCGGGCGCGGCACCCGGTCCTTCGACGCGGTGCTGATGCTGGCGCAGGCTCTGGCGCCGATGCCCGGCCGGCCCGGCTGGTCGCCGTCGGCCCTGGCGGAGCGGTCCGAGATGCCCTATGCGGACCTGGTGGCCTGCGATCCGCGCATGGCCGGCGCCGCGGCCCGGCCGGTGATCCGGCCCCGGATGATCGTCGTCGACCACGGCAAGATCTTCAACAGTGAGCACTTCGACGACGTGTGCCGCATGCTCGGCATCAACGTGCGCCCGGCCCGGACGCGTACCGCCACCGACAAGGCCGTCATCGAGAGCACCTTCGGCGCGGTGAAGAAGCGTTTCTCGCAGTACGCCGCCGGATACACCGGTTCGGATCTCGCCCGGCGCGGCAAGCACGTCGCCGAGGGTTCGCTGTGGAGTCTGAACGAGCTGCAGGACCTGCTCGATGAGTGGATCGCCCTGGACTGGCAGCAGACTGCGCACGACGGACTGCGCAGCCCCTTCCTGCCTGGGATCACGGTCAGCCCGAACCGGATGTACGCGACGCTGGTGGCCGCCGAGGGCCACGTGCCGCTGCCGCTCACTGCCCGTGAGAACCGCAAGCTGCTGCCGTTCAAGCGGCTGAAGGTGACCGACAAGGGCGTCACCATCGACAACCGCACCTACAACAGCGAAGCCCTGCAGGAGTACAGGAACCGGCACAGCCAGATCCCCGGGCAGGGCATGCGGTGGCAGATCCGCTACAGCCCCTACGCCCCCAGGTTCGTGTGGCTCTACGACCACACCACCGACGACTGGGTGGAAGCCGAGTTCATCCACCAGCGCCTGATCAGCGACGCCTGGACCCAGTGGACCTGGGAACAGGCCACACTGCGGGTGCTGGAGGACGGCGGCCACAGGGACGACCAACGGCGCATCGCACGCGAGGTGTCCGCGCTGCGCGAGCGCGCCCGGCGCGGCCCCGACCCGCAGGCCAAGCAGGTGCCGCAGCTGTTCACCGGCCCCGTGCTGGACCTGGATGTCGACGTCCCCGATCCCTACGAAGGGGTGCCCGACCCCGACCCGGCAACAGTCGTGCGGGCACCGTCGCTGGCCATGGACGCCGAACACATCCTGGCGGCCGGAGACACCACTCCCCCACCGCGCACGGCTGCCCCGGATCAGTCGCTGCCGGCTGTACCGGACGCCCCCGAGAGCATCGACGACGACGGTCATGAGGATGAGCAGATCTCCTGGTCCCGTCCGTCCGGCGCGGACTCGCTCAGCCTGCGCGGCAACGCGGCCGACATCTTCGCCTTCGGCTACGACCGACCTGCCACCCCGCCCCTACCCAACGACCCCATACCCCACGGCAGCGCGTCCGACGACGACGCAGCAAACGGAGAATGCCTGTGAGCCGAGAAGAACTGATCCGGACTTTCAGCCCGGAGGTCGCCCATGCCGTGACCCGGCCCATCGAGGCCCCACTGCTGACCACTCGGGAGGGCTGGGACGCCGCTGCCTCACGCACGCTCCAAGCGCCCGACCTCGCGGACTGCGCTCCCAAGGGCACCCGGGTCGGGCCCCGCGACCCGCGGCTGATGTACCACGGCGAGATGCTGCCGGTCATCACCCCGGCGCTGCGCCGCGGTCTGCTCGACGCTCGGCGCCAGCTGCGCAAGAACCGCTTCAGCAGCGTCGGCCGCAGCACCAACATGATCATCGACGGGGACCGCGGCACCGGCAAGACCACCCTGCTCGTCCAGATCGGCCGCGGCTTCCAGGGACTGATCGAGGCCGACCTGGGCTCGGACGCCAACCGCATCCCGGTCATCTACCTCAGCGTCCCGCCCGAACGGGAGACCAACCTGCACTGGTCGCTGCCCTTCGCCGAGTTCCTCGGCCTCAACCACACCCTCAACCCCACCGATCGCACCCGCCGGCCGGCCGACATGACCGAGCCCGTCGCCCACGTCATGGCCCACGCCCGCACCCAGCTGGTCCTCGTCGACGGCGTGGACCGCATCCAGGACAACGAGATCACCGGCGCCTTCGACTACTTCGAAGCCCTGCAGGACCGCACCCGCGCGACGTTCGTCTTCTGCGGCACCGGCGCCCGCGAGATCGTGCACGACGCCCGCAACGGCAAGCGGCGCAAAACCCTGCCCCCGGGAATCAAGGGCAAGACCTACCTCAGCGACCTTCCGGTGCTGTGGGCCGGCGCCATCCCCTACGGCGACGACTGGCACAGCTGCGTCCAGGGCTTCGAAGAAGACCTGCGCCTCCACGACCACCAGCCCGGAACCCTGGTCAAGCTCTCCCGCTACCTCCACAAGCGCACCGGCGGCTACATCGACTCCCTCAACGACCTCATCTGCCAGGCCGCCCAGGAAGCCATCGAAACCGCACACCTGACCGGCACAGAAGCGATCACCCGCGATCTCCTCGACGACATTCGCATCGGCCGCGGCGACAACCGCTGAGCAACCGGCAGGCCACGAGGGAAGCCAGCGGTACGAAGGGGCTTCGCGATCAGCTGACCCCGACGGTGTGCGCGCTGGGCGCTGCGTCCGATAGAAACATGGCATGTGGTGGAAGCGGACGCGGTCGGCCGTCCTAGCAGTATCCGGTGTGGTGGTGCTCGGTGGAGTGGTGGCTCTTGTTTTCACTCCGCTGACGGTGCGTCTGGCGCGATGGGTGACGAGCGACGACTGGTCTTTGCTCGATGGTCCCGGCCGGGCGGCGGCTGTGGGCCAGTTTCGTCTCGCCGTCGTCCAGGTGGTCGCCGCGGTTGGGGCCGGGATCGCCCTGACCTATACCGCTCGTACGTTCCGGCTGTCTCGGCGGGGCCAGGTCACCGACCGCTTCACGAAAGCCTTGGAACGGTTGAGTTCCGGCGAGCCCTATGTGCGTCTTGGAGGTGTCCTGGCGATGGAGCAGATCGTGCAGGATGCGCCAGATCAGGGCGACGCTGCGGCACGGGTACTCAACGCATTCGTCCGCAAGGAGGCACCGCCTGCCGCGACGACGACACTGGCGACAGCGCAGTTGGCGAAGAAGCCGGACGCGCAGGTCCAAGAAGCGCTGCGCGCGCTCACCGCGGCGCGCCCACGACGTGGTGGCAGTGGTGTGCGGGTGGACCTGGCCGGCCTGCATCTGCGGAAGGTGCAACTGGCCGGCGCGTATCTGAACGGGGCCCGGCTGGAGGGGGTCAGGCTCAGTGAAGCGAACCTGCGCGGTGCGAGGTTCAGAGACGCCAACCTCAAAGGGGCTGATCTCACGAAAACCGATCTCACCGACGCCGATCTGAAAGGCGCCGACCTCACTTGTGCCGACCTGTCCTCCGCGTTGGGCCTGACGGCCGCTCAGGTGCTTCAGGCCGGCAGCTTGATCGGCTGCGTGCTGCCGGATGCAGTTGCCGCGAACAGTGCAGTCGCCGCACGCCTCTCTCCGAGTGAGTGACGGGCCCTTGGGCCGCGGGGTTCGTGCTGTGGTGGCGGGGCGTGCGCCGCAGGGAAGCGGTCAGGCTTCCAGGGCCCAGTCCGCGATGGGCTCCGGCAGGCGGTCCAGTACTTGGGTACGGGTCGTCAATTCGCGCAGGTTCTGCCAGAAACGGCGCCTGATCATCTGGGGTGTCGTGCCGTGGAGCACGGCCAGCCGCTGTTCGAGCGGGGCAACAACTCCTGGACGGGCCGCGCCGGTGGCACGTCTGCTGGCGGGAAAGTCGGTCTCGGGCAAAAGGCGTTGCAGAGGGAAGGCCGCGAGTGTCTCGTCCGGCATGGCGGCGTTGACGGAGAAGTAGGCACCCAGGCTGATGGCATGCTGCCGCTCTTCGGGAGTACCGAGGAACCAGTGCAGGATGATCCCCGGATGCGGGTGGCTGGTGAGCAGGTCCATCAAAGCAGCGGTACGTCCGCTGCTGTGCAGCGAGAGGAGGACCGGTTCATCGCGGGCGGCGGTAAAGATCTGGGTGAGGACGGACCGCTGCAGTTCGAGGCTGCCGCGGCGATCGAGCCCGACTTCTCCGATGAAGCAGGTCCGCTGCAGTGTGGTGCGGAACTGGTGTGGGTTGAAGTCTTTGAGGGCGGCGGACACCGCCGGGTGCACGCCAGTGCCCCAGACCAGGGTGGGGTCGCGGCGTCGCAGGGCGTGGTCGGTCTCGGCCGGGGTGCGCGACACCGCAAAGACAACGGCTCCGTTCAAGGCGCTGATCTGGGAGTCAGTCACGTCAGGGGCGATGTGGGCGTGACAGTCCAGCGCGGGCAGTTCGTTAGGGAAGAGGGACACGGCTCAGTTCCTGAATGCCTCGCTGGCACAAATCCACGATGGCATCAATGTCGGCTTCGGGAGGCAGATTGCCTACGGCGAGGATATCGATTTCGTCGATGCCGTTGAGGTAGGCATGCTGGACATCCAGGACGTCTCTCCGGCGGCGCTTGAGCAGCAATTCCCGTGAGGGGCCCGCCAGATGGTCGACGAGGTAGACGGTGGGGTCGTGGCGGGGGCCGACGGTAAAGGATCCGCGACGCACAAAGCAGGCCACGCACAGCCCACAGTTGAGGTTGGCGTTGCCGCCCTTGTAGCGGCCTCCGTCGAGTTTTCCGCACGAGACAGTCGCGGCGGCAGCGGCAAGGAGCGCGTCTCCGGCGCGGTTGTGGGCCCGTTCCAGGAGCTCTCCCTTGGTGCAGTGGAGATAGGGGTTGCCGATGGTGACGGGGATAGCTGTGGCGGCCAGAAGGGCATTGAGGCGGCTGAAGGTGCCTGGGTGGGTGGACCGGGTGGTCAGGGCACCGCCACGTGCGGTGGCCAGTGGCGGGTTAATGCTGGTGAATCCGTTCTCGGGCACGGTCACCTGCGGGCTCGACGCGGTGGCCGCCGTGGCAGTTGCAAGCGCGGCAAACAGCAAGCTGCGGCTCCGTGAGGTGGATTCAGCGGGAGTACCGTTGGGGCGGATCTTGATGCTGTGGTGGCGCAGGGGGGAGGAGACGCGGCCTTGCAGCCAGGAGTTGGCCATGTTCTGCGCGCTCCGTACTGCGGTACTGCCGTCGTAGTGGCTGAGATAGATCCGCTCGGTGCCGTCCTGCAAGTGATCGGCAGCTCCGCACAGCGAGTCAAGCCCGCCGCTGAGGAGCATGACGTCATCGGCGGGCACGAGGGGGGCGCGCGTACGGGCAGTCACGGTGGCGGGCACGGCGCGCAGGTGCCATACGTCACCGGTCAGCCAGTGCAGGAGCTCTTCGGTCAGCTCACCGGGTGCACTGTTCCAGGGTTCGGGATTGACGGTGTGGACGGCGAGTTCGAATGTCCTTACGAACGTGGTGGGGCGGGGGGTTCTGCGATCGGCGAGGTAGGCCGCAGCAGCGATGCGCACCAGGTCGGAGGCCTCCACGGGGACGGCGCCGATCAGGTCGAGGTCCCATCCAAGATCGCCGGCCACTTCCGGCGTGGGACTGTGGGCAGCGGTGCGGGCCCAACGCAGGGCCGTGGCGGAGGGTTCGTGCTGCTGGGCGTCGTGGGGCAACACTTCGAGAGCAGTTGTCATGAGCGTCGTGCGCGGAGCATGCGCAGTGCCTCCCCGGTCACCTTGGCCGCTGTTGCGGTGAACTCTTGTACGGTCATGCGGCGCGTGTCGGGGACATCGATGTTCTTGAGGCGGCGCTCAAGCCAGGAGCGGACCCATCGTTGTTTGCTGATCGCTTCCTGCGCCGTCAGGTCTCCTTGTGCCTTTTGTGATCCGAGTTCGACCAGCGAGAGTTCGTAGATCCATTCAGTGACGAGTCCGCGCAGACCGTCTTGTTGCGCGGGTGGATCAGGATCGACGAGCACGGCCTTAACGTACCTGGTAGCGGCCTTGCGCAGGGCCGCCTCATCGGGGTGGCCCGCGTCACCGAGCACCGTCTGCAGGATGCGCGAGACCTGCGCGAGCGGGCGCAGGCTGCGCAGTTCGGCGAGGTCCAGGCCGAGTTCTCGCAGTCGGGCCGCGTCCCCGTTTCGCAATGCGTAGGCGCCGGCCAGAGCAGCGGCGCCGCGGGAGGATCCCTTGATGACCTGGCGTCTTGAACCGGCACCAGCTCTTCCGACGAGGTTGCGGGTGCCTCCCCCTCCGCCGCCGCCCCCGTTGCCGCCGCGTCGGGGAGAGGCCAACAGCCCGGAGAGCGCGTACGGGTTGGCCGGTGGCCTCCCGCGGTCGGCGTCGTCTTTCTGTAGAGCGGTGGACAGCGCGCTGAGCACGCTGTCGAGGAGCTGCTCCTGACCGTCCGGGAGGTCGGGCGGAGCTTGGGAGCCACTGCCGGAGGACACAGAGGCGGGCAGGGCGTCGAACGCTTCGTGGGCGTGCTTCCAGTCCGCGTTGCCGCTCCCTCCGTAGGAACCGGAAGTGCCCATCAGTTACTGCCTGCGGTCGTGATCCGTGCATTTTCCTGCGTCGCCGGCTCGATGTCGGTGGCCTCGGCCAGCTGCGGAATCAGCGCCTGCAGTTCCTCGACGCCGCTGCTGTCCATGTCGACGACGGCTCCGGGCATGAGGTATTTGCGGATCTCCCACAGCCCCTGCGCGACGGCTGACCGCAGTTCGGGGGTGTGGATTGCGATATGCACCAGTGACTCGGCCAGCGGATCGGTGTCCGACTCGCGGCGGGCGCGCTGAACCAGGGCGTCGACGACAGCCTGCTGGTCGGTGACCAGCGCGGTCACGATCTCGGCCTGGGCGTCACGCCGGTGTGGTTCAGAGGCGCTCGCCAAGTCACTGACCCAGGTGAGCTGCTGCTGTGTCAGGGACGCGGCGGCGGTGAGACTGACCAGCGATGCGGCCAGACTCAGGTACGGGCCGATCGGCGCGGTGGTGAGATCGGGATCCGATGCGGCCCATTCTCTGCTGTCCTCGGTGACCTCAGCGGGCTTGTCCTTCTCCTCGTCCCGACCCCAGGCCTGCCAGCGTTCCAATAGCTCGGCCCGCTGGGCTTCCTGTAGACGGACGAGTGTCTCGAAGTCCTTGCCGTGGCTGTCCTCCAGCAGCATGAGCTTGGCGATCACCGAGGCGTCGATGTTGATGCCGTGCCGCTCAGCGATGCGGGTGCGCAGCGCGAATGCGTTCAAAAACCGCTTGATACTGCGAGGGCTTCCCGTACGGTGCGCGGCCAGGCCTGCGGCAAAGCGGCTGGCCAGTGCCAGAGTGTCGGCGTCGGGCACCCACGGCAGGTCCTGCATGTCGGCCAGAACTGGTGAGCGTCCCTGCGCGCGACGCTGCTGGGCGTGCGTAACCAGCCGCTCATAGTCCCCCTCCTGTTCGCACCGGCGCTGTGAAAGCAGGAGAGCGATGAAGGCGCCCGCCTCGTCCGTACTGATACGCGGCAAAGACAGCGGCAGTTGAACAATCTTCTCCACGTAGCGGAGTGCGAACTGCTCGCCGCGGCCCGTAGCGTCAAGACTGACAGCAATGGACTCGCGCACCATCTCCTGATCGGCCGCTAGGACGAACGCCACCTTCTTGACGGACAGGAACAGCTTGATGGCCTCCAACGTGGCCATCACGGCGTCCGGCAGGCACCGGTCTAGATCGTCCACCAAGACAACGAGGCGCTGGAGAGGTTCCACGTCCTGAAGCAGCTTGGCGAACTCGCTGCGGAATCCCGCCAGGCTCTTGGCGTCATGCCTCGGCTGCGGCGTGAAGGCTTTGACGAGGTCTTCGGTCTGCGCCACGAGCTGACCGCGAGCCATACTGGCCGCAACACGTGACCAGCTGATCCGTTCCAGGAGACCCTTCGCAGCATCCTCGAGACCCGCGTCCGGGTAGGCCGTCAGCAGGTCCTGCAGGACTTCACCGATGACAGCGCCACGCACGTCGAACTGGTCGTCGAACTCCCACGGATCGAGACGGATGACGCGATATCCGGGTTCCTGGTCCAAAACCTGATGCAAGAGGCCGAGGACGGTGGATTTCCCTCCACCCCAGGGGGCGTTGATACCGATCGTCACGGGGTCCAGAGACGGCGACCGCAAGGCGGCCACGACAGTGTCGACGATCGAAGCGAATCCCAGAAGATCCACCGTCGTCGGGTTGTCATCCCACAGCTGCAGTTCACTCATCAGGTGCCCCCCGGCAGGCCGATCCACACGCTCGCCGTTTCACCCCACCGACGGATTCCCGTCTCCACACCGCTTACCAGCGGACGAAACGGCGCTACAGCAGCAGCGAGCACAGGTGATCAGGCACACATCGAAGAGTCCCATGCCAAACCAGCAGCATCACCCTCCAATCAAAACCATACATACCACGGCGCCGACGCGAGCTCGGAAAGCGACACGCCAGCAAGCACGCCGGCGGCAACCACATCAAGATCGAACGTGACCGGCCACTGCAGCCTGTTCGACCCGCTGAGACCACTTCCGGCGGGGAGCCAGGGAGCGAGGCCCCGGGGCCGGAGGCGCCTACGCGCAGAGATGTCCGCTGCTGGCCGCGCTGGCCAGCCGTGATATCACGGCCGCTCCCCCATCAGCACAACTACGGCAGCCCACGCCGGGGGCACGCTCAGCATCCCGCCACAAAACCTTGCCGCGCCCAAGGTCGTCTCAGTGGAAGTGACGCCGCGTCTCATGATCTGCACAAGAGCAGTTCACAGCTCCGACGTACGACCAGTCCGCGAGATTTCAGCAGCCAATCGCCCGGAAGATCACCTTCTCAGCATGTGAAGGTGTGCAGGTCAGAAGCTTGAAGCATAGTCACGTGCTGCAAACATATTGAGACGACATATCCTCAACCGCACCACCACCGTCCGTACTCCCCCACCACGCCGCTCCCAGAGCCGGTACCAGGCACCCCGACCGCAGCCGGGGGCCACGTATGCAGGAGAGGACAGCCTCGACGGCCTCGACCAAGACCAGGAAACACAAGGCCTCGCGCAGGAGGGGACTGCGGAGGGCCCGGCCGCGCCGGTGAGCGGGTACGGGCTCTACGACGCAGAGGAAGAAGCTCTCAAGTGGTGACCGGCCCCCGCCCGGGAGCAGGAAGCAGTCCTGTCACAGCACACGGAAAGGACGCCCGAGCAGGGCACGGCATAAGCGCACCGGCCGGCGACGGGCCAACTGGCGCGGCATGGCCGGTGACGACCTGGCAGGGCTGGCAGCACTTCGCCACCACCCCTCCCCCACAACCACCCGCACCCGGAGAACCCCAACGAAGTGCGGAAGAACGCCTCGCCTACCACTCCGCGTTCGTCACGGTACGGACCCCGGCCATCGACACCCTCACCACCAACGTGCGCACACTGATGATCCTGGGACAGCACCAGCAGACCACCGCACGGCCCTCGCTGATCGTCACCGGGCCGGCAGCCGCCGGAAAGACCACCGCCCTCCTGCACACCGGGCGCACCTGCCACCTAGCCCACACCCGACAGCACCCGCCACCGGACCACAGCATGCACGCACCGGTGCCCGTGGCATATGTGCTGGTCCCGCCCGCGGCGAGCGCGAAAGCCCTCGCAACCGAGTTCGCCCGCTACCTCGGCATCCCCGTGACCGGCCGGATGACGCAGGCCCAGATCACCGACGCCGTCTGCCACACCTACAACCACACCGGCGTACGCCTGATCCTCATCGACGAGATCCACCGACTCAACCCTCGCACCACCACCGGCGCGGAAACCGCCGACCTCCTCAAAGACCTCACCGAACGCATCCGCGCGACCTTCGTGTACGCGGGCATCGACGTCACCACCACCGCCCTTTTCTCCGGCGTACGCGGAGCCCAACTCGCCGGGCGAGCCTCCCTGGTGGAATGCGGCGCCTTCCCCGCACGCCTAGGGAAACACGAACCCTTCCGCGAACTCATCACGGGCGTGGAAGCAGCACTCGATCTCCGGGCACACCAGCCAGGCACCCTCCCCCGCCACCCCGCCTACCTCCACCAACGCACCGCAGGACGCATCGGATCCCTGACCCGCCTGATCCGCCAAGCAGCCATCACCGCCATCCACGACGGCACCGAACGCATCACCAAGCAAACCCTCGAAGCGATCCGCCTGGACCACCTCGCCGAAACCCACCACCGGCCCACCACACCCCGCCGCTAACCCCCGGGCCGTCCGACGACCTCAGAGCACGCAACGCTGTGACCAGGGAATACGCACACCGGTTCTTTAGAAGACAGGACCCCACGAGAGACACGGGAAAAATCCCAACGAAAACGAGAGAACCCCACACCAGCAAGCCCACAGCCCCGCAAGACCACGCTCACACAGTCTCAACCAAACCGGGATAACCCCAGCACAGGACACCGCCTGTACCGCAACTACACCCCTACGAAACGACAGGAAACAGCCCCGGAGTGCATGGCCGCGCATCACCAACGTCACGACGCTTCTAATTAGAGCATTCGTTTTAGTTGCATGTTAGCCTGCGACTCGTTAGAACGATCCATCTAGAGAGTCTGGGATACTTCATGCTGAAGCAGTCGGTCACCCTCATCGGTCTCGGTCCGATGGGGCAGGCGATGGTGAGCGTCCTCCTGGACAACGGTCACGAGGTGACCGTCTGGAACCGCACCGCAAGCAAGGCCGAGGGCGTGGTGTCCAGGGGCGCCGAGCTCGCCCCCACCGTGGCCGACGCGCTGGAGGCCAACGAACTGGTGATCCTGAGTCTGACGGACTACTCCGCGATGTACACGATCCTCGGCGACGCTGCCGACGCTCTGGCGGGCAAGACAGTGGTCAACCTCAGCTCGGACACCCCGGAGAAGACCCGCGCCGGTGCCAAGTGGATCGAGAGTCACGGCGGCCGGCACGTCACCGGCGGCGTGAACGCCTCCCCCACCGGCATCGGCGCCCCGGAGTCCTTCACCTTCTACAGCGGCCCCAAGGACGCCTTCGAGTCGGTCCAGGAGACCCTAAAGTTCCTCTCCAAGACCGACTACAAGGGCGAGGACCCGGGTCTTGCCGCCCTGTACTACCAGCTTCAGCTGGACGTCTTTTGGACCACGGTGACCTCGTGGCTGCATGCCCTGGCGGTGGCCGACGCCAACGGCATCAAGGCCGAGGACCTCCTGCCCTACGTCTCGCCCCAGCTGGCCCAGATGCCCGCCTTCATCGGCTACTACTCGGGCCGGATCGACGCGGGCAACTACGCCGGTGACATCGAGCGCCTGTCCATGGCGGTGGCCAGCATCGACCACGTCGTGGAGACCGCCAGGGACTCCGGCGTCGACACCTCGCTGCCTGCCAAGGTCCTGGAGATCTTCCAGCGGGGCATCGCGGACGGCCGCGCCGAGGACAGCGCCACCAGCCTGGTCGAGATCTTCAAGAAGGCCTCGACGTAAGGCACTTCGCCACGGCCGGGACTTGCTACCGGCATACCGCCCTCAGCGGCGCATACCGTCACGGGTGTGCGCCGCGAGTGCTCGTGCGCCTTCCTTCGTCCGTTCGCCCACCAGAAGTTCACCCACCCGGAAGTTCGCCTACCGGAAGCCGGAGATCAGCCGGGCCAGGTGGCGGCCTGCGATCTTCAGCGGTACACCGCTCCGGGACACCTGGAGCACCAGCTCCGCCCCTTCGAGCGTCACCTCGATCGCGAAGGACGTCCTCGCCACCGACGATGCCGTGGACTCACCGCGACGCCGGACACTCCCGCACGATGGACCACCCTCTCCCCGCCGGTGGAAGCCAGCGGGCCCGGAACCGTATGCCATCGATCAGCTGCCGCCGAGGCCAGACGGACGCCCGCCCCGCCCTGGCACCCTTCGGCAACAACGGATCCGGCACCGTCCACTACTCGTCCGTGAGACTTCCCCACCCCGTGAACCGTGATCATTTCACGGCCGAAGATCCGCTTTCGCAACAGACCCTAAAGGATGTTGCAGAAGGTCCGTTTCGGGCAGGCCTGAGTGACGTCTGACCTGCTGTTTCACCGTGTCATGGCGAGGTTGTGCATGGTGGCGACGGCCTGGACTGCGTGGTGGCGACCGTCGCCCTTCTGGCTGCAGTCGCGCAGGATCTTCCAATTCTTCATCCGGGCGAAGGTGTGCTCGACGCGGGCCCGCACCCGGCGGTGCTCGGCGTTGTCCTCCTCCTGACCCCGCAGGAGTGGCCAAGCCAGCCCTTCTGCGGTGCGGGACGATCAGGCCGGTACCCAGGTAGGCGCCACCGGCGATGACGGTCGTCCCGGCCGCCGCGGCCGGCAGGTCCGACTCCCGCCAGACGTGGGCGTCGGCCTTGTTCCCGAGCGCAGGCCGGGCCGAGGCGACGACCAGGCGACTGTCGGCGTCGATGACAACCTGCACGTTCGCCGAGAGAACCGGTGTTCCTTGAGGAGACGCGCCGACGGTGCGGTCGCGGACCGGGACCAGGGTGCCGCCCACGATCCACAACCGGCCCACGTCGGCGACCGGCCGCGGGGCCTGCTCCAGCGCCAACAGCGGTCGCAGGCGCTGGACAACCCGGCAGACGATGGCTGAGGAGATCCCGAGGAGCAGGACGAGCTGCCGCACGGTGAGGTTGGTGCGGCAGCAGACGGCGACCAACAGGACCCGGTCAGCCAGCGGCAGACACCACGGACAGCCACCACCAGGACCGTTCCCACCCCCCTCCCGCACCACATTCACCAGCTTCGCGAACCGGCCGATCCACAAGCCCGCGAACCTCGCGACCCACACCAGCTCAGCCCACAACACCCCACCTATAAAGGAGAAATGCCCAGAACCGAGCCTTCTACAACACCCTTTAGACGGTGCCCGGGACGAGCCACCACTCCACCCACCACAGCGGCGGGTGCCCGGTCCGGAGCACGGTTGGATTTCACCGGATGGAATGCCGGACCCATCCGGTGGGCGGACGTCTGCGAATAGCAGGCATGGAGCACCCCCGCCACAGGCGCATCGCCACCGGTGCAGTGGCCACCTCGCCCTCCGGTAGCGCGCTGCGGCCCTTCCCACAGGCGATCCCGGCCCGCCGTGCCAGCTCCGCGTCCGTGTTGCGGACCGGCCGGACGCTCCTTCCCCATCGAGTCCCCGTCCGGGGCGACTCACCGCTCAACTGGAGATCCTGATCATGAACCGTACGCGTGCCAGCCGTATCGCGACCGCCGTGGCTACGGCCGTTGTGCTCCCCTTCGCACTGGTCGCCTGCTCCGAATCCGGCTCGGACACCAAGGCTGCTTCCACTCAGGCGTCCGAGGAGGCTGCCGCGGCCGACAAGGCACCGGCGAGTGAGGCGATGACCCCCGATCAGCCGTTCGGCCCTGCCTGCGCCGGCGTTCCGAAGGAGGGCGCGGGTTCCTTCGACGGGATGGCCAAGGACCCGGTCGCCACCGCCGCCTCCAACAACCCAGCCCTGTCCACCCTGGTCGCCGCCGTCAAGCAGGCCGGTCTGGTGGACACCCTCAACAGCGCCCGGGGCATCACCGTGTTCGCTCCGACGAACGATGCCTTCGCGAAGATCCCGAAAGCCGATCTCGACAAGGTCCTCGCGGACAAGAAGAAGCTGACCGACATCCTCACCTATCACGTCGTCGGCCGGAACCTGACGCCCGAGCAGTTGGAGAACGGGTCCTTCGAGACCCTGCAGAAGGGCATGGTCACCACCAGCGGATCCGGAAAGTCGTACAAGGTCAACGACTCCGCCAGCGTCGTCTGCGGCAATGTCAGCACCTCCAACGCCACCGTCTACATCGTCGACAGCGTGCTCATGCCCCAGTAGCCACCGCTCGCGCCTGCCTGCGTGCGCGACGTCGCCCAATGCCTGGTGCCCCTTCCTCGATGAGAGGAAGGAACACCAGGCATCGAACCGTCTGCGGATCCGGCGGCCCGGTCACCCGCCGGCCTCCCCTGTCGCCGTGTTCAAGCCCCTCTGCTTCATGGCGGGCTACTCCTGCGGCGCTGCACCGGCCGCCTCGAACCTGGACGCCGCGCCCAGGGCGGCCAGCACGACGACCTCGACGGCGGCGCGGTTTCGCATGTTCACTGCCGGATCGGTTGTCTCGGCCCGGTGAATCAAAGTCGTGGAAGGTTCGTCGCCGCGGCCCCGCCGGAGGCGCCGAGCACGCTGGTGCCATCCTCATGGCGCACGAGCGATCCACCCGCTGTTCCTCGGACCGGGCCAATGTGGCAGGCGTTGCCCGAGGTGCGTTGTGGCGCGAACGCGGTGCCATCCGGCCGCGGTACGGGTCCGAATGAGGTGTCAAGGGACGCATCCGGCGTTCCATCGACCAAGGCGGTCACCATGCTCACCCTCGTCCTGATCGGTCTGCTCGGCGGTCTGATCACCGCTGTGTCACCGTGCATCCTTCCCGTGCTCCCGGTGGTGTTCCTCGCCAGCGGAACGGGCGGGGCACCAGAACGGGCGGGGAACACCGGGAGGAGTTTCGCTGACACGGCCGCGGCGGGTTCGGTGCTCCTCGAAGCACCGCCCGGTGCCCCACCACGCGCCGCCCGTAACCGTCGCCCCTACGCCGTCGTCACCGGCCTCGTGCTGAGCTTCAGCTTCTTCACCCTGCTCGGGGTGACGATCATCTCCGCACTCGGGCTGCCCGAGGACATCCTGCGCCACACCGGACTGGCCCTGCTCGTCCTGATCGGCCTCGGGCTGGTCTTCCCGCCCGTGGAACGGCTGTTGGAGAGGCCGTTCTCCCGGATTCCGCAGCGTCAGGTGAACAAGGAGGGCAGCGCGCTCGCCCTCGGGCTGGGCCTCGGAGTGCTCTACGTCCCCTGTGCCGGACCGGTCCTCGCCGCGATCACCGTCGCCGGGGCACGTGGCGAGATCAACGCCGACATCGTGGCCCTCACCGTGGCCTTCGCCGTCGGCACCGCCATTCCGCTGCTCGCGTTCGCCCTCACCGGCCGCCGGGTCGCAGAACGCGTCGCCGCATTCCGCACCCGTGCCCGCGCACTGCGGATCACCGCCGGACTGCTGATGATCGCCCTGGCCCTCGCGCTCGCCTTCGACGTCACCACCGCCCTCCAGCGGACCCTGCCCGACTACACCGCCGCAGCCCAGCGGAAGGTCGAGGACAACGACACCGCCCGACAGGAACTGTCCGGCCTCTACGACAACTCCAACAAGGCACTGTCCCGCTGCGAGGACGGCGCCGACGAACTGCGCTCCTGCGGCCAGGCACCGCCCCTCGAAGGCATCGACTCCTGGCTCAACACCCCGGGCGATCGGCCCGTCGACCTCAAGGACCTACGAGGGAAGGTCGTCCTGGTCGACTTCTGGACCTACTCCTGCATCAACTGCCAGCGCGCCGCGCCGCACCTGCGCGACTGGGACCGCGCCTACCGGAACGCCGGGCTACGCATCATCGGCGTCCACTCACCCGAGTTCGCCTTCGAGAAGAAGCGCGGCAACGTCGCTGACGGGACCCGCAAGTTGGGCGTCACCTGGCCCGTAGCCCTCGACAACGAACTCACCACCTGGAACAACTACCGCAACCGCTTCTGGCCCGCCAAGTACCTCGTCGACGCCGACGGAACCGTCCGCTACTTCAAGTTCGGCGAAGGCCAGTACGACCAGACCGAAACGATGATCCGGGACCTGCTCCGCCAGGCCGACCCCACCGTCGACCTCCCCAACCCCACCGGCCGGGCCGTGGACGACCTCACCGAAGACCGCACCCCCGAGACCTACCTCAGCACCCAGCGCATCAACGGGTACATCGGAACCCCCTTGGTAAGCGACAAACCCACCACCTACCGCTTCCCCAACCGGCCCCTGCCCCTCAACCGCGTCTCCCTCGACGGCACCTGGACCGCGGGCTACGAACACTTCACCGCAGGCCGCGACGCACGACTCGCCCTCACCTACCGCGCCAAGAACGCCAACCTCGTCCTCGCCGGAACCGGAAAGGTGACCGTACTCGTCAACGGCACACCCACCCGCACCCTCACCGTCTCCGACGCCCCCGCCCTCTACCGGCTCACCGACGAGGAGAACGCCCACACAGCGCACCTCGAACTCCGCCTCGACGAAGGACTCCGCGCCTACGCCCTCACCTTCGGCTGATCCCCGGCATCTCCCCCGCCCGCTCAGGCACGGAAGTACCTCACACGCCCACCTGCGCCGGCCCACGCGGACGCCCCCCGGCTCGACCTGCGCACCACGAAAGGGATCCGTGGACAGGGAGATGGAACACCCAGCCTGCGGGTACCGCCCCCGTTGGACACGACACGTGGAAGCTGTACGGCACGCCGGATGAACCCCAGGCGACCTCACATCGAATCGCAACGCGTCGACACCCACACCGGCCTTGAGTACACGTACTCATGACGCACCGAAAACCCGGTGATCGTATGGACGCATGGGAATCAACGCGAAGAACTCACTGGCGGGCGCGGCTTTGGTCACCTCGGCGCCGCTCATCCTGTGGGGTCTGATGGGGCAGCAGAACGAGCCCGGGTCCGTCCCGTCCGAACTCACACACGTCATGGAACCGATCAGGGCTCTTGAAGGCTGGGCGACGGCGCTCGGCCTGGTGGCACTGGCGGTCACCGGCGCCTGCACCCTGTACCTGCTGCGCGCCACCCAGAGCGGCGCTTGGGACCCACGCCGCTGGTACGTCCTACTGCCGTTGGCAGGCGCCGGCCTAGTCACCGCGTGGAGTCACCGTGTAATGACCGCCGGGACGGTCGACGCGAACATCGGAGCCGGGCTCGCGGTCTTCTTCGGCACCCCGGCGGTAGCCGGACTGTTGTTCTGGGCATTGGCACAGACGGTCCGCCTCCACGACAAGCGCAACACCACACACACAAACCCCACCCACCACTGACCGTCCTGGTGATGGGCACCGGTCCTCCAGGACGCGCAACTTGGGAACACGGCCCGCCGGTGGAAACCCGCCACACCACCCGGGCGCACCGGTGCACACCCACTCGCCGCCCCTCCCGCCCGGCGGCGGCCGGTGAGCTTCATCGAGGGCAGCGTCGAGCGCCCGAAAGGGACCTACCAATCACCATCGGTGATCCCGGTCAGCGGCGGCCGGTGGTCAGGATGACGAGGAACTGGCCGCCGCCCGCCTCGACACCGGCGGTCACAGGCAGCCCTGGTGCCAGTCGGGAGAACCGGTCCACCAGCCAATCCGCCGCCTCTTGGGCATCCTTCTTGGTCGGGCAACGGCCCACGATCTCGCGGCCCCCCTTGCGCTCCAGCCTGTCGGCAACGGCGATCAGCGGCGCGGGTTCGACCACGTACAGGCGCTCCGGCCAGGCGATGACCACCTTGACCGCACCCTTGCGGGTGTTGCAGCCGCGGTGGGCGAGCCGCTCGGCCACCTTGGCCTTCCGGTCGGCGGTCCGGCTGTCGACGCTGGGCCCCCGCGCGTCGTTCACCGACTTGTCGGGGTCGACCGGTTCGTCACACACCCAGCATCGCCAGCCGTCGCGCTCGGCCACATCATTGAGGAGAGTCATCCCAGCAAACTAGCCTGCCCGGCCGCCACCCGCGCAGCAGGGCCCTGCAACGCCTCGACACCGGTCTCTCCCCCGCCGGGGCCGACCGGAACCCGTGAACGACGGCGAGCCGTCCGGTCCCTAGGAAGCGCGGTATCCCTGGGCGGGATCGCGCAGCGCGCCGCAGATGCCGTCCAGTGCTTCCCCGAAGACTGGTGACCAGCCGAGGGACCGCAGCCGGCTCGCGTCGAGTGCCGCGTCCATCGCCAGGAATCCGGCCAGCGGGCCGTGGGTCTCCAGTGCTTCGGTCAGGCTCCACGACGCCACGGGTACCCGGGCGGCGTCACCGATCGCGGCCGCCAGCGACGCCATGTCGACCGGGACCGGCTCAGCGATGTGGAACACCCCGTGGGCAGGGGTTTCGAGCAGCGTGGCGTACCCGGTCGCAAGGTCGTTCACCTGCACGGTGGACCAGCGGTTGTCGCCCGGGGCCGCGTAGCGCGCCACACCGTCGGCGGTGGCCTGGTGGATCAGCCGGGCGACCGGTCCGCCGCCGTCGCCGTACACCAACGGGGGGCGGACGACGACGCCGCGGACCCTCGGGGCCTCCAGCACGCGGGCCTCGGCCAGGGCCAGCCAGGCGAGCGGTCCGGTGGGCTCCGCCGTGTCGTCCTCGGTGACCGGTGTCCGCGACGAGCGGGCGCGCGGCGCACCGGTCGTGGTGATGAAGACGCCGCCCTCCATCGCATCGAGCATGGCGGTCACCGCCGCCGCGTCCACGGCGGGCCGGTCCACCGTGTCGGTGGCGGCGGTGTGGACCACCGCGTCGCCGCCGGCCGCCCGTTCCGCCAGTACGGCGAGGTCGGTGAGGCTGCCCCGGACGGGGTCGCCGCCGTTCGCCCGTACCCTGGCCTCGGCCGCATCGCTTCTCGCCAGTCCGCGCACCCGGTGTCCGCGGGCGACGAGGGTACGGGTCAGCGCCGAGCCGATGTAGCCGCTCGCGCCGGTGATGAAGATGTCCACGGTGGTCTCCCTGTTCGTAGGGGGTTGTCGGGGGTCGTTGGGGGTCATCGGAGGCCCGGCGTGCTCCGGGTCCGCTTGGTCTCTGGGGTCCCCCGGCCTCGGGTTGTCCCGGGCTCTCGGGGGTTCGGTTCGATCGTAGGAAGCGGCAGGAGGGGCGGACATGCGCCGGAGTCCAGGTGTTATGCGTGATCGTTCAGGTCCGGATGCCCTCGGTACGTTGCTCGACCGGATACGGGTCGGCACCGGCCGGTTCGGACGCATCGAGCTCGGTGCGCCGTGGGGGATGCGGGTGGGGCCGCGGGACACCGTGACCCTGCATCACCTGCTCGACGGCGAGATGTGGCTGGACGCCGGCGGGCGGACGGTCCGGATCGGGCCGGGGGATCTGGTGATCCTCCCGCACGGCGTCCCGCACTCGCTCAAGTACCGTCCGGACGCCCGGGTCATGGCGGAGGAACGGTGGCACGGTTCGCTGCCGGAAGGCGGGTTGTCGGTGCGGCGCCGCTTCGGAGGCGACGGGGCGCGCACGGTGGTGCTGTGCGCCGAGCTCACTCTGACAGGTGCGGCCCGCGACCTTCTTCTGCGGGCCCTGCCGCCGGTGATCCATCTCCGGCCGGACGCGGACGGCGACCCCGTTCCGGGGCTGCGTCGGATTCTCGACGGTCTCCGTGAGGAGGTCCGCGACGGCCGGTCCGCCTCGCCCCTGCTCGCCGCGCGATTGGTCGAGGTGCTGTTGCTCCAGGGGATCAGGGCCGAGCTGGAGCGGCCGGCCGCGGTCGGTACATGGCGTGCCGCGCTCGGCGACGAGCGTGTGGGCCGGGCGCTCGACGCGTTGTACGGGGCGCCCGGGCATCCGTGGAGTGTCGCGGAGCTGGCCCGGGTGGCGGGTATGAGCCGGGCGGCGTTCGCGCCGCTGTTCCGGGAGCTGGTGGGCGAGAGCCCGATCGCCCATCTCACCGGGTGGCGCATGTCACTCGCGAAGACCGCGCTGTGCGAACAGCCCGATCTCCCGGTCGGCCGGATCGCCGCATCGGTCGGTTACGGCAGCGAGTTCGCGTTCAGTGCGGCGTTCCGGCGGGTGGTGGGGATGCCACCGGGCCGATACCGCGCCACCGCGGGGACCGCGGGAAATCCCTGGTGAGGGCTCTGTGGGTCGGGGTGTAGAGGTGTCGGGGAGGGGAAGCTCTAGAGTTCTCTCTCGTGCAGCGGCTTGAGATTTCCGACCTGATCACAGCAGTGGATCCACACAGCGGTCACCGCATTCCGGTCCGGCGCGCCGAGGTGATCCAGCGGCTCCGCGACAGTGGGGACGAGCGCGCGGTGCGGATCGTCGCCGGGTTGCCCGTGGACCGGGACGGTGTCCTCGATGCGCGCGCCGTGGATCGCTTGCTGATCAGCGTGCACACCGAGCTTCAGCGCCTGAGTGAGGAGCTGCGGATCGGTGAACGTCTGGTTCACCTGCTCGGGCCGCTCTTCACCGCGGTTCGGGCGGCTTCCGGGCAGCCCGGCCCGTACCGCTTGGTCGACGTCGGGTGCGGCCTCGGTTATCTGATCCGCTGGCTGGCGGCCACCAACGCGCTGGGCACGGACGTCGAACTCGTCGGGGTCGACCTTGACGCCGCGCTGGCCGAAGAGGCGCAGCGCCTCGCCCGTGCGGAGAACCTCGACTGCCGATTCGTCTCCGGGAACGCCTTCGACGTTCCGGAGGTCGCAACCGTGTACGTGTCCACCGGCGTGCTGCATCATTTCAGCGG
Organism: Streptomyces sp. NPDC005955; assembly: GCF_042871255.1. NCBI lineage: Bacteria > Bacillati > Actinomycetota > Actinomycetes > Kitasatosporales > Streptomycetaceae > Streptomyces > Streptomyces sp. NPDC005955. The sequence continues at coordinate 250,133 of NZ_JBIAIF010000009.1, read as the reverse complement.
GTCCGCCCTGGCCGGGTTCTTCCGGGCCCAGGCCGCCTCACCGGCGCTGGCCTTCTGCCACTACGACATCGCCGCCACCCGTCTGGCACCTGTGGGCGCATGGATCTTCCATCGTGCGCGGATGCGCAACCCGCTCGGTCGTCACGACGGTGTCGTCTCCGCGCTGCGCGCCCACAGTGACGAGGCCCTGTTGCGCGCTGCTGAGGTCTCCGGCATCCGCCCACTGGTGTACGAGCCGCGGGGCGCGGCGAACCCGTTCTGCACCACGTTGCGTCCGATCATCGGGGTGCGCCCGCAGTTGGAGGCGCCCCTTCGTCGAGCCCTGGGACGGGACGCGCGCCGCTTGGTCGGTCGGGCTGACCTTCTCGGGGCCGGCCGATGACGGTCGCCTTCGCCCTTCTCGTCCTCGGCCTGGTCGACGCGGCGTTCAGCGGATTCCGCGCCTACGCCGGCAGGGACGCCCGCATCCGTAAACGGCGGGCCACCACCCGCGCCGCCCTCCGCGGGCTGTTCGTCGGCGCGGTCGTGTTGCTCGCCCCCGTGTTGACGGCCGTGCTCCTGTTGTCGGCCACGCGGGACGCGGAACGGACCTACCGTGCGCTGGTGGCCGGGGGCAGCGGTTACCTGCTGCCGCTCGTCGTCTACGCCACGGCCGTGTTGCTGTCGCTCGCCGCCTACTTCGCCTTGCCGTTCCGTGCCAGCACCCTCGCCGTGGTGACCGGTCTCGGCCCGCTGACCCTGCTGCGCCCGCTCGCCGTTGCCGCTGCCTGCCTCGGCGCGGTCCTCAACGGCGGCGGTGCGTCCGCCCTGCTGGTCGGCGCGATCGCGGGAGTCGCCGTGCTGTGCGTCGAACCCATGGTGCACCGACGCTGGTACCGCCACGTCCAGTAGGCGGGGAGGGGTGGTTCCGTCTTCCGCCGTCCTGTTTCAGGGGGATGAAACCCTGGTGAAGCCGGGCTGAATGCGCCCTGCCGCAGCCTCTGCGGCATGACGACGCACACATCGCGCTCTCTCGCCATCGCGGCCGAGGGGCTGCGCAAGGCCTACGGGGACAAGACGGTCCTCGACGGCATCGACCTGGCGGTGCCGACCGGTACGGTCTTCTCCCTGCTCGGCCCGAACGGCGCCGGCAAGACCACCGCCGTCAAGATCCTCTCCACCCTCATCAGCGCCGACTCCGGCGATCTACGGGTCGGTGGACACGACCTGGCCACCGACCCGCAGGCGGTGCGGGCCACGATCGGTGTCACCGGGCAGTTCTCCGCAGTGGACGGGCTGATCACCGGCGAGGAGAACATGCTCCTCATGGCGGACCTGCACCACCTCCCCCGCCCCGAAGGCCGCCGCAGCACCGCGGAGTTGCTGGAACGGTTCGACCTCGCCGACGCCGCGAGGAAACCCGCTGCCACCTACTCCGGCGGTATGAAGCGCCGCCTCGACCTCGCCATGACGCTGGTCGGGGCCCCGCGGATCATCTTCCTCGACGAACCGACCACCGGACTCGACCCGCGCAGCCGCCACAACATGTGGAAGATCATCCGTGAGTTGGTGTCCGGCGGCGTCACCGTCTTCCTCACCACCCAGTACCTGGAGGAGGCCGATGAACTCGCCGACCGCATCGCGGTGTTGAGCGACGGCAAGATCGCCGCTGAGGGCAGCGCCGAGGAGCTGAAGCGGCTCGTGCCGGGCGGACACGTCCGGCTCCGCTTCACCGATCCGACCGCCTACCAGACCGCCGCCCTCGCCCTGCGCGAGGCCACCCGCGACGACGACTCCCTCGCGCTGCACATCTCCAGCAACGGCAGCCAGCGCGAGTTGCGCTCCATCCTCGACTGGCTGGACTCGACAGGGGTCGAGGCCGACGAGCTGACCGTCCACACCCCCGACCTCGACGACGTCTTCTTCGCCCTGACCGGTAGCACCGGTGCCCCCGACCAGCCCACGGAGAAGACCCGATGAACCTCGTATCCGTCGCCGTACGCGACTCCTCCACCATGCTGCGCCGCAACCTGCTCCACGCCCGGCGCTACCCGTCCCTCACCCTCAACATCCTGCTCACCCCGATCGTCCTGCTGCTGCTCTTCGTCTACGTCTTCGGCGACGTCATGAGCGCGGGCATCACCGGCGGCGGCGCCGAACGTTCCGAGTACATCGCCTATCTCGTCCCGGGCATCCTGTTGATGACCATCGGTGCCACCCCGGCCGGGACCGCGATCTCCGTATCCATGGACATGACCGAGGGCATCATCGCCCGCTTCCGCACGATGGCGATCCACCGCGGATCGGTGCTCATCGGACACGTCATCGGAAGCGTGCTCCAGGCACTCATCAGTGTCGCCCTCGTCGGCGCCGTGGCCGTCGCCATCGGTTTCCGGTCCACGGACGCCACGGCCCTGGAGTGGCTCGCGGCGTTCGGCCTCCTCGCGCTGGTCTCCGTGGCGTTCACCTGGATCGCCGTCGGTTTGGGCCTGGCCAGCCCGAACGCCGAAGCCGCCAGCAACAACGCGCTCCCGCTGATCATCCTCCCCCTCATCTCCAGCGCCTTCGTACCCGTCGACGCGATGCCGGGCTGGTTCCAGCCGATCGCCCGGTACCAGCCGTTCACCCCGGCCATCGAAACGTTGCGCGGGCTGCTGCTCGGCACCGAGATCGGCAACGACGGGTGGATCACCGTCCTGTGGTGCCTGGCCCTGACCGTTCTCGGATGCGCCTGGTCGACGTCGCTGTTCAACCGCGACCCGAAATGAGCGTGCGGGCCGCCTCCCGCAGTTCGTCCCGCCCAAGAGGGGTGTACCGGGACACCGCGTCGAGGTAGACCGTCTTGTCGGTGTTCTCGGCCGCCCGTCTGGCGCGGGCCTGCGACATCGTCGGTTGGAACTCGCGCAACACCCGCAACCGTTCGGCCAGTGCGATCATCCGTGCGGCGCAGGGGTCACCGGACACGAGCCCCGCCATGCCGAGCGCGTGCAGCACCGTCCCGAGCACCGGGAGCGGCGCGGGTGGGTGGGCCGGGTCGAAGAGCAGCGTCCGCAGCCGCTGCCGCAGTTGGCCGACGATCCCGGCGACGGGTTCGAGCCGGTCGGCGTGGGCGTGCGCCGTCACCGCAGCGGCCTGGATCTGTAGCGCCCACGGGTCGAGCCAGGGGTCGCCGCTGTGCACGGCGGCGGCCTCCGACATCCGCTGCACCGCGCTGTGCCACAGCGCGAGCCCGGTCTCCGTCTGCCCGCGGGTGAGCGCGATCTCAGCGCGCCCGCCCAGGTTCGGGCTGTAGAAGGCTCCCTGTGGTGGGAAGTCGTCGCCGTCGGCCTGACGCAGCCAGTGTTCGGCTTCGTCGGCATCGCCGCGTTGCAGACAAGCCAGGACGAGGGCGGAGCGGATGCCGATGTAGTCGTGTTCGTCACCGAGCCGCGGCAGTATCTCGATCGCCCTCTTGAGGTGTCGGTACGCGGGCTCGCCCTGCCCCGTCTTCAGGCACAGCTCGCTGATGCGGGAGTGGCCCATGAGCTGCACCAACGGGTTGTCGACCGACGCCAGTGCGCCGGCCATGCGATGGGCCGACGCGAGTGCACGGTCGACATCGTGTTCGTACTCCCACACGTAGGTGGCGACGCACTCGGCCACTCCCGCGACCATCGGTCGTGCACTCCCACACAACGCGTGCAACACCTCGTGACGAGGGGGCGCCATGTCGGGTACCGCGCACAGCACGACCGCGATCGCGCGCAGCAGCGTGTCCGGCGCAGGCGTCGGCAACCGGCGCAGGACGACGAGTTGGCGGGCCACACCAGCGTGCGGGCCGTAGTCCATGTACTGGCTCGCGACACACAACACCGCCGCGGCGCGGGCCACTTCCACATATTCGGGCTCCGGACGGAAATGCGACAGGAACGGGCCCACGTCCGTAGTGAGAGCAGCCAGGCGAGGGTAGTTCGAGTCAGTGGACCACAGGGCGGCCAGGACCGCGGTGAGAGCGGCGACCGCGGGGCCATCGGCCAGGGCCAAGGCGTGTCGCAGGGCCGACACGAGGTTGTCCTGCTCGGCCCTGATCCGCTCCCACGCACTCCGCGGTTGCGGACCGAACACCCAGTCGTGGTACCTGACCCCGAAGTCCCTCGCCCAGACGACGAACCGGCGGACGGCCTCGTCCTCCTCGCCCCTCTCCGCACGACGGGCCGCGCTGAACTCCCGTACGGTCTCCAACATCCCGAACCGCACACCGGCAGGGGTGTCAGTGACCGTGAGTAGCGACTGACCGACCAACTCCTCCAGCCGGAACAACGCGTCCTCCCCGAGGACCTGTTCCGCCGCTCCGGCCAGGAATCCGCCCGGGAAGACGGACAGGGTGCTGAGGGCCGCCCGGGTGTCCTGTGCGAGCAGGTTCCAACTCCACTCCACGACCGCGTGCAGGGTGCGGTGACGCTCCGGTACGTCCCGCGCCCCACCGCGGAGGAGCGCGAACCGGTCGCCGAGACGCAGGGCGATCTCCCCGACCGACAGCACGCGTACCCGCGCTGCGGCCAACTCCACGGCGAGCGGCAGCCCGTCGAGGTGGCGACACAACTCGGCCACCGTGTCCGGCGGCAGTTGCACACCGGGTCGGGCGGCCCGGGCCCGCTGGGTGAACAACTCGATGGAGGTGTCGAGACCGAGCTCCGGCAGCGCGTACACCGCCTCCGAGGTCAGGCCGAGGGGAGCCCGGCTGGTGGCGAGCACCCGCAGGTCCTTCGAGGACGCGACGAGGGCCCGTACGAGGTCAGCGGCGCTCTCGACGACCTGCTCGCAGTTGTCCAGGACCAGCAGCGCGGGCCCGGCGCCGAGCACTCCGAGGATGCCGGACACCGGATCGGGCGGTGCGAAGCCGCTCAGGGCGCCGGGCCGCCCCTCCCCCGCGCCGAGCGCGGACGCCACCTCCGTGGCCACGTCCTCATCCGCGGTGACACCCGCGAGGGACACGAAATGCACCAGGCGCTGCTCCGCCCGGCGGCTCACGGCGTGCGCGAGCCGGGTCTTGCCGAGGCCACCGGTGCCGACCACGGTGACCGCGCGGGAGTCGCGCAGCAGCCGCGCCACCTCCGCGATGTCCTCGTCCCGGCCCAGCAGCGGGTTCGGCTCGTACGGCACCCCGTGCCTGATCAGGGGGGTCTCACCGCGCAACAGTTCCTGGTGCACGGCCATGAGCTCGGCGCCCGGATTCGTGCCGAGTGCGTCGCGTAGTTCGCGACGATACGCCTCGTAGCGCACCAACGCGGCGGACGGTCCCGCTGTCGCCGCTTCGCTGACCAGCAGTTGAACGAGGACCTCCTCGTCCCGCGGATGCTCTGCGGCGGCCACCGCCAGCAGTTCGGCGGCCTCCGCGTGCCGGCCCAGTCGGGCGAGTGCGATTGCCCGCGCGCGTACGAGCGCTCTACGGACCGGGGCACGCTCGGCACGTAACGCGGCCAAGGGGTCCTCGGTACGATCGGCCCCGTCGGGAGTCCCCTCCCACAGCGCGAGGCCGGCTTCGGCCGCAGCCAGCGATCCCGCGGGGTCGCCGGCCCTGGCCCGGTGCGCGCTCGTGGCAGCGTGGAGGAGCAGGGCCGAGCTGTCGACCTGGTCCTGGCCGAGGGCGAGCCGGTACCCGGCCGGGGTACTCACCATGACGTCGGGGCCCAGGCGCGCCCGCGCCCTGGACACGAGGACCTGCACCGCCTTGCCCGGCCGCTCCGGCAAGTCGTCCGGCCACAGCCCCGCCACCAGCCGCTCCGTGCTGCATCCCGTACGCAGATCGCCCGCGAGGAGCGCGAGGAGAGCGCGGAGTCGGGGCGCGGTGACCTCCTGTCCACGGTAAGCGACACGCGGCAACAGGATCAGATCGGTGGTCACCCGTGCAGACTAGCCAAGGCCCGGTCGCCGGGGTTTCCGGCACGTCGGGTCCCGCGGCCCTTCGCCGGCTGGACGGTCAGCAACGTGAGCGCACAAGCCGCTGGAGCAGTTCGTCGTGGCGCGACCCGTAGACGTGGCCTGCCGATCTCAACGGGGGGCGTCCGTCGCACCGTTGGTGGAATGCGGTCGAGTGCCACGGCAGCCTTTCGCGGGTGACGACGACGAGGCCGAGGTACTGGCGGTCGGTGGCGCGACGGATCCGAGCCCGGCAGGCGCAGCGCCGGCGACGACCGCACCGCCGCTCCGTGAGCCCCGACCCGCCGGTCTTCCCTGCGAGTGCGGATCCACACCCGGCACCGCCGCGCTCGGCGCGGGTTCCCGTGACGACACGCCGCCCTCAAACGATCTCTTGAGGAATACCCCCGGGGGGTATATGGTTCTGGTGGGTGCTCGGGCCACCGACACCCACCAGAAACGCATCACCAGCACGCTCAGACAGGCGGAGACACGATGACGAACCATTCCGGCCACGACATGACCAGCCACAGCGGCCACGGCGGGGCCCGTCCCGGCGGCCTCTCGGTCTCCGAAGACGGATACACCCTCGAATTCGACTCGACGATCCTCTCCACCGGAGTGCAGACGATCAGCTTCCGGATCACCGGCCCCGACGGACGGCCGGTGACCGAGTTCACGCCCGAACACGGGAAGGAACTGCACCTCATCGCCGTCCGGCGCGACACGACCGGGTTCCAGCACGTGCACCCGGTGAGGGACGAGAAGGGCACCTGGAGCGTCGACGTGACCCTGGTACCCGGAGACTGGAGGTTCTTCGCCGACATCCACCCGGCCGGCCGAGAGGGGACCATGACGCTGGGGATCGACGCCTCGGTCGCCGGGCAGTACGACCCCCAGCCGCTTCCCGGGGACACCCGCACCGCTCACATCGGCGAGTACAGCGTCACCCTCGACGGAGAGCTGGAACCCGGCGGAGCGAGCGACCTGACACTCACCGTCCACCGGAACGGCCAGCCCGTCACCGACCTCCAGCCCTACCTGAGCGCGTACGGGCACCTGGTGGCGCTGCGGGTCGGCGACCTGGGCTACCTCCACGTCCACCCGGAGGGCGAGCCCGGTGACGGCACCACCGAACCCGGACCCGAGATCACCTTCATGGCCACCGCTCCGTCAGGTGGCACCTACCGCCTCTACCTGGACTTCCAGCACGACGACGTCGTCCGGACGGCCGAGTTCACGGTGCGGACCACCACGGCCACCCACGGCACGGACGCGGCAACCCTGGCCACGCCCCAGCACACGAACCACCACGGCCACCACTGATCGCACGCACACCACTGGACGACGGACGGCCGGGACGCACGGCGCAGCACGAGCGTCCCGCCGCCGGTGCATCCACGTCGGAAGGACCGTCATGCCCCGCCTCGCCCGACTCACCCCCGACACCGCGGTCGGCGCCTCGCGCGACCTCCTCGCCGAGTTGGCCTCCCGCCACGGCCCGCTCGGTGACATGGTCTCCACGATGGCGCACTCACCCGCCGTTCTGGGCGGATACCTCCAGCTCAGCCGGGCCATGGGACGAGCCAAACTCGACCGCGGGACCAGCGAACGGATCTCCATCGCCCTCCAGGTCCTCCAGGGGTGCCGGCTGTGTCTCGACGCGCACGTGAGCGCTGCCCGTGCACGCGGAGTGGACGAGGAGGAGATCGAGCGCGCCCGCTCGGGCACCTCGGCCGATCCCGCGATCGCGGCGATCATCGCCCTCGCCCTCCAGATCTACCGCGCCCCGACGTCGATCACCGATGCGCAGATCACCGCGTTGCGTGAGCACGGCTACAGCGACCGCGCGATAGCCGACGTCGTCGGCGTCGTCACCCTCAACGTCCTCACCGGCGCCTTCAACCTGCTCGCGGGCCTCACGCCGGAGAGCGGCACCGATGTGTAGGGACGTCCCGGCCTCCCCCTGTGGGGCACGGTCTCCGCCCCGAGGCCGTGCCCCACCGCATGGACACGGAAGGACAACACGCCATGCGACTGTTCGCCAACCGCGACTACCGCCACTTGTTCGGCGCCCAGATCATCGCCCTGTTCGGTACCGGGCTGGCAACGGTGGCCCTCGGACTGCTCGCCTACGAACTCGCCGGCCCGCGCGCCGGTATGGTCCTGGGCACCGCGCTAACCGTCAAGATGGTCATGTACGTGGTCATAGCCCCCCTCGCCGCCGCGTACGTCGACCGCTTCCCCAGAAGAACCCTCCTGATCCTCCTCGACGTGGTGCGCGCCGCGGTGGTCCTGGCGCTGCCGCTGGTGACCGAGGTCTGGCACATCTACGTCCTGATCGGTCTGCTCCAGGCCGCGTCGGCAGCGTTCACCCCGACGTTCCAGGCCGTGATCCCCGACATCGTCACCGACGAGTCCGACTACACCCGCGCCCTGTCGGCGTCCCAGGTCGCCTCCACCATGGAGAGCCTACTCAGCCCCGTTCTGGCGGCGGTCGCCCTCGCGTTCATGAGCTTCAACTGGCTGTTCCTGGGCACCTCCGTCGGCTTCCTCGTCTCCGCCCTGCTCATCTTGCCGACGCGCATCCCCGAAGCCCGCCCCAGTGCCCACACCCGGGTACGGGACAAGGTGGCAGCAGGGATCAGAACCTTCTTCCGCACACCGCAACTGCGCGGCGTCATGGCGCTCAACCTCGTGGTCGCGGCGGCAGGATCGATCGTCGTCGTCAACACCGTCAACTACGTCCGTGACGAGCTCGGCGGCTCGCAGTCGGACGTCGCGTGGACGCTCGCCGCCTCCGGCAGTGGAACCCTCCTGGCCGCCCTCGTGCTCCCCCGGGTCCTCCGCAGGATCACCGCCCGCAGCGTCATGGTGGCCGGTGCCGGAGTCCTCGTCGGCGGCACGATCGCCGCGGTGACCCTCACCACGGCCGGCCTGGCCACATGGACCGGTACGGCGATCGTCTGGACCGTGATCGGCGTCGGCATGGCGCTGGTCATCACACCGACCGGCAACGTCCTGCGCGCCTCCGTCGAACCGAACGCGATCCCCGAGGTCTTCGCAGCCCAGTTCTCCCTGTCGCACCTGGCCTGGCTGATCACCTACCCCATCGCGGGATGGCTCGGTACGAACTCCGGCTTCGCGCTTGCCTGGTCCGTCCTCGCGACCCTCGCCGGAGCGGGCGCCGTCGGCGCCCTCCTCCTGTGGCCGCGCCACGGTGGACGGCAGGTGGCGACCGTGCCCTCGACGCACGACCGGCCCGTGTCCCGGATGGACAGGTCGGCCCTGTCCAAGGCCGCGTAAGTCACCTGCACGGTTCGGGCCGCGAACCCGTTCGTCCCTGGTCAGACTTCCGGAAGGACAAAGGCCGTGACCGCCGTCTCGCTTCACTCGGGCGGCGGTCACGGTCCTTTCCCATGGCCGTCCGTGTGAAAGGACGCCGTCATGTCGCCCGGGCGACTGCGCCCGCCGCGCCCGCGTCTCAGCGGGCCGGCCGAGGTCACCCTGTCGTTCGCCCTGCCCCGTCCGACTGCGGCCCCGACCATCCCGGTCGGACGGTGTGCCGTGGGCCGGTGGGGACGCTGCAAGAGCCCACCCGATCGTGGGCATCGTGCCAGGGGGAGGGCTAGATCGGGTCCAGGTCGGTGTGCACCAGGTGGTGGTCCGAGATCGTGGTGGGGTGTACACCGTGCTCGCGCGGGGTGATGCCCCGCAGGAAGACGTAGTCGAACTTGCTCAGCCAGTCGGTGGTCGGCTTGCAGGCTCCGACGAGCGAGGGGCGGCACTCGGGGTCCACGTCCGCGGCCAGGGCCCACAGGTCGGCGAGTTCGGGGGCGTCCGGCACCGCGTTGAAGTCGCCGAGAACGATCGCTCGGTCATGCCGGGCGACATCTCGGGCGAGTACCTCGACCTGGTGTGCCCGGACTGATTCTTGGCGTCGTTGGGCGAGGTGCGTGTTGAAGACCCGGACGAGCTTGCCGCCCACCTCGGTCGTGACCGCCAGGTAACCGCGGTCTTCGGAGCCGCCGTCCGGATACTCCGTCTTCACGCGGTCCGTCATCGGCGCTGCCGAGAGGATCGCCTGGCCGAAGGCCCCCGGGCTCCACGGCATTCCCCCGCAGCGGCCGCGATGGGGGAGAACGGCTCCGTACTCGACGTGGTAGACCAGCCCGTACACGCCCTCCAGGTAGTCCCGGATCCTTTCGACGTCACGCACGCACGCTTCTTGCAGGCCGATGACCTGGGGTGCGTAGGTGGCGATGTCAGCCGCCCGGTCGATGTTGCCTTCCTTGCACGGGTTGCAGAGGTTCCACGTCATGACCCGGTTCGGTACGACGTCCCGCGCTGCTTCGGCGGGCAGCGACCTCGCGAAGAGCGCTGAGCTCGGTGCGCTGGGGCCGACGAGCAGCATGCAGGCCAAGGTCATGGCGCCCGCGATCAACCACGTGCCCCGTCCGAACACCGTCGCCTCCTCCAAGTGGGTACGCATGCATCTGATGTCTCCATGCACGAGGTCATGGGGCCAAGCCGTCAGCAACACGTGTGGTACAGCGCATCCGTTGTGCCCGGACGGCCGTCGTCAGCGGGTTGTCGACCCGTGAGCGGACGGACCGGTCGAGCGCTCCGAGTCACCCTGGTCGGGACGCTCGGCTCCGCTGACCTCCGTGAGGCAATCGCCAGCGTACTGGATCTCTGCCGGGGCGTTCCGGTTCGCCTGAAGCACGCAGTACGTCGTCTCCGGCCCAGCTCAGCACGGCCCTGTCGCGCCGGGATCCCGACGGACGACCACTCCTCGTCGTCGTACGGCACCAGGACCCGCAGTGCCTTCACACCTGCCCCGGCCGGAGGCGGGCCGCGTGACCCGGTCCGCTGGAATCCGCCCCGGAACGGGAGGCGACCTCCTGAGTACGGCAAGCGATTTTCAGTGCCCCGGAGCCCATCACGTCATCGCCGCCCGCGAACGGCCCCGACTCGCCCCGTCCGAGCCGCGTGCCTGCACGTGCACACCTAGCGTGACCTCTGGAAGGGTAGGGACGTCGTCAGACCAACCGAACAGAAGGGAAACGATGAGCACCGAGACGCTGGAGTTCCAGGCGGAAGCACGGCAGTTGCTGGAGCTGATGGTTCATTCGATCTACTCGAACAAGGACATCTTCCTGCGGGAACTCGTCTCCAACGCCTCCGACGCCCTGGACAAACGACGTCTGGCCGGACTCAAGGACGAGGCACTCAGGACGGACGACCTGCACATCGAGATCGAAGCCGACACGGAGGCCCGCACGCTGACCGTGCGGGACAACGGCATCGGCATGTCCCGCGAAGAACTGGTGGAGTTGATCGGCACCATCGCCAGATCGGGCACCGCCGAGACGCTGCGCCGCCTCAAGGAGAACAAGGAGTCGGCCGAACTGATCGGCCAGTTCGGGGTCGGCTTCTACTCCGTGTTCATGGTCGCCGACCGGACCACCCTGCTCACCCGCAAGGCCGGTCAGGCAACGGGCGTGCGGTGGGAGTCCACCGGCGACGGTACGTACACCGTCGAAACCGTGGAGGACGCTCCGGAAGGCACGTCGGTCTGTGTGCACTTGCGGCCCGCCGACGAGGAGGACGCTCTCTACGACTACACCGACGAACGTAAGATCCGGGAGATCATCAAGCGGTACTCGGACTTCATCACCTTCCCGGTCCGGCTCGGGGACGAGACCCTCAACTCCATGAAGGCGCTCTGGGCCCGTCCGCGCGCGGAGGTGAGCGACGAGGAGTACCAGGAGTTCTACCGGCACATCAGCCACGACTGGACGGATCCGCTCGACATCATCCAGATGCGGGCGGAAGGCACCTTCGAGTACGAGGCCCTGCTGTTCCTGCCCTCGCGGGCCCCGCACGACCTCTACCAGCGCGACACCCGCCACGGCCTACAGCTGTACGTCAAGCGCGTCTTCATACTGGACAACAGCCGCGAACTCCTCCCGGACCACCTGCGGTTCGTCAAGGGTGTCGTCGACGCCGCGGACCTGTCGCTGAACATCTCCCGCGAGATCCTCCAGCAGGACCGCCACATCCAACTCATCCGGCGGCGGCTGGCGAAGAAGGTCCTGGCCTCCGTCAAGGACCTGATGACCAAGGACGCCGAGAAGTACCGCACGTTCTGGCGTGAGTTCGGGCCCGTCGTCAAGGAGGGGCTCCTCGACGCATCAGAGGACCACCAGGCGATCCTCGACCTCGCCTCCTTCACCTCCACCGCCGGCGACGAGCCCACCACCCTCGCCGACTACCTCGCGCGGATGCCGGAGGGTCAGGACAAGATCTACTTCATGACCGGTCACAGCCGCGCACAGGTCGAGAACTCACCCCATCTGGAGGCCTTCCGGGCCAAGGGGTACGAGGTCCTCCTCCTCACGGACCAGGTGGACGAGATCTGGGCCGAGGCGGTGCCGGACTACCGGGACACGGAGTTCCGGTCCGTCACCAGGGGCGTGCTCGACCTGCCTTCCGAGGAGGAACCGTCCCCCGAACAGGCCGACGCCTACGCAGCGGTGCTCACCTGGCTCAACGAGACGCTCGACGACGTCAAGGACGTGCGCCTGACGACCCGGCTCACCAGTTCCCCGGCCTGCCTGGTCAGCGACACCGACGGTCTCACCCCGGCGCTGGAGAAGATGTACAAGGCGATGGGCCAGGGGCTTTCGCCGGTCAAGCGCATCCTGGAGCTCAATCCGCAGCACCCGCTGGTCAGTGGTCTGCGCACGGCTCACGAACAGCGCTCCGACGACCCGGCTCTCTCCGAGACGGCCGAGCTGTTGTACGGCACCGCCCTGCTTGCGGAGGGCGGAGAGCTGACCGACCCGGCGCGCTTCGCCTCCCTGCTCGCAGACCGGCTGAGCAAGACGCTGTGAACCGCAGCTCGTTGAAGGCCGGCTGCCGCGACCGTCCCCGCGGGTCTCTGCCCATCTGAGACGTTGCGGGTCGAGGGAGCTGCCCGATGTCGAGTCCGTCGTGGCCCTGCCGGATGAACGGCGGGGCCACGACGGCGGACGGGTCTGCATGACGAACCGGTGACGGCGGCACCTTCACCCGTAGGCCCGTCCGCGCGGTCGATCTCGCCCCGGAACTCGTCGTGCTCGCTCGCCAACTCGCGCCGGGCAAGCTCGTCGTCCTCTCCCACGCGCCCGACAGCGGCGGGCACGAGCAGATCGTCGACCTGCCGCACGGGACCCTGACCACCCCATTGGCTGCGCCTGCGGCAATGTCTGGTCGACTCCCGCGACTTCCGTCTCCGGCAGGAACAACTACGCGCCGACCTGCACCGCTGGTAGTCCCGGCAGCATGAGCGCCCGTCTGTTCGGCGGCGCCGATCTGGCCGAGGCGGAGTGCCGGCTGGACGCGCACACCGAAGCGGGCGACGTCTCGGCGGCCGAGCGAGAGTACGTCCGTCTCAGCGGAAGGCACACACGGCGCGGACGATGCGGGGGGCTCATGCGCACTGCTTCCGCAGGGCGGTGCGGAGCTGTGGCGTGTCAGACGGGGAGGGAAGAGCGGCAGGAGCAACCCCCACTCAGCAGGGGCGCGCCGAGTCGTGGCGGGATTCCCTCCGGCTTCCCGGCGCTCGTATGCTCCGGACCGCGATGCCCGAGTTGTGGGGGCTACAGGTCCCGGCGTTCGGAGACCCGACAGCAGGAGCAGGGAAGAGAGCACACATGATCACGATTCATCTGAAGTACGAGATCGACCCCGATCGCATCGAGGACTTCGAGGAGTACGGCCGCAGATGGGTCGGCCTCGTCAACCGCTTCGGCGGCACCCATCACGGCTACTTCCTCCCGAGCGAGGGTGACAGCGACATCGCCTACGCCCTCTTCTCCTTCCCCGACTTCGCGCAGTACGAGCGTTATCGGGTGGACAGCGCCACCGACCCCGCGTGCCAGGCGGCGTTCGAACTGGCCCGTCGGACGCAGTGCATCCGACGCTATGAACGCCGATTCCTGCGCCCCCTCGACACCTCGCCGACCGCTCGGGAACAGCCGTCCGGGTGAGGCGGTCCGGTCCCGCCCGTCGGACCGGGCGGTACGGACCGACCGTCCCGCTCGGGCCGAAGCGGCGATCCGACCTCCCCCTGGCACGGACGGCCTCACGAAGCCGCTGGCGCCGCCGGGTCCAGAGGAGAGGGGCGGAACGCCCCGGGCGGGGCTCCCTCAGAGGGTGGGCAACCTCGTCACCTCGACATGACGCTGCTCAACCGGGTCTCCCGGGCTTCGGAAGCGTGAGGGTAGGCGGCTGACCGGTTCTGGAAGGAGAGGATCTTGGGGTTCCGGACGACGCCGTCACGGATCTCGATGGCCCGTCTGACCGTGACGTCGGCGTCCCACGCCTCGGGACCGCTCATGACCGTGCGCAGGTAGGGAAGGAGGGCCTCACTGATCTCCCAGGTCGCGGAGTTCCACAGGTGTGACGGGCTGTGGTCCACCCCGTAGGAGTGGCAGCCCTCCCCCACCCCGAACATGGGTTCGTCGAAGGTCGTCGGGCGGGCCCAGGCGAAGCCCATGCCCTCGTCGCAGGCGACGTCGACGAAGAAGGTCCCCGGCCGGAAGAGGGGCAACTCCTCGTCGGTGACGAAGGTGAGCGGCGCATCGGTGTCCTGCAAGACGCAGTTGACGATGATGTCGAACCCGGCCAGGTACTCCGCCATCGGCACGGAACCGGTCTCCGTGACCACTTCCAGGCGGGTCGGATCGCCCTCCTGTTCCTGGAAGTGGCCCATCACGACCGAGGGCATCGGTGAGGCCACCGCCGTGGCGGCACGCCGGGTGAGTACCGTGACGTCGGAAACCCCCATGGCGCCCAGGCCCGTGACCGCACCGCGCGCCGTGGCGCCGAAGCTGATGACCACCGCGCGCAGACGGCGTCCGTAGCTGCCCGTCAGCCCACCGAGTTGGAGGGCGTGCAGCACCGAGCAGTAGCCGGCGAGTTCATTGTTCTTGTGGAACACATGGACACTGGACGCGCCAGCCGAGGTCCAGTGGTTCATGGCCTCCCAGGCGATCAGCGTGAGCCGTCGGTCGATGGCGGTCTGGGTCATCTTCTCGTCCTGCACGCAGTGCGGCCATCCCCACAACACCTGGCCCTCGCGCAGTTCGGCGATGTCGTCGTGCATCGGTTTCGGCAGCAACAGGACGTCACACTCGGCGAGGAGCCCCGCGCGGGAGCGCAGGCCGGCCACGAGTGGGCGCAGCGCGTCATCGGCGATGCCGAACCGTTGGCCGTACCCCTCTTCCAGGAAGATCTTCTCGCGTACGTCCGGGGCGATCCGGTCGAGGTGGCGGGGGTGCAGCGGCAACCGGAACTCGTTCTCCTTGCGGGAGGACGCGATTACTCCGAGGCTCATCGGACTCATGTGGGGCGGCTCATTTCCGACCGGACGCGATGCGCTCCGGCATTGGCCGTGACCCGAGGGCGACGCCGAAACGGATGACGGCGTGCGAGGTGCGCTCGGTACCGCCACCGTACTCCGTCCCGGGCCTCCGGGCGCTCACCGCTCGTTCGAGCGCGAACACCCGTGAACACCCGGGGGTCCGGTCAGCTTGGCGAGGGTGATCGCCCCGGGAGGCGTCCACCGCGCCGAACGGACGGGGACGTCGCTCGGGCTCGCCGGCTGCCAGGCGGTGGCACCGTTACGGCGCGAGGTCTGTCGAGCTGCTCGCGCGTCTCGTCGCTCAGTGTGGCCAGCCCGTCGTCGTACTTCACGAAGGGCGCCCGGACTCCCAGCAGCGCTCGGTCTCCGGCTCCTCCTCCGAGGAAGTTCCCGAGTAGTCCGCGAGTCCTGTCTGCAACCCGTGCTTTCTCTGCCTCCAGTTCGGATCGAATCGCCCTTGGGCCTGTTGTGGTAGTGCTGATCGCGCGGTCAGCCCGGTGGCAACTGGGCGTCCGTCCGGGCCTATGGGACATGATGGGTGCTGGGAGCGAGCAGTTGCAGAGGAGTGCCTTGAGCAAGACAGTGCCGGTGATCTCTGGTGACGCGATGATCTGGGCCTACGACGTGGCACTCGGAGTTCTCTTCATCGCAGCGGCAAGAGTCTGTGGGGAGACGCCTCCGGATCTGCAACCCTCATGGCGGGGGGAGTTGGAGCAGGATCTCCGCACGCACGCATTGGTCGGCAGCAATTTCGCCGTCCTCCTCGACGACTACGGCGCCGAACAGAAGCAGGAACTCCTGAAGTGCGCTCTGGAGGCGGCTCACCGAATCGAGGCCCGCGGTGGGGTGACACGAGACGAAGTCTCGACATGGCCTGAGTTGGAGGAGAGCGCCACCAGTTTCCTGCGCGGTGCACAGCACATCGACGCCGCTCCGCTTGTTGAGTTGGCGGAGGCGCTGGCTGATCTTGCGGCCGGCACTCTCCCTCCTGCCCCGGCTGAGCGGCACTGGTACTTCGGGACTCCGGAGGGTCGAATCCTTCAAGGCGGATAGGCGTGGCTGGGACCGTGCTGGTCATAGCCATTCGTTGATGGCAGCCACTGGCTCGGTCGCGTGGCAGCGGACGGCAAGCTTGTCGTACCTCGTCGTAACCGCACGGTGGCGCTTGAGCCGGTTGATTCCGCACTCGACCGCATGCCGCTGCTTGTGGTCGCCTTGACCGTTCCCACCCCGCCCCGCGCCACTTTCACCAGCTTCGCGAACCGGCCGGTCCGCAAGCGCGTGAACGTCTCGACCCACACCGGCTCAGCCCACAACACCCCATCGATGCAGGAGAAATGCCCAGAGCCGAGCCTTCTGCAACACCCTTTAGAAGGCGTAGGGGCCGAACCGGCCCCAAGCGATGACGACGGCTATGACGAAAAGGACCGCGTTCACTGCGATGCTGGGCAGTTCGCGGGCCCGCAGGTGGGTGATCGCGGCGCCGATCATGAGCAGGGCCACGCCGACGGCGGCGATCGGGGTCCAGACCGGTGCGAGGTCGGTGGCTGCCGGGGCCACGAGCCCGATGGCGGCCAGCACCTCCAGCACGCCGATGCCCCTGATCTGGGCCGGGGTGAAGGAGTTCACCCAGTTCATCGATACGGCGAGCTTCTCGCGGGACTGGGCGAGCTTGGATCCGCCGGCGGCCAGCATGACCAGCACCAGAAGGATCTGCAGGACCCACAGGAAGACGTTCACGGCAGGTTTCCTTAATCTGTGAAGGCGTTGAGGGGCGGCGCTGCCGCCCCCGCCCGGTAGTCAGATACGGGTGAGTGTGCGGTCGGCAGTCATCGCGGCGGTGTGGGATCGGTGTGCTGCTGCGCACCGAGGTCCCTCAGGCTCTCCGTGCCCGGCGTCGCGACCAGCGTCGGTTCGTGCTTGATCACCGTGAGGTCGGCCTCCCGCAGGTCACAGGCATCGGCGCCGATCGGGTCGGTGCCCAGATGGCGGCGGGTCACCGTGCCCTCGGCGTGGGCTGGGCGAGCCGCTTGACCTCGACGCGGTCGGCGATCTCCTTGCTGCTGGCGGACGCCGCCGGGAAGGTGCTGGGGTCCGGACGGAACAGGCACATGGAGCTTCTCACTTCTGCATGGGTGATCAATGGGCACGGCCGGACAGCCCCGGCTCGTGCTTCCACGCTAGCACGCAAACGGACTTTACCCCGCTTAGTTGTTTCAGGGAGGTACATTGGAGCTTGTGAACTTGCCTGTCGTGCCCTTCGGAAAACCGCGCCATGAACGCGCTGACGCGGTGCGCAACCGCGAACACCTCCTGCGGACCGCCCGCGAGATGATCGCCGAGCAGGGAACGCAGAAGGTGACCATGGACGCCCTCGCCGAACGCGCCGGCCTGGGCAAAGGCACCGTGTTCCGCCGCTTCGGCACCCGCGCAGGCATCTTCCAGGCCCTCCTCGACGAGGACGAGCGCCACTTCCAGGAGCAGGTCCTGTCCGGCCCGCCTCCCCTTGGCCCCGGCGCGGGTCCGGCCGAGCGCCTGATCGCCTACGGTCGCGCCCGCATCGCCTTCCTCCTGGACCACCACGCCATCGCACGGGCTTCCCTGGACCGCACCCAGCCCATCCCCGTCGGCGGCGCCACCATGACCCGCCCCCACATCCGCATCCTCCTCGGGCAGACCCGCCCGTCCCCGCCCTACCTCGACGATCTCGCCGTCCAGCTCACAGCGGCGCTGGAGGGCCCCCTCCTGCTCTACCTGTCCATGGACGAAGCCGACCCCGCCCCCGACGCCGGGCACCCCCTGGCCGAGAGCTGGCAGAACCTCATCGAACGCCTCCTGCACGACGCCACCCCCACACCACAGCAGGTAGATCCCGTCTGATTCCGCAGCAAGCAGAGCGACGTCGAGGGTGCTTTCGTTGACCTTCGTCCGCAGGTCAACGAGTCGCTGGAGGTGTTCATCCCATCGTTTGCGCCAGAGCATCTCGGGCCAGCTGGAGCGGAGCGACACCAACTGGCGGCGCAGGAGCGCGAGGCGCGGATGGTGGCCGTTGTGGAGGTGTAGTCGCGGGCCTGTTCGAGGGCTTCCTCGGCACCCGGCCGCGATCACGTCCACGGTCGCCCGCTGGACGTTCTCGTCGGACAGGACGTACACGCTCTCGTGGGTGCCAGTTTATGCTGCAGCGGCTTGCCCGCACTGCGCGGCCTCCAGGGCCTGGCCCGAGTGCCGACCTGAAGAGCGTGTCACGGGCTTCGAGGCACCGCTTCAGTGCCTCGTGCGTACTCCGGTCCCACAACCCTCGCACAAGCGTGCAGGGTTGCCGTCCTGATCGGTCACCGGCCGTTTCGGTGCATCAGATACCCCAGGGCCGCCTCGGACAGGCCACGGACGCCGGGCACGCACTTGCCGCAGCCGTCGCAAGGTCGTTCGATCACGTTCCGGTCCGTACCGTGCGCATTCCCTCCGTTTCGAACGCGCAGAGTACGGAGATTGGGGGGCGGCCGACCCCAGGGTGATCTTGATCAACCGAGGAAGCTGAGCCGCACCTGACGGTTGGCATTGTCGATGTTGGTGTCCACCAAACAGACCGACTGCCAGGTACCCAAGGCCAGTTCCCCGGCGACGACGGGCAGGGTCGCGTGCGGGGCCACGAATCCAGGGAGGACGTGGTCGCGTCCGTGCCCGGGGCTGCCGTGTCGGTGCTGCCAGCGGTCGTCCGCCGGGAGCAGTTGGTGCAGGGTGGCCAGGAGGTCGTCGTCGCTGCCCGAGCCGGTCTCGATCACGGCGACGCCCGCCGTGGCGTGCGGGACGAAGACGTTGAGCAGGCCGTCCCGGCCCACCGCGACGTCCCTCAGGAAGGACGTGCAGTTCTCGGTGAGGTCCATGACCGTCTCGCCGGAACCGGTGGTGACGTCGAGTACGCAAGTGGTGAAGGTGTGGGACATGGTTCCATGCTGACTCAGGAGCCGTCCGGACCGTTGGATCACCGCTCCCATCCGGACGGGCGCGGACGGGGGAACCACGGCCGATCGGGCGCGGGTCCTCGTGGGCGGGGCCGCGGTCCACCGGTGCGTACCGGGGCCGTGGTGGGCATTTCGGGCTCTCGTGGTGTCCGACGTCACGATCGGGAACTTGGCCGGGGGGAAGCTTCGACCCACCAAGCCGGTTAGTAGAAGCGTGAACGATATCGGAGACCTGAGCAGCGGCGACGACTTCACCGTCCCACGGGTGGACGTCGTGGTCATAGGCGCCGGGCAAGCCGGACTGTCCAGCGCCTACCACCTGCGGCGCACCGGCTTCGTGCCGGAGGACGACTTCGTGGTGCTCGACCACTCGCCCGCGCCGGGCGGGGCCTGGCAGTTCCGGTGGCCGACGCTGACGTACGGCAGGGTGCACGGCATGCACGCGCTTCCTGGCATGGAGCTGACCGGCGCCGACCCCGACCGGCCGTCCTCCGAGGTGATCGGGGAGTACTTCACCGCGTACGAGCGCGCCTTCGACCTGCGGGTTCGTCGTCCCGTCGACGTGAAATCGGTACGCGAGGGGGAGAACGGCAGGTTGGTGGTGGAGAGCACGTCAGGGCGGTGGGCCACCCGTGCCGTGATCAACGCGACCGGCACCTGGGACCGGCCCTTCTGGCCCCGGTACCCGGGGCAGGAGACCTTCCGGGGCGAGCAACTGCACACCGCCCAGTACCGGGGGCCGGGCGGGTTCGCCGGGCGGCGCGTGCTGGTGGTCGGCGGTGGGGCGTCGGGAACGCAGCACCTGATGGAACTGGCTCCCTACGCCGCCGAGACGCACTGGGTGACGCGACGGCCGCCGGTGTTCGTCGAGGAACCGTTCGACGCCGAGGCGGGACGGTCAGCGGTGGCGTTGGTCGAGGAGCGGGTACGGGCCGGACTGCCACCACGGAGCGTGGTGTCGGTGACCGGCCTCCCGCTCACGGACGCGGTCAAGGCCGCGCGTGCCAGTGGGGTGCTGGAACGGCTGCCGATGTTTGACCGGATCACGCCGGAGGGGGTGGTATGGGCGGACGGGCGGAGCATCGAGGTCGACGTCATCCTCTGGGCCACGGGCTTTCGTCCCGTGACCGACCATCTGGCCCCGCTGCGACTCCGCGGGCCCGGTGGCGGCATCCAGTTGGAGGGAACGCGGGCGGTTGCCGATCCTCGGGTCCACCTGGTGGGTTACGGGCCGTCGGCGAGCACGATCGGAGCGAACCGGGCGGGACGCGCCGCGGTGCGCGACATCCGACGGTTGTTGTCGGACTCGTTGGTGTCGGTGTGAGTCACGGGCCGTGCAGGGGCAGGCTCAGTGGGCCGTTCGCGTCATGAGGTGGGCGAGGGCGATCGGGTGTCGGGGCTCTGGTTCTGGTTCTGGTTGAACTCGGTCACATTGCGCTGGTGGTCCTCGTACTCCACGGTGAAGCGCGTGTCACCGGGCTTCACCGTGACGAAGTACAGCCAGTCGCCCGGTGGCGGAGCGACTGCCGCGCGCAGGGCTTCGTCGCCGGGGCTGGCGATGGGGGTGGGGGGCAGTCCGGTGCGGGTGTAGGTGTTGTAGGGGGTGTCGACGCGGGCGTCGTCGTTGTTGCTGCTCGATGTGTTCTGGTGGAGCACGTAGTTGATCGTGGAGTCCATCTGGAGGGGCATCCCCTGGTCCAGCCGGTTGTGGATCACTCGTGCGACCTTGCCCATGTCGGTCTTGTCGTCGGCTTCGGTCTGGATGATGCTCGCGATCGTCACCGTCTGGTAGAGGTTCAACGTGCCGGCGCTGGCACCGGCGGCGACCGGGCCCGCGCGGAACTTCTTGTTGGCGTTGTTCACCATCGACGACAGCAGTGAGCGGGGTGTCGTCTTGGCGGTGACCGGATAGGTGGCCGGGAGCAGATAGCCCTCCGGGTTCCCCCGTGCGTCGCCGGGAAGCGCCAGACGCATGGTGGGCACCTCCTTCTTGGTGGTCCCGGCCCGGAGGGCGAGTGCCTTGTCGACAGCCGTGTACACCTGGTCGGCGCGCCAGCCCTCCGGCACGGTCAGGGAAGTGGGTTCGGCGGGCTGCCCCTCCGACAGGGCCACGGGGACGGCGATCGAGGTACCGACCACGACCGCGCCGGCAGCGACCAGGGCGATCCGGCCGCGGCGCGTGAGGCGGATCGGGCGACGACGCGGAGTCTCGGTCTGCATGGCGGCACGGTAACCCGACAAGGTCGACGAACCGCGCATATGGTTATCTTGCGGGCTCCAGTTCGGCGTCTTGATGCACCAGCGCGGCGTAACGGCCCTCCAGTGCGAGCAGTTCCTGGTGGGTGCCGCGCTCCACGATCCGCCCCTCGTCGAGAACCACGATGTGGTCGGCACCCCTGATGGTGGAGAGCCGGTGGGCGATGGTGAGGGTGGTGCGCCCCTCGGACACGGCCTCCAGGGCCGCCTGTACAGCGGATTCGGTGTGGGTGTCGAGCGCGCTCGTCGCTTCGTCCAGGACCAGCACCGGAGGGTTGCGCAGGATGGTGCGGGCAATGGCGAGCCGCTGCTTCTCGCCCCCCGAGAACCGGTACCCGCGCTCCCCCACCACCGTGTCGTAGCCCTCGGGAAGCGAGGCAATGTGGTCGTGTATCTGAGCCGAGCGAGCCGCTGCGACGAGTTCCGCGTCGGTGGCTTCGGGGTGGGCGAACCGCAGGTTCTCGGCGACGGTCGCGTGGAACAGGTAGGTCTCCTGGGACACCACGCCGACGGTGCGCGCCAGGGTGTCGAAGCCCACGTCCCGCACGTCGACCCCGTCGATGGTCACGCGGCCCGTGGTCACGTCGTAGAGACGCGGCACCAGGTGGCCGAGGGTCGACTTCCCCGCCCCCGTCGCCCCGACGACCGCAAGGCTCCCGCCGGCCGGGACGGTGAGGTCGATCCCTTCGAGCACCGCTCTGCTCTGGTCGTCGTAACGGAATCCGACCTGCTCGAAGGCGACTTCGCCCTTGACGTGGTCCAACTGGACGGGCTCGGCGGATTCGGTGATGTCGGCGGGAAGGTCCAGGTACTCGAAGATCCGCTGGAACAGGGCGAGTGACGCTTGTACGTCCACCCCGGTGGACAGCAGGCTGACCGCGGGGCGGAAAAGCCCCTGCTGGAGCGCGACGAAAGCGACGAGGGTACCGATGGAGACGGCGGGTCCGCCGGACGCGGAGGCCATGCCCGCGGACCAGTACAGGACGGCGGGCATGGCCGACATGACGATGGTGATGACGGCCATGCGCCAGCGTCCCGCCGTGCTGGAGCGTACTTCGAGGTCGACCAGTCGCTCGGACTCCTTCGCGAAGGAGTCCGTGAGGGAGTCGGCCCGCCCCATGGTGCGACCGAGGAGGATGCCGCTGACGGAGAGCGACTCGGTGACGGTGGCGGCCATGACGGCCAGCTGTTTCTGTCTCTGGGTGGTGATCCGTTTGCGCTCCCGACCCACGCGGCGGCTGATCCAGGCGAAGACCGGCAGCAGGAGCAGGGAGACCACGGCGAGTCGCCAGTCGAGCGCCAGCATGGCGACGATCGTGGCGACGACGGCGGTGAGGTTGGAGACCAGGGACGTCGCCGTGGAGGTCACCGTCGCCTGCATGCCGCCGATGTCGTTGGCGAGGCGGGACTGGACCTCTCCGGTCCTGGTCCTGGTGAAGAAAGCCAGGGACATGCTCTGGAGGCGCGCGTACACCGCGGTGCGGAGGTCGTGCATCACGCGTTGTCCGACCGTGGTGGAGATCAGGACCTGGAGGACGCCGAGCACGCTCGTCACCACCGCGCTGAGGACCATGCCGAGCGCCAACAGGCTCAGCAGGACCGTACGGCCCTCCGGGATCGCGGTGTCCACGATCGCCTTCAGCAGGAAGGGCGTCACCACCGAGGCCACCGAGGCGGCCGCGACGAGCAGACCGACGATGACGAGCTTGCCGGTGTAGGGGCGGAAGAGTCGCAGGATGCGGCGCAGTTGTCTCGCCCCCTCGGGCGCGGAGGGGGCGGTCGTCCGGGAGTTCACTTCGGTGGGCACGGGCCTCCTCCGGGCAAAGGACGGATGCGGGACGGCGTCTTCTTGTTCGAGCGCAGGGGCGACCGGGCCGGGAGGGAGCCCGGCACGGCGACCCGAAGCCGCTTCAGCGAGCATAGCTCATAGTTACCTACGTTCACAATGACATAGGTCCTGCTACTGTTCCGGCATGAACACCCCGGACGCTGACGGCATCCTCGCCGAGCAGTTGCTACGGCTCACCCGTCGTGTGCACCGCATCCAGAAGCGGCACCTGGAGTCCCGCGGGCTCGGCATCACCCCCGCTCAGTCGCGCCTGCTCAGGACACTCTCGCTGTACGGCTCGCCGCCCCGCATGGCGGACCTCGCCGAGCGCCTGGAGGTCGTCCCGCGGGCCGTCACCACGCTGGTCGACGGGCTGGAGGCCACGGACCAGGTGCGCCGGGCGCCCGATCCGACGAACCGGCGGGTGATCCGGATCGAGATCACCGACACCGGACGTCGGACCCTGGACGAGCTCCGGTCCGTGCGCCGCGCCGCGGCGGAGGAGATCCTCGCCCCACTGACCGCCGGCCAGCGCGATGTCCTCGGCTCTCTCCTGATGGCACTGATCGACGGCCCGGATCTGACATCGGGTCGGAGTCCCGAATCCCGTTAGGCCGCCCCGCCGGCCGTGACCGGGCGAAGCAGGTGCCGGGCATCGCGTGTCGGCGGTGGCAGCAGGGTTTCCGAGCTCCGGTGGGGCGTCGTGGGGTGCACCGAACGCACTTGGGGCGATCATGAAAGGAGCCCCGGTGCACGGCGGTCAGCTCGGGTGTGTTCGAGTGGGCACGAGCGAGCACAAGGAACGAGGAGGACCACATGCCCCTTCTGGAGCCGGACCCGAACATCCTGCGCCCCGTTTCCCGCCCGGCCGCCCCCGCCCCCGACCGGGTGGGCGCCGCACTCTCCGACGGCACGCCGGAGCCCCTGCGCGGCGAGCTCGTCGCCCTCCTCGGCGTGGACAAGGTGCTCACGAAGGTGTCGGACCTGGTGCGCTACGCGTCCGACGCCAGCCCGTACCGCTTCCTGCCGCAGGTCGTCGTCGTCGCGGAGGACATTGACGACGTCTCAGCCGTTCTCTCCTACGCGCACGGAAAGGGCCGGGAGGTGGTCTTCCGCGCTGCGGGCACCTCGCTCAACGGTCAGGCGCAGGGCGAGGACATCCTGGTCGACGTGCGCAAGCACTGGGCCGGCGTCGAGGTCCTCGACGCCGGGGCCCGGGCGCGCATCGGGCCGGGGACCACGGTCGTCCGGGCCAATGCCACGCTCTCGCGGTACGGCAGGGTCCTGGGCCCCGACCCGGCCAGCGCCATCGCCTGCACCCTCGGGGGCGTGGTCGCCAACAACGCCTCGGGAATGACGGCCGGAACCACCCGGAACTCCTACCGCACCTTGGCCTCCCTCACCTTCGTCCTCCCCTCGGGGACCGTCGTGGACACCGCCGACCCGGAAGCGGACGCACGGCTCGCCCGGGCGGAACCGGCCCTGTGCGAAGGGTTGCTGGACCTGAAGGCGGAGATCGAGGCCGATCCGGAGCTGGTCGCCCGGATCCGCGCCAAGTACGAGATCAAGAACACCAACGGCTACCGCCTCGACGCCTTCCTCGACGGGGCGACGCCGGTGGAGATCATGCGCGGGCTGATGGTGGGTTCCGAGGGGACCTTCGGGTTCATCTCGGAAGTCGTCTTCGACACCTTGCCCCTGGAGCGACACGTCACGACGGCACTGCTGTTCTTCCCCTCCCTCCCGGCAGCAGCGGCCGCGGTGCCCGCGTTCAACGAGGCCGGGGCACTGGCCGTGGAGCTGATGGACGGGAACACCCTCAGGGCGTCGGTGAGCGTGGAGGGCGTGCCCGCCGACTGGGCGACGCTGCCCCGCGACACCACCGCGCTCCTCGTCGAGTTCCGGGCTCCGGACACCTCGGCTCAGGAGGCGTACGAAAGGGCCGCGCGGGCGGTGCTGACCACGCTGGACCTGGTGCGACCCGTCGCCTCGGTCACCAATGACTTCACCCGCGACCCGAAGACCATCAGCGGGTACTGGAAGGCCCGCAAGGCGTTCGTCACCGCGGTCGGGGGTTCGCGCCCCTCCGGTACGACCCTGATCACGGAGGACTTCGCCGTACCCCCGTCGAGGCTCGCCGAAGCGTGCGAGGCCCTGCTCGAACTCCAGACCCGGCACGGCTTCGACGCCGCCGTCGCGGGCCACGCAGCCCACGGAAACCTGCACTTCCTGCTCGCCTTCGACGCGGGTGACCCCGCTGACGTGGAGCGGTACGCCGCCTTCATGGACGAGTTCTGCCGACTCACCGTGGAGCGCTTCGACGGTTCCCTCAAGGCCGAACACGCCACCGGCCGCAACATCACGCCCTTCCTGGAACTCGAGTGGGGCGAGCGCGCGACCGGGTTGATGTGGCGCGTCAAGCAGTTGATCGATCCGGACGGGGTCCTGGCCCCCCGGATCGTCCTCGACCGCGACCCGAGGGCCCATCTGCGTGGCCTCAAGACCATCCCCAAGGTCGAGCTCATCGCCGACCCCTGCATCGAGTGCGGCTTCTGCGAGCCCACCTGCCCCAGCCAGGACGTGACGACCACACCCCGGCAACGCATCGTGCTGCGCCGCGAGATGACGCGTCAGCCCGCGGGCTCCCCCGTCGAGGAGAAGCTGCTGGACGCCTACGGCTACGACGCCGTCGACACCTGCGCCGGTGACTCCACCTGCAAGTTGGCGTGTCCGGTCGGCATCGACACCGGGGCGATGATGAAGGACTTCCGGCACGCACGCCACTCGCCCCGCGAAGAACGCGTGGCCGCGTTCACCGCCCGGCACTTCGCGGTGGTCGAAGCGTCCGCGCGTCTCGCCGTGGCGGCCGCGGACCGCATCAGCGACCGGCTGCTCACCGCGGTCACGCGCGGGGTGCGCAGAGCGGTCCGCCCCGACCTCGTTCCGGAATGGCTACCCGGCATTCCCGGGGCGGCCCCGAGCAAGCTGCCCCGCACCAGCCGGGCCGGCGCCACCGCCGTGTACTACCCCGCATGCGTCAACCGCATCTTCGGCGGGCCCGACGGACAACGGAGTCCGTCGCTGCCCGAAGCCGTGGTCGCGGTGTCCTCCCGTGCGGGCAAACCGGTGTGGATCCCCTCCGACGTGTCCGGAACCTGCTGCGCCACCATCTGGCACTCCAAGGGGTACGAGTCCGGCAACGCCGTGATGGCGAACCGGATCGTCGAGGCGGCGTGGGCCTGGACGGAGAGCGGACGGCTTCCGCTGGTCGTGGACGCGTCTTCGTGCACGCTCGGCATCGCCCATGAGGTCGTGCCGTACCTGACCCCCGCCAACAGGGAGCTCCACCGGGAGCTCACGATCGTCGACTCCGTCGTGTGGGCCGCCGAAGAGCTCCTCCCGCACCTCACGATCCACCGCACCGTCGGTTCGGCGGTGCTCCACCCGACCTGCTCGATGCGCCACTTGGGCGACGAGGCCCAGCTCCGTACCGTGGCGGAGGCGTGCGCCGACGAGGTGATGGTGCCCGAGGACGCCGGTTGCTGCGCCTTCGCGGGCGACCGGGGGATGCTGCACAGGGAACTCACCGAGTCCGCCACCCGCAAGGAGGCCGCGGCGGTGACCGCGCGTGACTTCGACGCGCACCTCTCGGCGAACCGGATGTGTGAGGTCGGCATGGACCATGCGACGGGTCAGCGCTACCACTCCGTCGTGTGGGAGCTGGAACGCGCCACGCGGCCCGGCCCGCCCGACTGAGCCGCCCGAACCGCCCGCCGGCATCGGCTACGCGCGCAGTTGCGCCCGGTCCCCCATCACCACGACGGGTCGCAGATCGGGGTCGAGGGTGCGGAGCAGGTACTCCATACCGGACTTCGACAGACTCACGCACCCCGACGTCCCGCTGCCGTGGTCCAGGTGGAACCAGATGCTCCCGCCCTTGGACCGGCCCAACGGACGGGTCGGGTCGTTGGGTGCGGTGCCCTTCACCCGGTTGTAGTCGATGGCGATCACGTAGTCGAAGTCGTTCCAGTAGCGCTCGGCCCAGTAGCGCGGCGCCTGGAAGGCATCGGAGTGCGCGTACGGGAGCTTGCTCCCGGGGTCGGGCAGCACCCCGCCGGCATCGGACAGCGAGAACACGCCGACCGGGCTGCGCTTGTCGTTCTCCCGGTGGTGGGGTGTCCACCCCTTCCTGCCGTTGTGCGCGGGCCAACTGCGCGCCACCCGCCATTCGGTGGCCTGTTTCGTGTACAGCACCACGGTCGACTTCGCGGAGTCCGCGTGGTCTCCGTACACCGCGACGACCTGCCGCGTTGTGGCCGGAATGCGGTTGCGGATCCGGTCGCCGACGCCGGGTATCCTGTCGAAGCGAGCCGGGTGGGGACCGGAACGGGGTTCGGGGCGGGCCGGTGCAGAGACGCCGTCCTGGTCACTTCCTCCTGGCTCGCTCGGGGGGCCTCCGCCCGTTCCGCAGGCGCCCAGCAGGGTGAGGAGAGCGGCCCAGACCACAGCGAAGGTCATGGGCCGTGACGCGGCGACAGTAGGCATGCACCCCATGTTCGCACCGCGTGGACGAGTGCTGACGACCGTCGTGCGAACTGCGCAGCGGGGTCCCGTCGGTTCCTCGCCGGACCCGGGCAATTCGTTTGCTTGACCGAGGAGAGGAGGGCGAGGCTTTCACGGTTGGCTGCTCCCAAACCGCGCGCGCGGTTCTGACAGCACACGCTCAGGTCCGTCGTCCAACTCGGGCGACTTCCTCTTCACCCTCCACCTACCCTCTGTCCACATCCGAGTCCTGGGACACCATGCACATCCAAGACCTCCCGTACGCCGATCCCGGTGTGCCCGACGTGCGATCAGGCCCCCGGTTCCTGTTCTGGCTCGGGCGGAACCAGTTAGGCGGCCAACTCAAAGCCCTCATGTGGGGGTTGATCCACCTGATGGCCGTGGCCGGCTTACCGTTCGCCGTTGGTTTCGCCGTCGAAGCAGTCGTCGACCGTTCGGGGACCCAACTGGCCCTCGCGGGTGGGGCGCTCGCCCTGCTCGGGCTGAGCATCGCCCTCGGCGACACCATGTTGCACCGCGTCGCCATGAGTAACTGGATCACCGCTGCGGCCCGGGTCCAGCAGTTGTTGGCCCGCAAGACCGCCCTGCTCGGGGCCGCGCTGACACGGCGCGTGGCCGCCGGCGAGGTCGTCGCCGTCTCCACCTCGGACGTCGAGAAGATCGGCTGGTTCGTCGACGTCCTCTCCCGCTTCGTCGCCGCAGTCGTGACGGTCCTCGTCATCTGCGTCGGCCTCGTCGTCTACGTACCCGAGCTCGGTGTCATCGTGGCGGTGGGCGCCCCCGTCCTGGTGCTGGGCGTCCTCCCGCTGCTGCCCGTCGCCGCCCGTCACGCCGATGCGCAGCGCGACAAGGCCGGGTACGCCACCGAGTTGGCCTCCGACACGGTGGCCGGCCTGCGGGTCCTGCGCGGCATCGGCGGCGAGGAACTGTTCCTCAGTCGCTACCGCTCGGCCTCCCAGGCGGTGCGTGGGGCCGCCGTCCGCACGGCCCGCACCTGGTCGCTGATCTCCGCGATCCAGGTCTTCCTGCCGGGCGTCCTCCTCGTCGCCGTGGTGTGGCGCGGGGTGCTGCTCGTCCAGGACGGAAGCATCTCCGTGGGCGCCCTGGTGACGGTGTACAGCGCAGTGACGCTGTTGAACCTTCCCCTGCGCCACTTCGAGGAGTTCGCGATGGCGTACTCCTTCTCCCGGCCCGCGGCGGTCCGCGCCGCACGGGTCCTCTCGTTCGAGCGGGCCGTGGAGGCACCGGGCCGTGACCCGCGGTCCGACGGGGACGGTCCGGACACCCCGGCCGGCGACCTGTACGACCCGACCACCGGGCTCCTGGCCCCGTCCGGACGGCTCACCGCCGTGGTGTGCGGGGACCCGGACGTCGCGGGCGAACTCGCCGAGCGCCTCGGGGGGCATGTGGCCACGGACGACGACCCGGGCCCGTCCGTGCTCCTGGGCGGAACGGCGCTGGACGACCTGTCGCTCGGCGCGGCCCGTACGGCCGTCCTGGTGCAGGACAAGGAGCCCGTGCTGCTCTCCGGCACCCTGCGTGACCTGATGGACGTCCCCGCGTCGGGGAAGGTCTCGGCCGAGCGGGCGTTGGAGGCCGCCCAGTGCGCGGACGTCATGGCCGCACTGTCCCAGAGCTCGGGCGAGACGGCGGACCCGTTCGACGTGCGGATCACCGAGCGCGGCCGTTCCCTCTCGGGCGGGCAGCGCCAGCGGCTGGCGCTGGCGCGCTCGCTGCTCACCGACCCGGAGGTGCTCGTACTGGACGAACCGACCTCGGCCGTGGACTCCCACACCGAGGCCCGGGTCGCCGCGGGTGTCCGCGCGGTGCGGGAGGGGCGCACCACGGTGGTGTTCACCTCCTCACCGCTGCTGCTCGACCGGGCCGACCGGGTGGCCCTGGTGCACGAGGGTGCGGTGGCGGCCGTCGGCACGCACCGGGAGCTGTTGGACGGGGAGCCCCGGTACCGGGCCGTGGTCACCCGCGAGATGGAGGAGAAGGCATGATCGGCGTCGCGCCCCCCACCCATGACCCTGCTGCTCCGACGACGGCGAGCACCTTGCCGGTCGGTGGGCCCAGCACCGTACGTGCCTACGTCGGCGAGTTGGCGCGCCGGCACCGGGTGGCGTTCCTGGTCCTGGTCACGGTGAACTCCATAGCCGTGATCGCCTCGATGGTCGGGCCCTATCTGCTCGGTTCGCTGGTCGAACAGCTCTCCGAGGGCGGCGCCACGTTGCAGGAGTTGCGGGTCGGCCCGACGGTGGGGTTCTTCGCCCTCGCGCTCCTCGTCCAGGCGCTCTTCATCCAACAGGTCCGGCTGCGCGGTGCGGTCCTCGGCGAGCGGATGCTCGCGGACCTCAGGGAGGACTTCCTCGTCCGGGCCGTGCGGCTGCCGCCCGGGGTGCTGGAGCGGGCGGGGACGGGTGATCTGCTGTCACGCATCACCACCGACATCGACCGTCTTTCCAGCGCGATGCGTGAAGCGGTTCCCCAGCTCGCGATCGGTGCGGTCTGGGTGGCACTGCTGCTCGGTGGGTTGGCCGTCACCGCTCCCCCGCTGGCTCCGGCGGTCCTCCTCGCGGTGCCCCTGTTGGTCGTGGGGGCCCGGTGGTACTTCAAGCGGGCCCCGCAGGCGTACCGCTCGGAGGCCGCCGGCCTCGCGGCCGTCGCCGGCGCACTCGCCGAGACCGTCGACGCGGGGCGCACCGTGGAGGCGCACCGTCTGGGCGGACGGCGGGTGGAGCTGTCCGACCGCCGGGTCGCCGAGTGGACCGCGTGGGAGCGCTACACGCTGTGGCTGCGCTCGATCCTGTTCCCGGTCATCAGCCTGACGCACATCACCGTGCTGTGCTCCGTGCTGATGGTGGGCGGTGTGTTCGTCCTCAACGGTTGGATCACGGTCGGGCAGCTCACGACCAGTGCGCTCCTCGCCCAGATGATGGTGGACCCCGTCGCGCTGATCCTGCGCTGGTACAACGAGCTCCAGGTGGCCCAGGTGTCGTTGGCCCGGTTGGTGGGCGTGCGGGACATCGAGCCCGACGCGGGCGACGCCTCGGTGGTTCCCGGGGGCCGTACGGTCCACGCCGACCACGTCCGGTTCGGGTACCGCGAGGGGGTCGACGTGCTCCGTGACGTGTCGATCAAGGTCGAGCCCGGTACCCGGGTGGCCCTCGTCGGACCGTCGGGGGCGGGCAAGTCCACCCTGGGTCGGTTGCTGGCCGGCATCTACGCGCCGGGCTCGGGTGCGATCACCCTCGGCGGGGCCGAGTTGTCCCGGATGCCCGCGGAGCGGGTGCGTTCCCATGTGGCCCTCGTGAATCAGGAGCACCACGTCTTCGTGGGAACGCTCCGCGACAACCTGCGGCTGGCGCGTACCGGTGCGCAGGACGACGCGTTGTGGGCGGCCTTGGAAGCCGTGGACGCGGACGCCTGGGCCACATCACTGGCGGACGGGTTGGACACCGAGGTGGGCTCGGGGGGCGTGGCGCTGACTCCGGCGCAGGCCCAGCAGGTCGCACTGGCCCGACTGGTGCTGGCGGACCCTCACACCCTGGTGCTGGACGAGGCGACCTCGCTGATCGACCCGCGGTCCGCACGTGAGGTGGAGCGGTCGCTGGCCAACGTGCTGGAAGGCCGGACCGTCGTGGCGATAGCCCACCGGCTGCACACGGCGCACGACGCCGATGTGATCGCCGTGGTGGAGCAGGGCCGGATCGCGGAGCTGGGCAGCCATGACGAGCTGGTCACCGCGGGCGGCACGTACGCGGCCCTGTGGCGTTCCTGGCACGGCTGACGGTGTGGGGCACCGAGCGGTGCCCGTCCGTCGGTGCGCCGGTCCTCCCGATCTTCGAGGGGGCCGGCGCACCGGCTGTCAGATGACGTTCAGCGCCACGGCACCGCCCACGCCTCCGAGCAGCATGAACGCGGGCATGAGCACCTTCACCTCGACCCAGCTGCCCGCGCGGAACCGCATGAACCTCGGCGGGCCCAGTGGGTACCAGCGCCTCCCGGCTATCGGGAGCGGCCACAGGACCGGGCAGCCGGACACGGTGAGCGCGTCGCCGAGGTCGTGGACCAGGGCACCGAGCACGATCGGCAGCCCGAGCCACAGGTACTCCTGACCGGGGGCGGTGAACAGCCAGTCCGCGCCGTTGCCCGGGCGGTCCAGTACGCCGGCGAGGATCCAGGAGCTCGTTGCTGCGAGCAGCCATACGAGGACGTCGGCGCCCTGGCCGCGGGTGGCCCGCCAGAGCAGGCCCTCGATCGCGAGGACCAGGTGGACGAACAGCAGGGCGAGGACCGCCCACCGTCCCCCCGTGATCGCGAGCGCCGAGGCGCCTCCGCCGATCAGGACGGCCCAGAGCCAGGTGTGGGTCAGGGTGCGGTGCCCGCCGGAGCGTCGGGGGTCGCCTGGCTTCCGGGTCCCCTTGTAGACGGCGTAGGAGAGCCGGTCGACGATCTCGCACAGGGCCCGGGAGACCGGGCCGAAGGCTCGCGATATCGTCGCGGCCTTGTGGTCGAGGTCCGGGGCGAGCGCGGCGCCCGCGCAGATCAGTGCGCCGGTGAGCAGAACCGGCCAGGGCATGGTGTGACCTGCCGCTGCCGCCGCGGCTCCCACCCCCAGCCAGGCTGCCGCTCCTGACAGGGAGTGTGCCGGTCCCATCATGGTGGTGCCCCGCCCCTTTGTTCCTGTTGTTCGTGGTTCTGGTGTGCCGCGGTCTCGTGCCCGGGGGTCGTCCCGGATCCGGATGGTCCCTTCCTGAGCGGGAGGGGCCGTCCGCGGGCGCTGACGTCGTGTCGGCGCGCATCAGCGTAGCGTTAGCGATCTTCGTACGGTCATGCGATTCCGTGATCGGGGTCGGAGCCAGGCAAGATAGGCGTGTGACCCTCATCGCTCAGCTGCCGCAGTCCGCCGACCCCGACGCCCTTTACGAAGCATTCGAGTCGTGGGCAACGACGCGCGGGATCACGCTCTACCCGCATCAGGAGGAGGCCCTGATCGAGGTCGTCTCCGGGGCGAACGTGATCGTGTCGACGCCGACCGGGTCGGGCAAGAGCATGATCGCGGCGGGCGCGCACTTCGCGGCGCTGGCGCGCGACGAGGTCACGTTCTACACGGCGCCGATCAAGGCGCTCGTTTCGGAGAAGTTCTTCGAGCTGTGCAAGATCTTCGGCACCGAGAACGTCGGCATGCTGACCGGTGACGCCTCGGTCAACTCCGACGCTCCGATCATCTGCTGCACGGCGGAGGTGCTCGCCTCGATCGCGCTGCGCGACGGCAGGAACGCGGACGTCGGCCAGGTGGTCATGGACGAGTTCCACTTCTACGCCGAGGGCGATCGCGGCTGGGCGTGGCAGATTCCCCTGCTGGAACTGCCGCAGGCGCAGTTCGTTCTCATGTCGGCGACCCTCGGCGACGTGTCGATGTTCGAGGAGGACCTGACCCGCCGGACGGGTCGTGCCACGGCGGTGGTCCGGTCCGTGACGCGCCCCGTGCCGCTGTCGTACGAGTACCGTCTGACCCCGCTCACGGACACCTTGACCGAGTTGCTGGCGACGAAACAGGCGCCGGTGTACATCGTGCACTTCACCCAGGCACAGGCGGTGGAGCGGGCGCAGGCCCTCATGAGCATCAACATGTGTTCGCGTGAGGAGAAGGACCGGATCGCCGAGCTCATCGGGAACTTCCGGTTCACGACGAAGTTCGGCCGCAACCTGTCGCGCTACGTTCGGCACGGCATCGGGGTGCATCACGCGGGGATGCTGCCCAAGTACCGGCGGCTGGTGGAGAAGCTGGCCCAAGCGGGCCTGTTGAAGGTGATCTGCGGTACGGACACGTTGGGCGTCGGAGTGAACGTGCCCATTCGCACGGTCCTGTTCACCGCTCTCACCAAGTACGACGGGAGCCGGGTGCGGACGCTGCGCGCACGTGAGTTCCATCAGATCGCGGGTCGCGCCGGGCGGGCGGGCTTCGACACGGCCGGACTCGTGGTGGCCCAGGCCCCGGAGCACGTGATCGAGAACGAGAAGGCGCTCGCGAAGGCGGGGGACGATCCCAAGAAGCGTCGCAAGGTGGTGCGCAAGAAGGCTCCGGAGGGGTTCGTGGCGTGGACGGAGGCGACCTTCGACCGGTTGGTCGCCGCGCAGCCCGAGCCCTTGACCTCGCGTTTCCGGGTGACGCACACCATGCTCCTGTCCGTGATCGCCCGGCCGGGCAACGCCTTCGACGCGATGCGACACCTGCTGGAGGACAACCACGAGCCCCGCAAGCAGCAGCTGCGGCACATTCGGCGCGCCATCGCGATCTACCGGTCGCTGTTGGACGGCGGCATCGTGGAGAAACTGGACGAGCCGGATGCGGAGGGTCGCATCGTCCGGCTGACCGTCGACCTCCAGCAGGACTTCGCGCTCAACCAGCCCTTGTCCACGTTCGCCCTCGCCGCGTTCGAGCTGCTCGACCCGGAGTCGCCGTCCTATGCGCTCGACATGGTCTCCGTGGTCGAGTCCACCCTCGATGACCCCCGGCAGATCCTCGCCGCGCAGCAGAACAAGGCCCGCGGTGAGGCGATCGCCGCGATGAAGGCGGACGGCGTCGAGTACGAGGAGCGCATGGAGCGGCTCCTCGACGTGTCGTACCCCAAGCCGCTCGACGAGTTGCTCTTCCATGCATACGACACCTATCGGCTCAGCCACCCGTGGGTGGGTGATCACCCGCTGTCGCCGAAGTCGGTAATCCGTGACATGTACGAGCGGGCCCTCACCTTCACGGAGTTCGTGTCGCTGTACGAGTTGGCGCGTACCGAGGGCATCGTCCTCAGGTATCTGGCGAGTGCGTACAAGGCGCTCGACCACACCGTGCCCGACGACCTGAAGTCGGAGGATCTTGAGGATCTCATCGCCTGGCTCGGTGAACTGGTCCGTCAGGTGGACTCCAGTCTGCTCGACGAGTGGGAGCAGTTGGCCAATCCGGAGGAGATGACGGCGGAGGAGGCGCAGGAGCGTGCCGATCAGGTGAAGCCGGTGACGGCCAATGCGCGGGCGTTCCGGGTGCTGGTGCGCAATGCGCTGTTCCGTCGCGTGGAGTTGGCGGCCCTCGACCACGTGGACGAGTTGGGTGCGCTGGATGCGGACTCGGGCTGGGACGCGGATGCCTGGGGCGAGGCGATGGACCGCTACTGGGACGAGTACGACGATCTGGGTACCGGCCCCGATGCGCGCGGGCCGAAGCTGTTGTCGATCGAGGAGGACGTCCCGCACGGGCTGTGGCGGGTCCGGCAGGCCTTCGCCGACCCCAACGGCGATCACGACTGGGGCATCAGCGCTGAGGTCGACCTGGCCGCCTCCGACTCCGAGGGCAGGGCCGTGGTCCGGGTCACGGATGTCGGAC
The DNA here is from genome assembly GCF_042871255.1 of Streptomyces sp. NPDC005955. NCBI lineage: Bacteria > Bacillati > Actinomycetota > Actinomycetes > Kitasatosporales > Streptomycetaceae > Streptomyces > Streptomyces sp. NPDC005955. Next base: position 214,848 of record NZ_JBIAIF010000009.1, on the reverse strand, counting down.
AGTGGTGAGTGGCCCGAGGGCACGGCGGGTCCTTCCCTTCTGACGGCCGAGCGACGAAGAGGTGGGCCGCTGCGGTTCCGATCCGGCACCGCAGCCGGTCGATGAGGTGCCGACGACGGTCGTGGCCCGAGGCGTTCGACACGGCCTCGGCCCCTGTGTCACGGGTGGGTCTGCGTCCGGGCAGCCGGGGTTCCGCTCGCGGGCGTCTCGGAGGCAGAGGCGCAGGTGGGCTTGGTACCCGCGGATCTCCTCCTCGGTCTCGGCGGTCATGAGGTCGGGGGAACGGGAGGCCGCGTACCGGTTCCCCGTCGTGGTGGCGGGGCGCCCGGGCCGCAGGTCGTGGATGCGTGCTCGCTCGTCGGGGTCGGGGACCGTGTCCGCGAGCTGTTCGTCGTTCAGGAAGGCGGCGCTCACCGCCGCGCTCTCCCAGGGGCCGTCCGCGAGTCCCAGGAGGCTTTCGTGGCACCGGGCTCGCCAGTTGCGGGCCCGGGAGTCCAGTCCTGCGTCGAGCTGTTGCCTGAGCGGGGCGGGCGTCCGACCGGTGAGGAGGGCACGGTGCTCGGGGTGGGCCGCGAACCCTGCCACTTCCTCGGCGAGGTAGCGCCAGACGACCACCCGGTAGCGGTTGCGGTAGTGGAGTACGGGGGTGAGCCTGCCCAGCCGTGCGAGCCTGGTGAAGCGGGCGGTGGTGATGTCGAGGAGGGCCGCGGCCTCGGCCGTGCCGACGGTCTTGACCTGTGCGCGCAGGGCCGCGGGAAAGCCCGGTCGGGTGCGGATCCGGTCGATCTCCGCGCGGGTGACCCGTCGTTCTCCGGGACCGTTCCCGCGCACCGTGTGGATCCGGCCGAGCCGCACCGCGAGTTCGAATTCGGCACGCAGGAGGACGAGTTCCCTGGCTGCGTGCGTCGGTGCGAGCGTGGGAGGAGCCTGCTTCTCGGTCCGGGGCACGGCTGCTGGTGCCGGCAGGCCGAGTAGAACACGTCCGAACGGTCGGTCGGCGATGGGCGTCATGACGTTCTGCTTCATGTGGCACTTCCCCCGTGATGTGACGCTGGTCTCTCGGGAGAAACCGTAGCGCGAATCGCCCTCATCCCGCCGGGCCTGTGGATAACTTCCCGGGATGTTGACTCTTCGCAGGTCAGAGGGGGTTCGCGCGAAGCTGTGCGCTCATCTGTCGACTATGGACGTGCGCTCCGGATACCGGGCCCCCACCCCGAGGTGCTCCCCGACGCGGTTCACGAGCAGCGTCATTTCATACGCGACCTGACCGATGTCGACCTCGGCCGTGCTCAGGACGCAGAGGCAGCTGCCTTCCCCCGCGGCCGTCACGAACATCACCGCTCCGTCGAACTCGATCATCGTCTGGCGCACCCTACCGGCCCCGAAGTGCCGGCCCGATCCCTTGGCGAGGCTGTGCAGACCGGACGCCACCGCGGCGAGGTGTTCGGCGTCCTCACGAGGCAGTGCCGTGCTGGCACCGGTGACCAGCCCGTCGCTGGAGAGGACCAGCACGTGCCTGACGTGTTCGACCCGGTCGATCAGGTCGTCCAGCAGCCAACTCAGTCCCGTCTTCTGGCCCATCGTCGCGCTCTCCCCGCTCCCCATGCTCCCGGCCTTCCCACCCGCCGACCGGAGACTCCTTTCCGCAAGCCTTCCCCACCCTTGGCCCCTGGGCAAGCAGGATGGCCACATGGCACAGAAGATGACCGACGAGCGGTGGAGGGCCTTCGTTTCGCAGGGCACGCGCACCGGGAAGCTTTCAACGGTTCGGGCTGACGGAAGCCCGCACATCGCACCGATCTGGTTCGTCCTGGACGGCGACGAACTGGTCTTCAACACGGGGAAGGAGACTGTCAAGGGGCGAAACCTGGCCAACGAGAAGCGTGTCGCGCTGTGTGTGGACGACGACCGGCCTCCGTTCGCCTTCGTCATCGTCCAGGGCCGCGTCAGCCTGTCGGAGGACCTCGACGAGCTGCGCCTCTGGGCCGGGCGCATCGGCGGCCGCTACATGGGCGCGGACCGTGCCGAGGAGTTCGCCGCCCGCAACGGCGTGCCCGGGGAACTCCTGGTCCGCTTGCACATCGAGAAGGTGATCGGCTACGAGGGCGTGGCGGACTGACTGATCCGGGGCGCACGCCAGGCGGTGTGCGCCCCGTCAGCCGCTCGGGTCCGGCAGCGCCGCAGGTCCCGGCCGGGAGACCGGGCTGACGCCCGGCGTCTGGCCACCCCGGGCGGGCGACCGCTCCGCCGGCCATGACCGGGCGAGGTTCCCGAACGCGCCACGGCCCCGGGGCGCGGGGCCGGACGTCGCGGTCCCGCTCGGCGGCTCAGCGCCCCAACTCCTTGCGGCTCACCCGTCGCAGCCTGCGGCGCTGGGAGGGATCCAGCGCCAGGTACGCGGCGGCGGGCACTCCCAGGACGATCAGGAGGACCGCCCAGAACGGCAGCCAGATCCACAGGATGAGTCCGACCGCCACACCACCGGCTGCGATCTTCGCTCGCTTCGACATCCGTGTCGCCTCCTTCTTCACAGCGCCTGTCGATTCCCACAGAACAGAACGACCTGATCGCCCGCGCAGTTCCGTCCCCCGACCCTGAGCCGCCCCTGAGGCCCACCCCTCATCCCACCCTGAGGGGCTCGCCCACGTCGTGCATGTGGCGCAGGGCCTGGCGGTACGACGCGATGAGCCCGGTCTCCGCGTAGGGGATGCCCACCCGCCGGCAGTGCTCCCTGACCAGGGGCTGGGCGAACTTCAGGTGCGGGCGCGGCATGCTGGGGAAGAGGTGGTGCTCGATCTGGTAGTTCAGTCCGCCGAGGAACCAGTCGGTGAGCCGGCCGCCCCGGACGTTGCGGGAGGTCAGCACCTGTCGGCGCAGGTGGCCCCAGCGCTCGCCCTCGGGGTCGGGCATCTCCATGCCCTTGTGGTTGGGGGCGAACGCCATGCCCAGGTGCAGGCCGAACAACGCCTGGTGGACGGCGGCGAAGGCCAGGGCCCTGCCCGGCGGCATGGCGCCGAACAAGAGCGCCGCGTAGCCGGCGACGTGCCCGACGAGCAGCGCCCCCTCGACCCGACGTTCCCCGGCGTTCTGCCGCCGCAGGTCCCGGAAGCCGGACACCTTGAGGGCCAGCCCTTCGAGGAGGGTCAGCGGAAAGAAGAGCCACGCCTGGTGGCGGGTGAGCCAACGCCGGAACCCCACGCGCAGCCTCGCTTGGTGACTGGTGAAGACCAGGACGTCCGCGACCACGTCGGGGTCCTTGTCGATGTGGTTCGGGTTGGCGTGGTGCCGGTTGTGCTTGTCGTTCCACCACGCGTAGCTCATGCCCAACATGAGGTTGCCGTGGACGAGGCCCACGGCCCGACCGATGCGCTTGTCGGAGGATATCTGGGCATGGCCGGCATCGTGGCCGATGAAGGCCGTGCGGGCCGACACGAGCGCCAGTGCGGGCGCGAACGCGAGGCTCCACCAGGAGTCCCCCGTGACGATCACCCCGGTGACGACGGCACCGAACAGGAGCGCGTTGACCGCGATGACCACCGTGTACCACCCCGCGCGGCGGTCGAGCAGCCCCTGGGCCCGGACGTCACGGAGCAAGGGGGTGAACTCGCTGGGTTCGGATGTCCTGTCGGGTGCGCCCGCCTGCGGTTCCACGACGGGTACAGCGGCCTCGGGCATGGGATTCTCCGGTCTACGAAGGGTTGACCTGGTGAAACGTACGGTTCGGACCCTCCGGGTGACCATGCGGCCACCACCCGTCCCCTCCGGGGGAGTTCCCTCCGGCCGTAGGGGGGTTGACCACACCCCACCCACAACGTGACGCATACCACTATTGACATTCGAGCGGAATGACGTTCGACGATCTACAATAGGCCGCTTGCCTTCTAATCAAATTTGAGGAGTGTGCCTTGGTGGTGCAGAGCATCCCCTCGACGTCGGGGGACGTGACCTCCGGTCTCGCTGGCCTGACCACGGTGTTCGTGCCCTCCGACCTTCCCGGAGCGCAGCAGGTCGCCTTCTGGTGCCCCTCGGGGGACCCGCTGCCGGACACACTCCCGGGACGGACCGCGGACCTGACCGTCGTGGTACCCCACGAGGGCGGTGCCCTCGCGGTCGACGTACCCGCGCGCATGCTCACCGTCCCCGCGGCACTGCCGTTCCTCACCCGCGCCCGTGCCCTGGACGGCGCACACCCCACCACGGCCTTCTGGGGCGGCGCGACGCTCTTGGCCCTCCACTTCGCGGCCCGGGGCCTCCTGCTGCCCGGCCTGGACCCGGACGACCACGACACCTGGCGGTTCGGCCCGCTCGGCGCCCAGGACGCCCAGCGGGTGCGCGAGTTGGCCGCCTCGATGCCACCGGCCGCCCATGCCCTGCCGGTGTACGCGGGCGAGGCACTGCACCTGCCCGAGCCCGAGGAGCACCTGTGGGCCTTCCTCGGTGCGGTGGCCGACGCGCTGCCCCGCTCCCCCGCTGCCGTGTCCGCCGCCGGTTCGGCACCCTTCGCGGCTCCCGAACGACGTCGGTTGCCCGAGCTCCGGAGCTGGGCCGCGGACGTGGCGGCAGCACATGACGCGGGGGTGCGCATCTCCCTGAGGGTGGAGGTTCCCGGGCTGACGCCGACCGATCCCGACACGGCTCCCATCGCGTTCCGTGCCGTGCTCCAGGCCCACAGCGCCGGCGATCCCACCGTGATCGTGGACGCGGCCGACATCTGGTCGGCCGCCGGTGGATCCGCGGTCCTCGGCCCCCAGGCCCGGATGGACGTGCTGCTGGCACTGCGCCGGGCCACGCGTGCCTGGACGCCTCTCGCCCCGCTGCTGTCGGCCAGCGTGCCGGACGCCGTCGACCTCATGGACGAGGAGGTCATCGACCTGCTCGGCACCGGGGCGCGTGACCTCGCCCTCGTGGGGGTGGAGGTGCACTGGCCGCGGGAGTTGGCGCACCGACTCACCACGCGTGCCGTGATCGGCCCGCCGGTGGACGCCACGGGCCGGAGCCGCGGCGAGTCCGGCGCCCCGTCCTTCCTGTCCGCCGATGCCCTGCTCGCGTTCGACTGGCGCTTCGCCCTGGGCGAGCGTCCGCTGAGCAGAGCGGAACTGGACCAACTCGCCGAGGCGAAGCGCCCGATGGTGCGGCTTCGTGACCAGTGGGTCCTCGTCGACCCCGTCGAGGCGGGACGTGCGCGGGCCCGGCAGGACCACGAGGTGTCCCCGGTGAACGCGCTCAGCGCCGTTCTGACGGGCGCCGCGGAGGTCGACGGGCAGACCGTGCGGGTGGAGGCCACGGGTTGGCTGAAGGGGCTGCGTGAACGGCTGTCCGATCCGGAGGGGATGCCCCCTGTGGACCCGCCCGAGGCGCTCGCGGCCCGCTTGCGCGACTACCAGCTGCGGGGGCTCACCTGGCTGGCCCACATGACCTCGCTGGGGTTGGGGGCCTGCCTCGCCGACGACATGGGGCTGGGCAAGACGATCACCGTGATCGCGCTGCACCTGCACCGCCAGCGGGAAGCGGAGTCCGCGGGCCCCACGCTCGTGGTCTGCCCGACGTCCCTGATGGGCAACTGGCAGCGTGAGATCGAGAAGTTCGCGCCCGGCGTCCCGGTGCGCAGGTACCACGGCGCCCAGCGCTCGTTGGAGTCGCTCGCGAACGGCGAGTTCGTCCTCACCACGTACGGCACCATGCGCCTCGACGCGGCGCGGCTCGGCAGCGTGTCCTGGGGACTGCTCGTCGCCGACGAGGCACAACACGTGAAGAACCCGTACTCGACGACCGCCAGGGAACTGCGCACCATCGGCGCGGGCGCACGGGTGGCCCTCACCGGCACCCCGGTCGAGAACAACCTCTCCGAACTGTGGGCGATCCTCGACTGGACGACTCCCGGTCTGCTCGGTCGGCTGGCCACGTTCCGCAGCCGCTACGCCCGCGCGGTGGAGTCCGGTGCCGACCCGCAGGCGGCCGAACGGCTCGGGGCGCTGGTGCGGCCCTTCCTGCTGCGCCGGCGCAAGTCCGACCCCGGCATCGCCCCGGAGCTGCCGCCGAAGACGGAGACCGACCGTGCGGTGTCCCTGACCCCGGAACAAACGGGACTGTACGAGGCGGTGGTGCGCGAGGCTCTCGCGGAGATCGCCAGTGCCGAGGGCATGGCCCGCCGGGGAATGATCGTGAAGCTGCTGACCGGGCTGAAGCAGATCTGCAACCACCCCGCCCAGTTCCTCAAGGAGGACGAGCCCCGCATCGAGGGGCGCTCCGGCAAGCTGGAGCTGCTGGACGAACTGCTCTCCTCGATCCTGGCGGAGGGTGCGGGCGTTCTGGTGTTCACCCAGTACGTGCAGATGGCGCGGCTCCTGGAGCGGCATCTCGCGGGGCGCGGGGTGGCCACCCAGTTCCTGCACGGGGGCACCCCGGTGGCGGAGCGCGAGGCCATGGTCGCCCGCTTCCAGGAGGGCGCGGTGCCGGTGTTCCTGCTGTCCTTGAAGGCCGCCGGTACCGGCCTCAACCTCACGCGCGCGGAGCACGTCGTGCACTACGACCGGTGGTGGAACCCCGCCGTGGAGGCGCAGGCCACGGACCGTGCGTACCGCATCGGGCAGACCCGGCCCGTGCAGGTGCACCGGCTGATCGCCGAGGGCACGATCGAGGACCGGATCGCGCGGATGCTGGTGCGCAAGCACGAGTTGGCGGAATCGGTCCTCAGCGGCGGCGAATCGTCGCTGACCGAACTCTCCGACGCCGCGCTGGCGGATCTGGTGACCTTGCGGGGAGGTCCGCAGTGAGTTCCGCCGGGGGGTTCGACGGAGCGTACGGGAGAAGCAGTCACCACGAGGACGCGGAGGCGGACGGTATGCGTACGAACGAGGACGGGGTCTCCCCGGCGGACGGGGAGGAGCGGACGTTCGCCACGCTGCCCCCCACCCGGGGCAGGGGTTTCGCCCTGACCTGGTGGGGCCAGGCGTGGCTCCGGGCGCTGGAGGACACCGCACTGGACCCGGGGCAGTTGAAGGCCGGGCGGGCACTCGCGCGTGCAGGTGCCGTGGGCGCGGTGACGGTGCGCCCGGGCAGGATCATCGGCGTGGTGCGGGATCGCGACGGCACCGCCCACCGGTCGGACGTGCTGATCCAGGAACTCCGGGACGACGAGTGGGACCGGCTGCTGGACATGACGGTGGACCGCGCGGCGCACATCGCCGCCCTGCTCGACCGTGACATGCCGCCCCACCTGGTCGAGGACGCGGCGACGGCGGGGGTGGAGCTCCTGCCGGGGATCGGCGATCTGGAGCCGGAGTGCGACTGCGGCGCGTGGGACCAGTGTGCGCACACGGCCGCGCTGTCGTACCAGATGGGGCGGATCCTGGATGAGGACCCCTTCGTCCTGTTGCTGCTGCGCGGACGCGGGGAGCGCAGGGTGTTGGACGAGTTGCAGGTGCGGAGCGTCCTGCGCGCAGCGGCCGAGGACCCGGGGGAAGACGCGGGCGCCGCGGTGGGCGTGGACGCCGTCGAGGCCTTCGCGGCGGGCTTCGTCCTGCCCCCGCTGCCCGAGCCGCCCGGCCTGCCCGCAAACCCGGGATCGCCGCCCGCCCTGGACGTCGAGACGAGCCCCGCGCCGGCCGTCCGGCCGGAGGCCCTGGAGTTCCTCGCGCTCCAGACGGCCCAGGAGGCCCACCGGCTGCTCGCTGAGGCGCTGTCACCGCACCACGCGGATCGGCCCGTCCCCGCCACGGCACTGGAGCAGGACGCCGTGCGACTGGCCGCGGGCGAGCCGGGCAGGGAGGCGCTGGGCCGCCTGGCGACGGCTTCCGGTCGTACCGACGAACAGCTGGCGCTGGCGGTGCGTGCCTGGCACTACGGAGGCGTCGAGGCCGTGACCGCTTGGGAGCGGGAGCACACGCTCACCCCCGAGGCACGGGCTCGGGCGAGGGCGACGGTGGACTCCGCGTGGGAGGAGGACGAGCGCCCCGCGCTGCGCAACGAGGGCAGCCGCTGGACCACGGCGGACGGACGTGCGCAACTCCGGGTCGACGGAGACGGCCGGTGGTGGCCGTTCCGGGAGGACGGCGGTCACTGGGTGCCCGCCGGAAGCGCGGCGAAGGACCCCGCGACCGCCCTCGCGGCGGCGCTCGGCACCGAGTGACGCCCCGCGCCGAGCCCCCTGGACACCGTGGTGTCGGGGCGAGGCGCGAGGCGCCGGCCTCCTCATTCACTCTTTAGAGTGCCGGAGTTATCCACATTTTCATCAACACCCACAGATGTCTCGTCGGGGCTTCCGCTCCGATCTTCGGGAGTCGTACCTTTGCAGCAGACGAGGCGACCCCTGTGGCCCTCGCAGAGCAAGAGGAGCAGCGCCGCGATGAGCGACCCCCGGATGATCACGGTCCGTCCCGAGCCGGGCGACTACGCCTGGACGTTCGGTGGCGCCGCCCCGTTCGCACGCATCACCCCCGGAACGGTGCTGGACCTCTTCACCGAGGACTGTTTCGGCGGCCGGGTGCGGTCGGACAAGGACCTCGTCTCCCAGGTGTGCGAGTTCCCCTACCTCAATCCGCAGACCGGGCCCTTCTACGTGGAGGGTGCGGAGCCCGGTGACACGGTGGCGGTGCACTTCGTGTCGATCGACCCCGCTCGGGACTGGGCGGCATCGACGACGGTGCCCCTGTTCGGAGCGCTCACCTCCACGTCCTCGACGGCCTCGTTGCAGGCGCCGTTGCCGGAGACCGTCTGGATCTGGGAGCTCGACCGGGCCCGGCGGACCGCGCAGTTCCGCGCCAAGGACAGCGACATCGCGATCGCCCTGCCGATGGAACCCATGCACGGCACCGTCGGGGTCGCACCCGCCCATCTGGAGGTGCGCTCGGCCCTGGCTCCGGGCGCGCACGGCGGGAACATGGACACCCCGGAGATGCGCGCGGGCGTCACCTGCTACCTCGGGGTCAACGTCGAAGGTGCGCTGCTGAGCCTCGGCGACGGTCACGCCCGACAAGGGGAGGGCGAGACCTGCGGGGTCGCCGTCGAGTGCGCCATGAACACGGTGGTCATCGTGGAACTGCTCAAGGGGGTGTCCACTCCCTGGCCGCGGCTCGAATCGGATTCCCACCTGATCTCCACCGGCTCGGCCCGCCCGTTGGAGGACGCCTTCCGCATCTCCCAACTCGACCTGGTGCAGTGGCTGGTGCGGGACTACGGATTCAGTGAACTCGACGCCTACCAGTTCCTCACCCAGACGGTCGAGTCGCCCGTGGCGAACGTCTGCGACACCAACTACACCTGTGTCGCGAAGATCCGCAAGGAGTGGCTGCCGGTGCGGGAGACTCACCGGGGTCTGCACACCAGACTGCGGGAGATAGCCGCCACCCTCCCCCGCTCCGACCGTTCGGCCCACTGACCCGAAGGCATCCGGCTCGGTGGCCCCGCCGCGCACCGCACTCCCGTCGCCACGTACGGGGTTGACGCACGGGTAGGGGCTCGACCGCTGCCACCAGGGTGATCACACCGTGGGCGTCGCCCACGCACCGACCGTCCCCGCTCCCCATCCATGCTCACCGCAACCGCAGAGACAGGAGAGTCATGCAACGGCCCCCGGGTGAGCCGAGCCGACGCCGCCTACTGAACCGAGCCGCCCTCGCGGCGATCCCCACGACCCTGCTCCCCTCGTCCCGTGCCTTCGCGCGCCCCCAGGCAGTCGACTACCCGACCGCGCAGCCCGCGCCCGCGAGCACGTCCAACTACACCGCGTCGAACCGCCCGAGCAGCCACGCCATCGATCGGGTCGTCGTCCATGTGACCCAGGAGACCTGGCTGGACACGCTGGCGATCTTCCAGAACCCTTCGAAGAAGGTGTCCGCCCACTACGTGGTGCGCTCCGAGGACGGGCACGTCGCCCAGTGCGTCCGCGAACGCGACATCGGCTGGCACGCGGGGAACTGGACGTACAACACACGGAGCATCGGAATCGAGCACGAGGGCTGGGTCGACCGGCCCGAGTACTTCACCGACACCCTCTACCAGAGTTCGGCCGTGCTGACCGCAACCCTCTGCGCGAAGTACGGCATCCCGCGGGACAGACGGCACATCATCGGCCACAACGAGGTGCCGGGAGCAGACCACACCGACCCGGGGCCGCTCTGGGACTGGTCACGGTACATCCGACTGGTGCAGTCGGTCTGATCCGCGTCGAGCCGCCCACCGGTGACGGAACCGGCTCGATCCAGCGGGAGGCCCGTCGAACGGACCGGCGGGTCACACCGCCGGCTCGATGTTCTGGTTGCGGCGGAAGACATTGGCGGGGTCGTAGACGGCCTTGAGCGCGGCGAGACGGTCGAGAACCGGCTTCTCGTAGAACTCGGACCGGAACTCGTCCGCGGCCCGCTCTCCGTAGACGAAGTTGAGCGAGCGGCCCACGGTCCAGGGCCGGACCGCGTCGTCGAGGCGTCGGTGCACGGCACGTACGTCCGCGAGGTTCTGCCCGTCGGGTACGGACAGGATCCGCAGGACGTACGCGGCGTCCCGGAAGCTCAGGGCGCTCGGCGTCTCGGGTGGGCGCGACAGGGCTCCGCCCAGGTGACGGAGGTCCACGATGCACCCCACGGGGGCGTCCGCACCCGCCAGTTGACGGACCGCTTCGAGGACGGCCGGGTCCAGCTCGCTCAGCAGCACGCTGTTGCCGTCGTAGGGGTGGCTGAAGTCCGGTTCCCGGTAGATGGAACCCGTCTCCCGGTAGGGCAGCTCACCGAGGTGTTCGAGGAGCACGGGAGCGACGTCCAACCAGGGGCGCACCAGATCCGGACCGCCGGTCAGGTCGGTCGTGGTGAACCGTACGTGCACCACGTGCCGACCGCGCAGGACCTCGGGAAGGGAGGGCATCGGCGGGTAGCCGATCATGCCCAGGGAAGCGGTCATGCTGTCCGGCACTCGGGACGTCCACTCACGGAAGAAGGACATCACCGCCGCGGCGTGCTCGGAGTCGAAGAACAGCCCACCACCGTAGACGCGGGAGACCGATTGGAGGTCGATCTCCAGGCTGGTGACGATGCCGAAGTTGTCGCGCCCGCCGCGGAGCGCCCAGAACAGGTCGGGCTCGCTGGCGGCCGTGACCTCGCGCAGTTCGCCGTCGGCGGTGACGACGTCGAGTGCGCGCACGTGGTCGGCCGCGTAGCCGAACTCACGGGCCAGTAGGCCCATGCCTCCGGCGAGGGTGTAACCCACCACACCGACGTGTCCGGCTGAGCCGCTGGGCGGGGCCAGTCCGTACGGTTCGGCCCGTTCGACGACGTGGTGCCAGCGCGCTCCGGCGTCGATCCGTGCGCGCCGGGTCTCCGGATCGACGGTGACCTCCGTCATCCGGTCGGTCTTCAGGAGCAGGCCGCCGCGGTCGACCACCGTAAGTCCGTGCCCGGTCGACTGCACCGCCACCGCCATCCCCCGTACGGCGGCGAACCGGACGGCAGCCCGTACGTCGTCGGCGCCGAGCGCGCAGACGATGACCGCGGGTTGGTGGCTGAACCCGGCCTGGAATCCGCGTAGTTCCTCGTCGTACCCGTGCTCACCGGGGAGGAGCACATTGCCGCGGACGTCGTCCGCCAAGTCGGAGAAGGGGTGCGGAATGTTGTCGGTGGGCATCGTCTACTGTCCTCGTCCTCGTACCGTTCGGGAGCCGTTGGACCCGGGCTCCGCTGCCTCGACCATCCTCGGCGGGAAGGTGATCAGAAGTCCAAGAGCTGGTCCTGCTCGCTCCCAGAAGCGATCCTGCTGGGCGAACGGGGACGGTCAGTCAGCGGCGTACCCGCTCCTGGGGGTGGAGTCCGCCCAGGTCAGCCGGGCATGCCGGAGGAAGGCCTTGGCCGCGGGGCCGATCGGCCCGGCCGTGCGCCAGGCGATCGCCATGCGGCCGCGCAGTCCCGGGGGGGCGAACCCGATCGCTTCGAGTGCTCCGACGTGTTCGGCGGCCAAGGACGCGGGCAGGACCGCGGGCCCGAGGCCACGCGCGGCGAGTTGGGCCAGCACCCCGGGATCACCCGTCTCCAGGGCGATGCGGGGCTCGAACCCCGCGGCGCCGCACGCCTCGTCCAGACATGTGCGGATGCCGGTGCCCCGGGGCAGGCTGATCAGGGGCCGGTCGCGCAGGGCGTCGATCGCGACCGTGCGCCGGCCGGCCAACGGATCGTCGGGGCGGACCGCGACGACGAGGGGTTCGTCCACGAAGACGTCCAGTTCCACGTCCGGCGGGGTGGTGGCGGTCAGGGCCACGACCGCCACGTCGAGCCGTCCGGTGTGGAGGCCCTCCAGCAGGGCGTCGGAGTCGTCCTCCACCAGGGTGATCTCCACGGCGGGATGGGCCTGGTGGAAGTCCGCCAGCACGCCGGGCGTGCCGAGCCCCGGGCAGGAGCGCACCGTTCCCACCGAGACGCGTCCCCGCACCAGCGCCGCGAACTCGTCGGAGACGAGCCGCACGGCGGCCACCCCGTCCAGCACCGCACGGGCGTGGCCGAGGACCGCCGCGCCCACCTCGGTCAGCCGCACGGTCCGCCCCGAGCGGTCCAGGAGTTCGTGGCCCAGCTCCCGTTCCAGTCGCCGTACCTGTGCGCTGACCCCCGACTGGGCCACGTACAGTCGTGCGGCCGCCCTGGTGAAACTCGCTTCCTCCGCCACCGCGACGAAGTACTCCAACTGCCGCAGCTCCATGACGGACAGGCTAGTACGACCGCAGTCCCGTCCCGTCACCGCCGGTGGCGGGACGGGTCAGGGGGCGGGAGGAGTGGGCTAGTAGTTCCGCCATTCGTGGCGGGTGTACTCCAGGACCGCGGGGTCCATCAGCGTGCTCGCCCGCACCTCCTGGCGACGGCGGTCGACCGGGAAGACGGTGGAGGCGCTGAGCACGGGGCCGTCCAGGAACCTCAGCCGCGGGGCGTCCGCGGCGAGGCGCAGCGGCGGTGGGGTGTCGGTGTCCGCGGTGGCGAGGAGGAAGCCCCAGTTGCCGAAGCTGGGCACGTCGACCTGGAAGGGCGTGGTGGTGTAGCCGGCCTCGGCGAGCGTTTCAGCGATCGACCAGTACGTCTTGGGGGCGAAGAACGGGGAGCCGCCCTGGACGAGCACCTGGCTGTCCGGGTTCAGAACCTTGCCGAGCAGGTGGTAGAACTCCACGCTGTACAGCTTGGCCAGTGCGGCGGTGTCCGGGTCGGGGAAGTCGATGAGGACGGAGTCGTAGCGTCGGGTGGCGTCCCGCAGCCAGTTGAAGGCGTCGGCGTGCACGGCCGTGACCCGCGGGTCGTCGAGGGCTCCGTCGTTCAGTCGGGCGAGCGGCGGGAAGGTGCGTGCCAGCCGGGTCATCGCCGGGTCGAGGTCGACGAGCGTCACGTGCTCGACGTCGTCGTAGCGCAGGACCTCCCGCAGGGCGAGTGCGTCGCCGCCGCCGAGGATCAGCACGGACGCGCGCTTCTTCGACAGGGCGGGGTGGACGAGCGCCTCGTGGTAGCGGTACTCGTCCACGGAGGAGAACTGGAGGTCGCCGTTGAGGTACAGGCGGGTGTCCGGGGACCCGGTGAACGCCCGGGAGCGGGTGATCACGATGTCCTGGTAGGGCGTGGTCTCCGCGTGGACGATCGGGTCGCGGTAGAGCTGCTGACGGGCGCTGACCTCGATCTCGTCGGCCAGGACGTACACCGTGCCGAGCACGCCGAGGACGGCGGTCATGCCCGCGAGCAGACCGATCCGCACGATGCGGCGCGTCTCGTGGCGGAAGATCCACAGCACGACGGCGACACCTGCGGTGGCGTTGACGGCGCCCACGACCAGCGCGCCCTGGAGTTGCCCGAAGGCCGGCAGGAGCAGGAACGGGAAGGCCAGTCCGCCGACCAGGGCGCCGATGTAGTCGACCGCGAACATGTCGGCGACGGCGCTGCCCGCCTCCTGCCGTTTGATCCGCTGGAGGAGCGTCATCAGCAGCGGGATCTCGGCGCCGATGAGCAGTCCGACCGCGAACGACACCACCACCATGGCGGGCATGTAGATGCGCAGCCAAGCGAACGACACGTACAGGACGAGCACCGACAGGCCGCCGACGAGGGCGAGGGTCCCCTCGATCAGGGCGAAGCCGCCGACCGCGCGTTTCTGGAGCGGTTTGGCGGCCAGCGAACCGATGCCCATGGCGAAGACCATGACGGACAGGACCACGGAGGTCTGCATCACGGAGTTGCCGATGAGGTAGCTGCCGAGCGCGGTCAGCGCCAGTTCGTAGGTCAGGCCGCAGGCTGCGCAGATGAACACCGCGAGCAGCAGCAGGAACCGTGCCCCCCGTGACGGGGGCCCGTGCGCGGGCGGCGCGGGGGCGGACGTCCGGGGGGCCGTGTCGGTGCTCATGGGGTGGTCAGGAGACGGCCGCGCCGACCATGAAGGCCGTACCCAGGTACATCGCGGCCTGGACCCAGGCCGCGGGGTGCGGGCGGTCGCCGGTGTCCTCCAGGACGACGGCGCCCAGGCGGCCCGGGGTCATCAGACCCACGATGAGGGAGATGAGCGTCATGACGGCGACCCCGGCGAGCCCGTAGAGCAGGGTGCTGGCCAGTCCGTTCCCGAGGCCCTGTTCGGATTCGCTGGCCCGGATCGACTGTTCGATGACCAGGCCGATGGCGATCGTCTGGCCGGCGAGGAGGACGGCCGCCCCGCGGTTGCGTTCGGTCCACACCACGTGGAACAGCTTGCCGGGGGTGACGAGGTCGAGGGCGATGAAGCCCACCGCCATCACCACGAAGCCGACGAGGCCGTAGAGCAGGGCGATGCCTGCCGACTCGAAGATCTCTGCCACGGTGGTGCCTTTCGCTGGGGTCGTTGAGGGGCTCGGACGGGCGGCGGTGGGCTACTTGCCGGCGCCGGGGCCCCCGCCGCGGAACTCGTTGCTGTCCGGGTGCGGCCACGTCGAGGGCAGCTTTCCGCTCCACCGCTGGTAGCCGGTGCGATAGTCCGCGATCTCGATCTGGCTGCCCCGCTGGTAGGGGGCGACGGCAACGATGTCGTCCCGGTAGCGGAGGAAGACCGTGTCGCCGGTGGTGTCCACGTCCTGTGCCGAGGTGTGGTCGTCTATCTCGTCGGCGACCTCGGACGGCAGGTCCTGCTTGTCGACGTAGCCGACGGGCACCAGCGTGTACTGCTGGGTGATCCATCGGTACGGGACGGCGTTGGTCGGCTCCGAACTGTCGGAGCAGGCGGCGAGGGCCACCGTGGCGAGGAGCGTCGCGCTGATGCGGCGTGCGGTCTTCATCGGGCCTCAAGTCGGGTGTGCGTCGCCACGATCCGGCGGCTTTGCGGATAGGTGTGCCAGGTGCGCCAGGTCAGTCCCGCGGCGAGCGGGTCCACGACCAGTGCCGTCACTGCTTCGGTGGCGCCGGGGAAGATCCCGTACAGCGCGCGGGGGTGGGTGTCGGACATCCGGCGGACCCAGGCCACCTCGTCGCTGAACTCCTCCGGGGTGAAGTCCCGTACCCGGGCGTCGAACCGGTACTCCCAGCCGTCGAACGCGCGCACCGTGTCGGGCAGGCCCCCCGTGGCGCCGGGCAGGCAGGCCACGGTCTCCCGGACGGGGCCGGCGAACACCTGGTGGGACGCACCCAGCAGTCGGAGGTGCACGTCGATGCCGCTGACCGTCAGCTCGCGCACCGCGAGGGCCTCGCGGGGATGCTGGTCGAGGGAGAAGCAGAGCTGGTCGGCGTCCGTGTCCAGGTACGGGGTGGTCAGGGCTATGCCGGAACCGTCACTCATCCGGCGCGGCCCCGCCGCACCGGTGGCACGGGTCTGTGGCGTCCGGCGCCTGCCCCGCGCACGCCCCTCAGGACGGCAGCATCGAACGTCACAGTGGCCCCCCGTGTTCACGGTCGTGTCGAATTCCCGCTGAGTATGCTACAAATCTCGGCCGTCGCCGGACGGCGGGGTCGGGTCCCCCCACTCGGCCCCCCGCCGCGCACGTCCGGTGTCGCCGGCGCCGCTCTCAGCCGTTCGTCAGCAACACTTCCAGTGCCCTCGCCGTGTCCGGGTGACGGGCGATGAGCTCCGCTCCGGCGGGAGCGGCCGGCTCCCAGGGCCCCTCGCAGCCCAGGAGTGCCGCGATCGCGGTGCAGGTCGCCGGGTGGGTGGTGAGCAGGGACGCCCCGCCCTGGGACGGCGGCAGCACGGGTGGGGCGGCCGGAGCGCTCTGCCACGGCGGCACCCAGGCGTCCAGGGCGGTGAGCTTGCCCGGGAAGGTCCGCCCCGCCTCCCGGATCAGCAACGGCGCCCGTTCGGTGCCGCCCGCGCGCAGGGTACTGATCAGGGTCGGTAGCCAGGGCAGGAGCACCGGGTCCGGTAGCCGGGCGAACGCGTTCGACACCGCCTCGACGACGAAGTCGGCGAGCTGCGGCACGGGTTCCAGTGCGTGCAGGAGCCCGCTGAGGTAGTGCGGGTAGGACGGCACCACCAGCGGGTTGTCCAGCAGGCCGTCGCAGCGGGCGCGCAGTTCGGCCCGGGAGGTCCGCCCCAGGTGCACCTCGGCCGCCCACAGCAGGGCCACCTTGGCGGGCTCCTGCGGATGGGACTGGGTGATCGCCAACTCCAACTGGTGGCGGTCACAGCCCAACGAGAGGGCCAGGCCCTCCATCCCGAACAGGAAGCCCAGCATCGCGGAGACCTGGCGGACGGTCGCGTCCTCGGCGGTGGACGCCGTGGGCAGCAGGGTGCAGTAGTGGGCGTAGCCCGTGGTGACGAAGGACTCGATCCACGGCGGCAGCATCGGGCGGGCGGTCCGGTAGTGGGCGAGGAGGCGACGTGTCCGGCGCAGTACCTCCGGTGCGCCGTCGACGCTGCGTTCGGTCGCCAGGACTTCCAGGGCGCGCCGGCCCAGTTCGTCGGCGAGCCGGTGGCCGGGCAGGTACAGGGTGGCGTCCTCGACGGCTTCGAGGACGCTCGCGGTGGTCGTCTGCGGGTCGTGGGCGACGCGTCGGAGGCGTTGTTCGAGGACCTGTTCGATGCTGACGCCCTCGTAGCCGAGTTGGATCAGTGCCCGCTGGTGGGTGCCGAGGGCGAGGTCCCAGGACTCCTGGATCGGTCGCTCGCCGAGGCGGCGTTCGCCCATGATCGGTCGGGCGGCGCCCTGCGGCATCAGTCGGTGCAGCATCCACAGCACGTCGGAGCACCGTTCCAGCTCCGGTCGCGCGGTCATGTCCAGCAGGGCCCGCTGCACTCCGCGGCGTTCGGGTTTCAGCCCCAGGGGGGCGAGCCGGTCGTGGACGTCCCGGGCGAGCGGCGGCAGCGCGTCGTAGCCGACCCGCCCGATCCGGTCGCCGCCCATGAGGATCTCCACCAGGCGGCGCACGTCGCGCCGCCCGGGCACCCGGTCCTTCTCGATGCAGGTGATCGCTGCGTCCTGGAAGTCGTAGGGCGTGGGTCTGGCCCGGTCGCGCAGGCCGGCGAGCAGGATCGAGGTCTCGAACACGGCGATGGCGTCGGCGGTGGAGGCGAGGTACCCGTTGCGGCGTGCGGAGCGCACGATCTCCACGGACCAGTCGAGCAGTTCGGCCTCGTCGAGTCCGTCGAGGACGGGCGGGCGCTGGAGGAAGCCGGAGAGCAGGTCCGGGAGCGCGTCGCCGGCTGCGGGGGTGGTCGGCGGCGGCTTGCGGGGCTGCGCCGGTCGCCGGGGTCCCGCTTGTCCCGCCAGCCGGAAGGGGCGTACCCGGGTACGACGGACGTTCTTGGCCCACTGGGTCGCGGCGATCGACACGGAACCCGCGGCGAGCCCGAACTGGGCCTCGATCGCCGCGTGGCTGGACGGGATGAGGCCGTAACTCCACGGGGTCGCGGTGCGGGGGCCGATCTCGAAGCCGTCGGTTCCGTGCACACCGAACTCCGCGACCCGGCTGGCCGCGTGGAACGCCCCGCAGACGTAGAGGCAGTCCGCGGGATCGGTCCCGGAGGCGGCGAGGTGTGCGCGCATCCGCGTCCACATGTACCGTTCGCGGTCCTCGTCGACGCGCACCCGCTCCGGGTCGCCGGGTGCCAGTCGGCGGAACAGGCTGCCGATCAGGAACATGACCTGGCGGTAGGTGTGGTGATCGCTGTCGCCGAGCGGCACCTCGACGTACTGGTGCCACCACTCCGACCAGTGGCGTACCCGCCCGTGGTGCAGCAGGTGTTCCTCCAGTTCGGCGAAGCGCGGACGGAGGTCGCCGATCTTCACCCCGACCGCGTCACCGTGCAGCGCGGCCCGTTCCTCGGCGGGCGGGGCGTCCGCGGTGCCCGGCCCCGGGGTGCGGTGGTCGCGGGCCTGCCACTGGAACACGTGGTCCGAGGAGCGGTCCACCAGCACCAGTTCGACGTCGGGTGTGTCCAGCGCGTAGGCGATCGCCTGGTACTCGGCCGACGCCTCGGTGAGCGGGGCGACCACGGACAGCGGTGCCCACGCGGCGGGGAAGCCGTCCGCCTCGCTCGCGAAGGCCTGTACCGCGACCGGCAGCGTGCAGTTGCGGAGCTCGGTCAGCAGGGGGGCCATGTCCTCGCACAGTTCCACGTACACGACCTTGGGCTGCTTCTCGCGCAGCCGCCGGGCCATCGCGGTCGCGGAGGCCGGCGAGTGGTGGCAGACGGGGAAGACCTCCAGTGGTTCGCGGACCGCGCGGTCGACGTCGTCGACGATTCCGAGGAGGATGCCCTCCAGGGCGTCGGGGCCGTCGGCGAAGGCCGTGGCGGCCTGCTGCATCTGGGTGCGCAGCGCGTCGAATCCGGTCCCCTCGTGTTCGGGGATCACGACAGCGTGGCGATCGCGTCGCGGCCGCCCTCCAGGAACGGGCTCCACTCCCCGCCCTCCTCCTTGCTCCGCGGCTCCACGACACCGTGCAGGTACTTGTTGAGGATGGCCAGGTCCTCCGGTTCGCGCCGGGCCAGCGAGCCCACCAGCGAGGAGGCGAGGGTGCGGGCCGTCAGTGCGCGCTCGCCGAAGAAGGTGCCGTGCAGGACGGCGTCCTCCAAGACGCCGATCTGTTCGGCGGTGGACAGCGCGGACTCCAGTCGTTCGTCGTCGCTGGCCGCCGCGGCGGAGGCGGCACGCAGGTCGGCGAAGCTGCGCAGCAGTACGTCGAGCAGGGTGGGCGGCACCTCCAGCTCCAGTTGGTGGCGGCGCAGCAGTTCTTCGGTGCGGAAGCGGACGATCTCCGCCTCGCTCTTCTTGTTCGTCACCACGGGGATGCGGACGAAGTTGAAGCGGCGCTTGAGCGCGGAGGACAGGTCGTTGACTCCGCGGTCGCGGCTGTTGGCGGTGGCGATCACGGAGAAGCCGGGCTTCGCGAACACGATGTTGTCGCTGTCCAGCTCGGGGACCGACAGGTACTTCTCCGACAGGATCGAGATCAGGGCGTCCTGGACGTCGCTGGTGGAGCGGGTCAGTTCCTCGAACCTGCCGATCGCGCCGGACTCCATCGCGGTCATGATCGGCGAGGGGATCATCGACTCCCGGGACTGGCCCTTGGCTATCACCATGGACACGTTCCAGGAGTACTTGATGTGGTCCTCGGTGGTGCCGGCGGTGCCCTGGACCACCAGGGTGGAATTGCGGCAGATCGCGGCGGACAGCAGTTCGGCGAGCCAGCTCTTGCCGGTTCCGGGGTCACCGATGAGGAGCAGGCCGCGGTCGGAGGCGAGCGTGACGATGGACCGTTCGACGAAACTGCGGTCGCCGAACCACTTGGGGGAGATCGCGCGGTCGAGGCCGTCGGAGCGCTCGGACCCGAGGACGAACAGTCGGACCATCTTGGGTGACAGGCGCCAGGTGAAGGGCTTGGGGCCGTCGTCGACGGACTCCAGCCAGTCCAGTTCCTCGGCGTACTTGATCTCGGCGGGGGCGCGCAACAGGTCGGACATGCGGGGCCTTTCTAAGCGAGGAACGTCTTGAGCTCGTGGACGAGCTTGCGGATGTGGCCGGAGAGGACCGGTGTGCCGAGGTCTTTGAAGCGTTCGCGGAACCACGGGTTGACGCTGCCGCGACCGGAACTGCTGACCGAGCCGACCGGGATGAACTTGGCTCCCGAGCGGTGGAGGGCGGCCATGCTCTCGAACAGCGGTTCGGCCTGCCATTCGTAGAAGTCCGATATCCACACGACGACGGTGTTGCGGGGTTCGGCGACCTTCGGCCCGGCCAGTGCCATGGCGACCGTGCCGTCGGTGCCGCCGCCGAGTCGGGTGCGCAGCAGGGTTTCGAACGGGTCGTGGACCCAGGGGGTGAGGTCGAGGGCCCGGGTGTCGTAGGCGATCAGGTGGACGTCCACCTTGGGGAGTCCCGCGAAGATCGACGCCAGGATGGTGCAGTTGACCATCGCGTCGACCATGGAGCCCGACTGGTCGACCACGACGATCAGTCGCTGGGGCGTGGTCTTGCGCGCGGTGTGGCGGTAGTAGAGCCGGTCGACGTAGAGCCGTTCCTCTTCGGGGCTCCAGTTGGTGAGGTTCTTCCAGATGGTGCGGTCGAGGTCCAGGTTGCGGAACACCCGTTTGGGTGGGACCGAGCGGTCCAGGGCGCCGACGGTGGCCCGGGCGACCTGGGTGCGCAGCACCTCGGCGACCTCGTCGACGAAGCGGCGGATCAGGGACTTGGCGTTGGCCAGTGCCACGCCGGAGAGGTTGTCCTTGTCGCGCAGCAGTTGCTCGATGAGGGACATGCTCGGGGTCAGTCGCCCGGCGAGCCGGGGGTCGGCGAGCACTTCGCGCAGCCGCATGCGCCGTACGAGCGCGGCTTCGATCGCGCCGAGTTCGGGTCCGATCTCGGGGATCAAACGGCTGGGGTCGGGGGTGGTTCCGGCGCTGTCGGTGCCGGTCGGGCTGACGCCTGTTCCGGGTCCCCCCGCGGCTCGGCCGGCGCGCAGTTGGCCGGGGGCGCAGCCGAGCGCGCGCTCCAGCCAGCCCGCGTCGGACTGCCAGTGGGCGAGTTGCTGCGCGGTGACCGGTCCGGTGCCGGAGGAGTAGACGTTGAGGAGGATCTTGGACACCAGTGCCGCGCGCCGTACCTCGGCGGCCCGATCACGGTCGTCGCGATCGCGGTCGCTGCCGTCGCCGTCGTCGTCGCCGTCGTCGTCGCCGTCACTGCCGCCGTCCGGGGAGCCGGTCGCCGGCCCGGGTCCGGTGAGCATCAGGCCGTCGAGTTCGGCGGCGAGCTCGGGGTGGCGCTGGACGACCGAGTCGACGGAGACCTGCGGGTCGAGGAGCGTGGACGGCAGTCCGATGTCGTCGACCACGGCGAGGCTCGCTGTTTCCAGTGCGGGCTGTTCCTCGGGGTCGAGGAGTCGGGCGAGGAGTCGCCAGTACAGGACCTGCCGGCGGTTGTCGTGGGAAGTCGCTCCCGGGGTGGGCTCGGTCATGTCCGCAACAGCTTTCCGGCGCGCTCGCGCAGTACGGCCACGGCGTCCGTCGCGGCCCTCTCGGCCCTGGCTCCGGCCTTGTCGCTGGTGCCGCCGGCCCAGGCGCCGGCGTGGACGGCGACGGTCTTCTTCCGGACCGTGGTCTCGACGGCGAGCGGCTGCACGCTGAACGTGCCAGCATCCCAGCGGAGCAGGCCGATGCACGCGCTCGACGCCCCGACGGCCTCGGGGGTGAGCGGTCCGGCGATCGGCAGGCGGTCGGTGGCGACCGCGAGTCGGTGTCCGGCGAGGGTGAAGGTCGGCTCGACCGCGTCCTGTTCGACGGTGTAGCCCTCCAGGAGGACGGGGACGGCGATGCCCGCGGGGTGTCGGTCGAGGGGCGCGGTCGCCGCACGGGTCGCGGTGGACAGCACCACCCGGGCCGTGGTGAAGGGGGCCGCGGGCTCGCCGGCACGGGCCTGTTCGTCGTTCCAGATCAGGTCGCCCCCGGCAGTGATCGGCATCGCGGAGAGGTCCATCGCCCGGCCCTCGCTGACGGCGTTCAGCAGCGACAGTCGCGGGCGGAGCAGTTGCCATGGTCCGGCGCCCACGACCGTGTCGGGTTTCGGCGCCGACGCCGTGGCGCGTACGAGCCGCGGCGGGCCGTCGTCGGCGGGTTCGAACACCGCGTGGACCTGGGCCTGTACCGCGGTCGCGTGTTCCTGGAGGTCGATCCCGAGGGGCAGCAGCCGTCCGGTGGCGGGGGTGGTCGCCGGCGGGGTGAGCGCGCCGGGCAGGGTCAGCAGCACGGCGCGCGACCACAGGTCGGCCCAGCGTCGGACGGGTACGCGTTCGAGGGCGGTTCCGGGGCAGGAGGCGGCGAGTTCGGCGGCGAAGCCGTCGAGGAGGGTCGCCAGGCGCCGTAGGTCGGGGACCGGGAGCATCGCGGAGACGATCGGGGCGGCCCCGGAGACCGTCTCGTGGTCGATGCCGGTCCATCCGCCGCGGGCCAGTTCGGACAGCCAGGAGCGGGCCGCCGCGAGGAGGTTCGCCGCCAGCGGTTCGCCCGGTGCCGGGAAGGAACTCCCGCCGGTGGGCCGTCCGATCGCTTCGTCGACGCAGTGGGTGAGCGCGTCGTGGACGGAGCCGAGCAGTGCGCTGCGGGCGGCGGCCAGGGTGAGGAGGTGTTCCTCGTCGGCGGCTCCGGCGACGGTCTTGGCGGCGGCCTCGGTGACGCGTGCGGCCAGTGGCGTCCCGCCCAGGGCGTGGGCGAGGCCCGTCACGCCGGCGGCCCGGTCGGACGGCGGGCGGAGCAGGCCGGTGACGAGGGCGCGGTCGAAGCCGTCGACGGCGGTGAGGGCCTCGTCCAGCCCGGCGATCGGTTCGGTGAGGACGTCGGCACGCATCACGCCACCGCCCTGGTCGGCGGGAACCACTGCATCTCGGGCACCGGGACGGTGGTCGGATCGAGTTCCAGGTAGGCGAGGTGGCGCAGGAAGCGGCTGAACACCGGTGCGGCGGCCGTGGTGTCGCCCTGCGGGGGGCGGGTGCCGCTCATCGCCGTGGTCAGGGTCTGCGCGGTGGGCTCGTCACCGGTGGCGTCCACGCCCAGGTAGCGGGCGACGCGTTCGGCACCGTACTGGAGCACGGCCTCGACCAACAGCGCACGGATGTGGTTGCAGTAGGTGCCGCGCGCCCCGCCGCAGGGCCGGTTGTTGTTGGTGCTGCAGGCGAAGGCGTAGGTGCCGGCCGTGACCGACGAGACGTACACCCGCCCGATGTCGGAGCCGCTGGACACCACGCCCTGCACCCGTCGGTCGGCCAGCTCGACGAACGGAACCTTGGCGAGCTTGCGCGGCCGTGCGGGCGGCACCACCCGCGCCGTACTCGACCTCTCCCCATCGGACAACACGTCATCTCCTCCGCACACCACAGGGACGTCCACGCCGGATCTGCGGGACGGGTACGAACCTAGGTGCGCGCACTGACAACGCGGGGTGGGCGCCCGTCGGAACGGGTGCGCAGGGGACGGTGGGCCGCTGCTCAGTCCGAGGTGCGGCGCAGCACCAGGCTGAGGAAGCCCCAGGTGTCTCGGTAGACGCGCAGCCATTCGGTGCGCCGGGTGGCCGCCGTCGCGAGGGCCTCGACGCCGTCGGGGTGGTCGGGGCGGTCCAGGCCCCACGCGGCCAGCGTCCCCCAGCACGCCCACTCGTAGTCGTCCAGTTCACGACGGGTGCTCACATGGCCGTGCACGGGTGTCCAGCCGTCGGCGGTCACCAGGTCCAGCGTGGCGGCCAGGTCGGCGAAGTCCCCGAGCATCTCGACGGCCTCCCGGGTGGGTTCGCCCTGCCAGATGCCGTCGCCCACCAGCACGTGTCCGCCGGGGGCGAGGTGTTCGCGCGCGGCGGCGAGGGTGGGGAGGAGTCCGCCGAAGGCGTGGGTGGCCCCGACGCTGAGCACGACGTCGAAGGGACGGTCCGGAACGAACTCCTCGGCCCGCCCGCGGTGCAGGGTCAAGCGGTCCTGTACGCCGAGGTCGGCGGCGGCCGCACGGGCCTGGGCGAGCGCGTCGGCGGAGACGTCGACCCCTTCGGCGCGCAGTCCGGGGCGGCTGGCCAGGGCGCGCAGCAGCCACTCGGCCGGGCCGCAGCCGAGGTCGAGGACCCGGGCGTCCTCGTGGGGGATCGCGCGGTCCAGGAGCCGGCGCACCGACTCGTCGTCGAGCGGGGCCTTGACGGGGTGGTCGGTGTGGGCGATGCGGGAGATCTGTTCGTGGTTCACCGCCGCAGCCTGGCACCGACCGGTTGCCTCCCGCACCCACTTTTCGGGCGCCCCGCAGCGGTCGGTGCCCGGTGACCGCGGAAGGGACGTCCCGTGGTCGACGTGCGTCCCGGCACGGCCGGGTCGGGGAATTGCGGAGTTCTGCAATTGTCTACATCATGGCTTCCCTGCCGTACTGGACCGGGCCGCCGGGCCGGATTCCACGAGGCGGCCGGGGCCGCCCTCGTGTCACCTGCGGTCCCTGCGACCTCGACGAGGAGGGCACTGTGACGATGTCGGGCCCGCGGTGCCCGTGCCGGACGGCGGGACGGTGATGGCCGCGCCCGCCGAGCACTGGCCGCTGCGGCACGTACTGGTGCTGCCCACGACGGGCGAGTCCGTGCGGACGGTACGCGAGATGACCGAACTGGTGCTGGTGGAGTGGGGCATCGACTGCCGTCACCCGAGCGTCGACCCGGCCCTGCTGATCGTGTCCGAACTGGTCACCAACAGCGTTCGGCACGCCGCCGCGCTCTCACCGACGGTGACGGTCACCTACGCGGCCAGCGCCGATGCCCTGGCCTTCGCCGTGCACGACCGGCACCCCTACCAACCTGCCCTGTACGGCTCGCTCGCCGGTGGTCCGGGCAGCGGTCTGGCCACCGTCGTGGAACTCACCATGGGCCTCGGCGGCACCGCCGTCCTGCGCGGCGACGCCGACGGTCGGGGCAAGAGCATCTGGATCACCCTCCCCCTCTAGCGCTGCGCCGGGAGGCGGCGTCGGGGCCGCCGAGGCCGGTGGGCGGCGTGGAGGACCGGCCCGGCTGCCGGATGAACGGGACTTCGCGCAGGTCCTGGAGGGGCGCCCCGGCGAACCGGCAGTCAGGGAACGTCCGTCCGCACCTCGGCGGCCCGTAGCTCGGTCAACAACTCGTGCTGCCCGGCGAGCATTTCGGTGAGGATGCGGCGTGCCGCGCGCATCAGGTCGGCCACGTCCCCGCCCGCCAACGCGTAGACCACCGTGGACCCCTCGCGGGTGGCCGTCACGATGCCGGAGCGCCGGAGGACCGCCAACTGCTGTGACAGGTTGGACGCTTCGATCTCGATCTCACCCAGCAGTTCGCGAACCGGTTTGGGCCCGTCCTGGAGCAGTTCCAGCACCCGGATGCGCACCGGGTGCCCCAACATCCGAAAGAACTCCGCCTTCGCCTGATACAGCGGTACTGCCGCGTTCACCGCCCGCTCACCCCGTTCTCCGTGTAGCCCGTACTGGTGCCATGCTCGCATGCGGGCCGCAGGACGTCCCCGACTTCCCCCGGCAGGGAGATCCCACGGAGGCGGCGTGGGGCGTGCCGGAGCCGTTGTTGCCCACGGGGACGGAGACGGGTGACCGTCCGTCCGGCCCGGGAGACGGCTGAGCGGCGGCGTACGGTTCCGGGCAGGGGCGTGTTCGAAACACGCGCCGGGCCCTACGATGCGCAGCATGGAGTGTTTCGGCGCCTGGCGCACGCGTCGCTGAGGAGGCCGGCTCACCGTCGATCCTGGGGCGGGGAGCGGGCCGATCGATGCCCTTGTCCCGCCCGGGCACCACGCCCTCGGCCCGAGAGGCACACTCCGTGCTCATCCGCGCATTCACCCGGCACGACCTGGCACCACTGACCGAACTGACCATCGACACGTTCCGGCCGTTCTACGAGGAGTCCTTCCGCCCTTCGGTGGGCGAGGCCGTCTTCGCCGTTCAACACGGCAACTGGCGCGAGGACTACCGCACACAGGTCGCCGAACTCCACGCACCCGAACGGCACGCGTACGTCGCCGTCGCCGAAGTCGGAGCCGACCTCGCGGGCTACGTGGCGTGGAGCGTCGATCCGCCCCGCAGGAAGGGCGAGGTGACGGTCCTCGCCGTCTCGGCCCGGCACCGGCGCCACCGCCTGGGCACGGCCCTGTGCGAGCACGCCTTCGACCGGATGCGCGACCTCGGTGCCGAGGTCGTCGAGATCGGCACCGGAGGCGACCGGTTCCACGCACCGGCCCGAGCCCTGTACGAGGCGCTCGGGTGTACTCCCCATCCCCTCACGGTCTACTTCCGTCAGCTCTGACGCCCCCGGGCGGGGTGCCCCCGGGCGCCCCGCCCGGGTCGGCAGGCCGTTCCGGCTCCGCTTCCGCAACAGACTCCAGCTAGTCAATTGCAAAATTCTTCATATCTACGAATCGACGTCCCCGACGCCTTCCGAGGGGGCGTTCCTGGCTCGTGCCCTGCGCGACGAGAGCCCGTTCGGGAGCGAACAGCAGGGCTGTGACCAGGCACGACGACAAGGGAGTCGACCGTGGACCCCGCCGCCCGTGCGGGACGCGTCGGCACACCGGGCGGGGGTGAACCCGCGGTTCCCATGAGGCCGCTCTCACCATGATCTCACCGACGGCTCACACCACCGGCGCATGATCCGGCCCGAGGTGCCCGTCCGGACGCCTCAGGAACCCCAGATGTCCCAGCCGCTCGACAGGGAGCGCGGCGTGCGGCGACCACCGGTCCGCCCCGAAGGACCGGAGGCGTCACCGCGCAGGGCCCGGCGTGGTCGACGGGTCCTCCCGGCGCCCTCCTCCACGACCTCAGACGCCCGCGGGAAGGGCGAAACCCCGTGGGGCGGCGGCGGAGACGCAATCCCCCAACCCATGCGTCCGCGCACCCGGCACGAGCCCGGGGGGAGCCGCACGGCTCGTCGACGTGCACGACGCAGCGAAAGGAACACGGTGTCGTCTAAACGAACACGTCCCGGTGCGGGACGGCACGCGCGCAGGAGCCGTGGATCGACAGCGGGCGATCCGTCCGGGGCGTTGTCCCCGGCCGCCCTCGGCGCGGACCTGATGGCGTCGGTGGTCGTCTTCCTGGTCGCGCTGCCGCTGTGCATCGGCGTCGCGGCGGCGTCGGGCGTACCCGTGTCCCTGGGCATCATCTCGGGCATCGTGGGCGGCCTGGTGGTCGGTTTCCTGCCCGGCAGCACGTTCCAGGTGAGCGGCCCGGCCGCCGGACTGGCCGTACTGGTCCTGGAGTTCACGACGGAACACGGGGTCGGTCTGCTCGGCGTCGTGGTGCTCGTCAGCGGCGTCCTGCAGATGGCGCTCGGCCTGTTGAAGTTGGGCCGGGTCTTCCAGTCGATCTCGCTGTCCGTGGTGCAGGGCATGCTCGCCGGCATCGGTCTGCCGCTGATCCTCAGCCAGACCTACGCCCTGGTCGACTCCAAACAACTCGGCACCGCCCTCAAGAACATCGCGGGGCTCCCCGATCTCGCCGCCGACGTCCTGGGTGACTCCCGCAAGGGCGCGGCGCTCGCCCTGGGCCTGATGGCCGTGGTGATCTGCTTCCTCTGGAAGAAGGTTCCCGACCCGCTGGGCAAGGTGCCGGCGCCGCTGATCGCGGTGGTGCTGGGCTCGGCGGTCGCCGCGCTGCCCGGGTTCGACGTCAAGAAGGTCCAGGTCGGCAATCTGCTGGACGCGGTGGACTTCGTCGGGCTCGCGGACTTCCACGGGCTCACCGACCCGAAGGTCCTGACGATGGTCGTGACCTTCACCGTCATCGCCTCGGCGGAGAGCCTGTTCAGCGCCGCGGCCGTCGACCGCATGCACACCGGCCCGCGCACCAAGTACAACGCCGAACTCTTCTCCCAGGGCGTCGGCAACACCCTCTGCGGATTCCTCGGTGCACTCCCCATGACCGCGGTCATCGTCCGCAGCGCCGCCAATCTCCAGGCCGGCGCCACCACCAAGGTCTCCCGGATCCTGCACGGCGCCTGGCTGCTCGGCTTCGGGCTGCTGTTGCCGGGCCTGTTGGGGGTGATCCCGGTCACGATCCTCGCCGGCGTGCTCCTCCACGCGGGCTGGAAGCTCTTCAACCCGCCCTCGTTCGTGAAGATGTGGCGGACCGACCGGGGCGAGGGCCTGGTCATGTTCGTCACCACGGGCGCCATCGTGGTCACCGACCTGCTGGACGGTGTCATCGGCGGTCTGGCCGTCGCCATCGTGCTCACCGCCCTGCGCATGTCCCACCTGTCCGTGCGCAGGGTCGGCGACGGCGACACGACCCGTCTGGTGCTCAAGGGCAACGCGACCTTCCTGCGGCTGATCCGGCTGATCCGTGCACTGGACTCGGTCGCGGGCGAGCGACGCGTCGTGGTGGACGCCCGCGCCGTGACCCACCTCGACCTGGCGTGCCGGGCCCAGATCGAGGAGTGGGCGGAGCAGCGGCTCAAGTCCGGTGCCGAGCACGTCGAAGTGCTGCTGCCCGGCGAGGAGCCGGCCGCGGAGGCCGGACCCCCGGCCGACGGACGGGCCGACGGAACCGGTTCCCGGGCCGGGGACTTCATCGCCGGGTCCGAGGCTCCGACCGCCGGGCGGCCCTGGCCCGCCGAGCAGCCCGGCACCAGCGCGCCGTACGGGGCTCCCGCCGGGTCCGGCACGGCCGCACCGCAAGCGCCGGCCCACGGCTACGTCCAGGGGGGCGCCCACGAGGCCGCACCGGCCCGCCCGCACCCGTACGCGCAGCCGCACCCCGGGATGGGCGGGCAGGTCTACGGGAGGGCGGCGTACCAGCAGCAGGCGGTGCAGCACACCCAAGTGCACCTCGCGCACCCGGCCCACAGTCACCGCTGGCAGGGCCCCCTGGAACCCCAGGCCGCGGCACCGTCCCCGGAGCACCGGCACGAGGAGTCGATGCCCCGGGGCGGCCCCGGCGAGGAGTACGGCGGCGGCCCTGCGCACTTCCCGCTCCACCCCGACGACCCGTACCCCTCCCCCGGGGGCGACGGCGGGTGGAGTGACCCTCGGTACGGCGGAGGGCAACCCGGCTGAACCCGGCACCCGCTTCCTTCTGCCCATGAATTGCAGAAATCTGCAATTCCACACATCGCATGTTCGACCGTGTCGGCGGCCCCTGGCCGGCACGGTTCCGCCCGGGGCGTCGGGCCGGCCTACAGCTGCGCCCACACCGTCTGGCCGGTGTCGGTCTGGCGGGCGCCCCAGGCGTCGGACAGGGCCACCACGACCTCCAACCCCCGGGCGTACTCCCGCAGGTCACGCACGGGGTCACCGCCGCCCTCGGCGCTGGCGGCGGGACGGGGGCCGGGCAGGCAACTGCACGGCGGCCCCTCGACGGTGACGCGGACGACGCCCCGCTGCCAGTGTTCGACCTGACAGCGGACCCGTTCGACCGCGGCGCGACCGGGGACGGCGCCGGAGTGCAGGACCGCGTGCGTGACGATCTCGGAGGCCACCAGGGTCGCCGTTTCGGTGACGGTCTGGTCCACGTGCCACCGGGCGAGCGCCGCGCGGACGTGCGCCCGTGCCTGCCGGGGGCCCTCCGGGCCCGCCTGGACGTATCTGGCGAGCGTGCGCGGCCGGTCCGCCGGGCGCCCGCTCCGCCGAGGGCCCGACCGGGGCTCGGGGCGCTCCTGGTCGGCCATACCTCCACGATGCGCGCAAGTCGTGCGGCCCGCAATATGGCTGCATGAGGTGATTTCCGGCGCACGTGACGAACGGGCGGTCGTCGCCCGGGGCGGGCGACCCCGACACGGCCTCCCCGGGCCCCGCCCCGACCGCCGCCCCGAGGAGCCGCACCATGACCGAGCCCGTTCCGCCGCGCCAGGCACCGACCGACGTCGACACCGGCGTCCCGCACTCGGCGCGCATCTGGAACTTCTGGCAGGGCGGCCACCTCTTCTACGAAGCCGACCGGGTCGCCGCGGAGGCGTTCGCGGCGGAGGTGCCGGAGATCCGGGAGCTCGCCCTGTCGAGCCGTCAGTTCCTGCGGCGGTCGGTTCGGTGGGCGGTGACCGAGGCGGGTCTGCGCCAGGTGCTGGACCTGGGCGCGGGGCTGCCCTCCGAGCCCAACGTCCACGAGATCGCCCAGGCGGCCGACCGCACGGCCCGCGTGGTGTACGTGGACAACGACCCCATGGTCACCGTGCACCAGGCGGCGTACCTGGACGGCACCCCGCAGGGGGCCACCGCGTACGTCCACGCGGACATCCGCGATCCGGAGCGGGTGCTGACCGAGGCGGCGCGCACGCTGGACCTCGCCCGGCAGCCGACGGCCCTGGTGTTCAGCGACATGCTCGGCCACATCGTCGATCTCGACGAGGCGTACGCGCTGGTGCGGCGGCTGGTCGACGGGGTCGCCCCGGGCAGTTGTCTGGTGCTGAGCCACACCGCGCCGAGTTCCCGGCTGCCGGCGCTGGCCACGGCGAACGACCACTACGCCGCGGCCGGCGGCGTCCCGTACGTCCTGCGGACGCCGGAGCAGATCGCCGGCTTCTTCGAAGGGTTGGACCTGGTGGCGCCCGGGTTGGTCCCGATGCCCCGTTGGCGGCCGGACGGCAGCACGCTCGGCATCGCGGCCGACGTGGGGTGGGGTGCCGTGGCCCGCATCCCCTGACCGTCCCGCCGCCGCACCGTGCGACAGCCGACGGCCGCCGCTCCCCCGCCCCGACCACCGACCTGCTGGCCCGCTGACCTACTGGCGGACCGGCCTACTGGCGAGCTGGCCTACTGGCGGGCTGGCGGGGGCCTCCGAAGCACCCGAAGGAGTGTGTTTTCTGATCCGTTCGCGTAGCGCGGGGAGGTGTTCCCCCCACTGTCACCGACCCTTCTGATGGACTCGCTCACCGACCGAAGCCCGTTCCACCGGGCGGAAGTTGGACGGGTGACCAGCGAAGGGAGCACGCGCAGTGACAGAACGCGGTACGGGACGGGCGACCGGACCCCGCCGACGGCCTCGCGCCGAACGGTCCGGGCCCACCGCAGAGCGCGTCCGGGTCAGGGCGGTGTGGACGGCGTACCTCGCGTGCACCGCGCTCGCCGCCACGGCCCTGTCCGCCGCGGCTCCGGCCAGCGGCGCCCAGGCCGCGGACCGGGCACCCTCGAAGAGGGCCCTCGCGGGCGCGGTCCGCGGCGCGCCCCCCGGGGCCCACGGTTCCCTGGGGGTGACCCAGCGCGTCGCCGGCGGGGTGACGTACCGTCACTACGACATCGAGACCCCGCGCGGGATGACGCACGGACACCTGGTCACCGTCGACCTGGGTGCCCCCGGGGTCAGTGTCGGGCTGCTCTACCCGTCGGTGGTCGGCGCCCGGGCCACCGTCTCCTCGCTGGCGAACGCCGCGGGCGCCGTCGCCGGGGTGAACGGCGACTTCTTCAACATCTCCGAGGCCCAGCATCCGGGCGTGTCACCGACCTACGCCCCGGTCGGCCCGGCCGTCGCCCAGGGACGGGCCCTCAAGGCCGCGGTCCCCCGCAAGCAGCGCTTCGGACCGTCGCTGCCGTCCGGCACCAGCCCCGAGGACGTGCTGGGCGTCGACACCACGGGCCGGGCCCGGCTGGACCGGCTCCGGTTGGACGGGGCGTTCACCACACCGGACGGCACGGTGAAGCTGCACGGACTGAACCAGTACGCCCTCAAGGTCGGCTCCGTGGGGGCCTTCACCCCTGACTGGGGCAGCCGCTCCCGACTCCGCGCGACCTGCGGCAGCGACACCAGCCGGGGCGCGCCGTGCAGCGAGGACACCCATGAGGTGGCGGTACGCGGCGGCGAGGTCGTCGAGACCGCGGACGTGCCGGGCAGTGGACGCGTTCCCGAGGGCACGACGGTCCTGGTCGGACGGGAGGAGGGCGCGCAGCGGCTGCGGAAGCTGTCGGTGGGCGACGCGGTGACGGTTCGGCACCGGCTCGTCCCGTCGGTGACGGACGTGTCGTACCGGTTCGCGATCGGCGGGTTCCCGGTGCTGCGCGGTGGTGCTCCGCTCGCCGGGCTCGACACCGCGGCCTCTGCGGTGCGCACCGCGGTGGGCATCGCCGGCGGCGGGCGCAAGCTGCTGTTGTTCGCCGTGGACGGGGCGGCGGCGCACCGCAAGGGCCTGACCGTGGCGGAACTGGCCCGGGTGCTGCGGGACGCGGGTGCCGAGGACGGGTTCAACCTCGACGGGGGCGGCTCGACGACCCTGGCGACCCGGGCCTCGGGCGCGCGCAAGACGTCGGTGCGCAACCATCCCACCGACGGTTCCGAGCGCATGGTCGCCAACGGGATCGGCGTGTTCGCCGCGGAGTGACGGAGCGTCCCCGATCGGTCCCGCACCGGGTGAGCGGGGAGCGCACCGGTCCGATCGTCGTACCTCCTCTACGATCATCGACGTGTGCGCAGAAGTCATGGTCGCCGAAGATGACGACAAACAGGCCGAACTGATCCGTCGCTATCTGGAACGCGAGGGACACACCGTCACGCACGCCCGTGACGGTCTGTCCGTCCTGGAGCGGGTCCGGCACCACGAGCCGGACCTGCTGATACTCGATGTGATGATGCCGAGGGCCGACGGCCTCGACGTCATACGGGTACTGCGGGCCGAGTCCCGTGAACTGCCGGTGCTGATGCTCACGGCCCGCAGCACCGAGGACGACCTGTTGCTCGGGCTCGACCTCGGCGCCGACGACTACATGACCAAGCCGTACAGCCCGCGCGAGTTGATGGCCCGGGTCCGGACCCTGCTGCGCCGGGCGCGGGCCCCGCCCGGGGCCCGGGGGGCCCCGCCCCCCGCCCCCGCCCCCCCGCGGCGGGGGGGGGCGCGCCCCCGCGAACCCCGGGGCCCCGGGGTGGGCCTCGGCGGCGTCGCGGGCGCGGGCCCCCCCCGCCCCGCGCCCCCGACCCCCCCCCCCCCCCCCCCGGGGGGGTGGCGGCCCGGGGCCGCCCCGGGGGGGCGGGGGGGGGCCCCGGGGGGGGGCCGGGGGCCCGCGCCGCCGCCGGAACCGGAACCCGCGCTGAGGGTGGGGGCGCTCACCGTCGACCCCGGGCGCCACGAGGTGGGCATCGACGGCGTCGCGGTCGAGTGCACGCCCGGGGAGTTCCGGTTGCTCGCCGCGATGGCCGCCGAACCCGACCGGGTGTTCAGCCGGCAGCGGCTCCTGGAGGAACTGCACGGCTTCGACCGCTACATCAGCACCCGCACCGTGGACGTCCATGTGATGAACCTCCGCAAGAAGATCGAACGCTCGCCGCGGCGCCCGGTGCGGTTGCTCACCGTCTTCGGGGTGGGCTACAAGCTCACCGATCCGGAGCGGGGCCGCGGTGGCCCCCGGAGCGGGCACCGTGGGTAGCACCGCGCCCCCGCGACCGGGCCGCACGCCCCGGGCGACGGGGCGGCCGCGGCGGCTGCCCCTGCGCAAGAGCCTGCTGGGGCGGTTCCTCGCCGTGTCGGCTCTGGTGGCCGCGTGTTCGGTGGCGGCGACGGCATGGTTGGCCGTGCAGACCACCTCGGGTGCGATCAAGAAGGAACAGGGGCAGTTGCTGGCCGACGACACCCGTGTCTACAACACCCTGCTCGACTACGCGGCGACCCACCCCGACTGGGACGACGTGCAAGGCACCGTGGACGACCTGGCGCAGCGGACCGGCCGTCGGATCACCCTGACCGACGGGGACCGCACCCCGTTCGCGGACTCCAGCCCCGAGGCGGTGCGCCCGAACCTGCCGCCGCAGGCGTCGGTGACCGTCAACCCGCTGGCCGTGGACACCACGCTGTCGGCGCTCGCCGGCGGGGAGTCGGCCGAAGACCTGACGACCCGGAGGACCATCGCTCCTCAGACGCCCCGGCCCACGAAGGTCCGCCCCGAACCGGTGCCTTCGCAGGCCGTGGTGCCGGGCCGAACGCCGAAGGTCGACCTCGCTCCGGAGGCCCCGACGGCCCCGCAGGCCCCGGAGGAACGGCCGAAGCCGAACGGCGGGGCGCGCGGTTCGGTGGGGGCCTCCCGCTCCGTGGACGAATCGGGGGTCGACCGGATCGACCCGCGGGCCGTCGGTCCCTTCCGTCTCTCCGCGGCGGACCGGACCCGGCTGCGGGTGCTCGCCGAGCGTCAGGCCCAGTGTTACGCGGCGCGCGGGCTGACGGTCACCCTCGTCACCGGCCCCAGTGGACGGCCACGGCTGGAACGCACGGCGCACACGGACACCTCGGAGATGTTCCTGGACGACGGCCGGGGGTGTGACACGGGAGCCCTCAGCGCCCCCACCGCGTCCGAGCGCACGGCGCTCGACACGCTCAACGACCTCACCAACGCCTGTCTCGACCGGCGGAGGCAGCCACGGGTGGAGGTCGGCCTCGACCTGACCTGGTCGGACACGCCGAACCCGAGCACGGCACGCACCTCACAGGACCACCGGACGATCGGCCTGTGCCTGCACCAGGCCCGGGGCGAGCAGTTGTCCTCCCACGTGGCTCCCGAAGCGTTGCTGTTCATCACGGACCGGGACGGGGGGACCCCGTCGAAGTTCGAGCTGTCGCCGGGCAACACGGCGAAGATCGCGGGTGCCGCCGCCCTCGTCCTGGCGCTCACCGTCGGTGTGTCGGTGGTGGCGGGCACGCGGCTGGTGCGTCCGCTGCATGCGCTGACGGGTGCGGCGCAACGGATGAAGGACGGTTCGGGCGGCGACCGGTGGACGCCGGTTCCGGTGCCCGCGGACAGCGAGATAGGACGACTCGCGGCGGCGTTCAACGACATGGCGGCGCACCGCACCCGGCTGGAGGAGCAGCGCAAGGTGATGGTCAGCGACGTCGCGCACGAGTTGCGGACCCCGTTGAGCAACATCCGGGGGTGGTTGGAGGGTGCTCAGGACGGGATCGCCGACCTGGACAAGGCGCTCGTCTCCTCGCTGCTGGAGGAGGCGGTGCAGCTCCAGCACATCATCGACGACCTCCAGGACCTCGCGGAGGCCGATGCGGGGGCGCTGCGGCTGTATCCGGAACCGGTGCCCGTCGCGGAGTTGCTGGCCCAGGTCGCGGCGGCGCACCAGGCCCGGGCGGACGCCGCGGGGGTCACCCTGACCGTGAGCGCGTCCACCGGGCCGGCGGGGGGCGGCGGTCCGGACGATCCGGTGGCCGACCCGGTGCGGCTGCGGCAGGCCGTGGGCAATCTCGTCACCAATGCGATCCGGCACACCCCCTCGGGCGGGGAGGTGACCGTGCGCGCGGCGCGCAGCGAGCCGGACGGGGATCTGGTGTTGGAGGTCAGCGACACCGGGGAGGGTCTCACCGCGGAGCAACTGCCGTACGTCTTCGACCGGTTCTGGCGCGCCGAGAAGTCCCGTAACCGCCGGACGGGCGGCAGCGGGTTGGGCCTCTCGATCGTGCGACGGCTCACCGAGGCGCACGGGGGAACGGTGAGCGTGTCGAGCACGGTCGACGTCGGTTCGGTGTTCACCCTGCGCATTCCGGCCCGGGGTTCCGCGTCGGAGCCGGTGGGCGTCCGGCAGGGCTGATCCGATCCGCACAGTGATCTGACAGGTTCTTCACACGGCCGGGCGAGCCTGTGCGGACAGGCCCGGCGGGGCCGGTCGCCTGACCGGTCCCCGTCGGGTCCCATCCCGGCTGAAACGGAGACCCGTTCATGTCCCACCGCACCATCCTGCGTCGGGCCGCCCTGCTGACCGTCGCGGTCGGCGCCGTGCTCGCCCCGACCGCCGCCGTCGCCTCGGACTCCCCCGAGAAGTCCCGCGGCGCCCTGGTCCTGTCCCCCAAGGAGTCCCCGGCGCCCGCCGCTCCCCGCGGCGGTGTCGCGGCCGGTGCGGCGACCCCGTCGGCGTCGCCCACCCTTCCCTCCCGTGAGACCCCGAAGGTGTCCCTCGCCGAGGGCGACCGGGCCGTCACGCCGCGGGGCGGGGTCGCCGCGGGCGAACGCCCCGTCGAGCAGAGCGGCTCCCCCGCGCTCATCGGTTCCGCGGCCGGTCTGGTGCTGCTGGCGGGCGCCGGAGCGGTCGTCGTGCGGCGCCGGGTGACGGCGGCGCGCCCGACGGTCTGATCCACCGGTGGCGCCGCCCGACCCACGGGTGGCGCCACCTCCCGTGTTCGGCCCGCCCGGCCCGGCCGGGCGTCGGTCTCCTCAACCGCAGCCCCCGTGAGGACCTCAGTGATCCCGCACCCGCGTTCCACCGCTCTCGGCATGACCCTGCTCGCCCTCGCCTCGGCCGGTCTCGTCACCGGTTGCGGCGGCTCCGACACCCCCGCATCGGCAGCGACCGGTCGGGGTGCGGACTCCGCCCCGACCTCCTCCGCCTCGGACGCCGGCGCCGACCGGCCGGACGGTTCCCCGTCCGGCAGCACGGCGTCGCAGCCCGCCGCCCCCACCCGGGTGTCCGTCCCGTCCCTCGGCATCTCCAGTGAGCTGATGCCCCTGGGGCTGAACGAGGACGGCACCGTCGAAGTGCCCCCGGCGGAGCGGGGGATGACGGCCGGCTGGTACACGGGGCGGCCCGTGCCCGGTGCGCCCGGCCCCGCGGTGATCATCGGGCACAACGCCACCCGGCACGGACCCGCCGTGTTCAAGGACCTCAAGGACATCCGCAAGGGCGCCCGGATCACCGTGCGCAACGCGGCGGGCGCGAACACCCACTTCCGGGTGACCGACACGGAGACGGTGAGCAAGAAGGAGTTCCCGACCCGGAAGGTCTACGGCTCCACCGCGGAACGGGCCCTACGGCTCGTCACCTGTGACGGGGCGTTCGACGCCGAGGGCCATCCGGTGGACAACCTGATCGTGTACGCGGTCCGCAGCTGATCCCGTGCGGGCGGGTCAGACGGCCGCGGGGGCCGATGCACAGGGGCACGGCCGGTACTCCAGGCCGAGTTCCTGGTCGACGGCCCCGCTCGTCCGGGTCGCGGCCTCGGTGACCTCCTCCCAGGAGCCGTACTTGGCGTACAGCTGGTCCGCCGTCGGGCCGAGCGGATTGCCGTACTTGGCGATGTTCCGCTCCTCCAGCCGCCGCACCTGCTCCGGGGACATGCCGGCGCGGGTGATCTCCTTGGCGTCGTTGCGCAGGTCGACCATGCGCCGGGCGATCTCCTCCTCGGATGCGCCCCGGGCCCGCATCGCGCACTCCTCGCGGTCCAGGTCCACGAGGAGCCCGTGGTAGCGCATCCGGACGTCCCGGGACGCCACCCGTTCCTCGGGGGTCTGTGCACGGATCTGACAGACGACGGGCTCCGGGCTGGCGCACGGCCCCGGGCTCGCCGGTTCGGCGGAGAGCGGTGCGACGACGACGGAGCCGCAGGCGGTGGGCGCGCAGGCGACGGGCTGGGCGTGGGCGGCCGGGCCGGTGAACAGGACGGCCTGCACCGTGAGGACGGCGGGCAGGACGTAGCGGGTCAGGACGGGGAACCGAGGTGTGGGCATGGCCCGCATCCTGGCCCTGCGGCGACCCCCGTGACCGGGTCTTGCGGCCGTGGTCCCCCGTCCGGGCAGCCGAGCTCCTCCTGACGGGGGATGCACCGGTCAGACGTGCGGGCGGGGCGGCGGGGCCTGATGCTCCTCCTGGGTCAGCGCCGACCAGGACACGGTGCGCTCGCACCAGCGTTCCAGCAGGACCCGGTCGTGGCCCACGGCCAGCAGCGCGGCGCCCGACTCGGCCCGGTACTCCTCGACCACGGCGACCAGCGCCGCGGTGGTGGAGGCGTCCAGCATGGCGGTCATCTCGTCGGCGATCAGCAGACGGGGCCGCAGGACGAGGGCCCGGGCGAGACAGGCCCGCTGCAACTGGCCGTCGCTGACCTCGTGCGGTCGGCGGCCGAGGAGGTCCGGGCCGAGGCCCACGGTCCGGGCCAGTTCGGCGATCCGGTCGGCGGCCTCGGCGGCGCGGCCGGTGGCGCGCAGCGGTTCGGCGACGAGGTCGGTGAGGGTCAGGCGGGGGTCCGCCGCGAGCCTCGGCTGTTGGAAGACCACGCCGATCGCGGTGCGTTGGGAGCGCGGGGCCCGGTGGCGCCAGCCCCGTACCGGCTCGCCGTCGAGCGTCACCTGCCCCGCGTACGGGCGGTGCAGCAGGGCGGCGACCCGGGCGAGGGTGGACTTGCCGCAGCCGCTCGGGCCGAGCAGGCCGATCGACTCGCCGGGGGCGACGTGCAGCGTCACTCCCCGGACGACCGGTGCGCGCCGGTCGTACCCGGCGACGACGGAACGGAGTTCAAGCACCGGGTACCTCCACGGCGGCGGCCCGTAGGGGCAGGGGGTGGTGGCAGGCGACCCCGTCGAACGCGGGGCGGGCGCCGCAGCGGTCGGTGGCCCGGTCGCAGCGGGCCGCGAAGGCACAGCCCGCGGGCAGGGCGGTGAGCTCCGGCGGCATCCCGGGGACGGGGGTGAACGCCCGCTCGGGCAGGGCGTCGAGGAGCCCGTGGGCGTAGGGGTGGCGCGGACCGGGTGCCCCGAAGAAGTCGGGTGCCGGGGCGATCTCCACGATGCGGCCCGCGTACATCACGGCGACCCGGTCGGCGATGCGTTGGGCGGCGGCGAGGTCATGGGTGATGAGCAGCAGGGCCCGTTCGTCGCCGATGTGGCGGCGCAGTTCGTCGACGGTGCGGTCCACCAGGTCGCGGTCGAGGCCGGTGGTGGGTTCGTCGGCGAGCAGCAGCGGGGCGTCACCGACCAGGGCGAGGGCGGTGGCGGCGCGCTGGGCGAGTCCGCCGGAGAGCTCGTGCGGGAAGCGGTCGAGGTGGTCCTCCGGGAAGGCCGCGCGGACGGCGGCGGCCCGGGTGGCGGCGCGCAGCGCGGACCGCGGGGTGCCGGTGACCTCGCGGAGCGTCTCCTCCAGTTGGGAGCGGACCGTGCGGACCGGGGTGAGGTGCGCTGCGGGGCTCTGGGGGACCAGTGCGACGCGGCGACCGCGGACCCGGCGGGCGAGGGTGGCCTCGTCCGCGGCGAGCAGGTCGACGTCCCCGTCGAGGACGGCGGTGCCCGCGGTCTGGGCGTTGGCGGGCAGGAGGCCCAGGAGGGCGGAGGCGAGCACGGACTTGCCGCAGCCGCTCTCCCCGACGAGGGCCAGGCACTCGCCGCGCCGGAGGTCGAAGTCGGCGTCGCTGACGGCACTCACCTGGCTGCCGCCCCGCATGCGGAAGCGGACGGACAGCCCGCGCACCGCGAGCAGCGGTGCCCCGGTGGGGGGCGTGCCGGCGCCGGGTACTTCGGGAGCGGGAGATGTGCCGCGCCCCTCGACCGGGGTGCCGGCCGCGGGCTGCGGGCCCTTCGCCGTGCTGCTCACAGCATCAGCTCCGATCGACGTCGGGGGTTGAGGCGTTCGCGCCAGATGCCGGCGAGCCCGGCGATGGCGAGGGTGGGGACGATGATGAAGAGCCCGGGGAAGAGCGTGGGCCACCAGTCGCCGGCGAGGAGGGAGCCGCGGGCGGTCTGGACGAGGGTGCCCAGGCTGGCCTGGTGGGTGGGCAACCCGAGGCCGAGGAAGGAGAGCGCAGACTCGTGCCAGATGGCGTGCGGCACCATGAGGACGGCGGCGAGGCCGGCCTGGGGCAGGACGCCCGGCAGCAGGTGGCGCACGGCGACCCGACGGCGGGAGGCGCCGCCGGAGACGGCGGCGTCGATGTACGGCCGGGAGCGCAGGGACAGCACTTCGGCGCGGACGATCCGGGCGGTGGACAGCCAGTGGGTGAGGGCGACGGAGAAGACGACGGGCCACACCCCGGGGCGGAACATCGCGACGATGAAGATGCCGAGCAGCAGGTGCGGGACGGATGCGAAGGCGTCCACCAGCCGCATCACGAGCCGGTCGACCCAGCCGCCGAAGACGGCCGCGGCGGTGCCCACGGCGGTGCCGATGACGGTGGCGACGAGGGCGGCGACCAGACCGACGAGCAGGGAGACCCGCAGTCCGTACACGCAGCGCAGCAGCAGGTCCCGGCCCACGTCGTCGGTGCCGAAGGGGTGTTCCCAGGACGGCGGCCGGAGCTTGGCCGCGAGGTTCACGGCCTGTTCGTCGAGTTGGACGAGCGGCGGCACGACGAGGACCGCGAGGACGACGGCGGCGACGATGACGGCCGAGGACCACCGTCGCCAGGTGCGGGTGGAACGTCGGGTGCCGCCCCGGGACCGCCAGGTCGGGGCCTCGGCGCCCGGGCCGTCCTGGTGGGTGGCGGGCGGGTGTGCGGTGTCAGCCATCGAAGCCCACTCTCGGGTCGGCGAGGCCGTACAGCAGGTCGGCGAGGAGGTTGCCGAGGAGCACGGCGGCGGTGGCGAGGACGGTGAGCGCGGCGAGCAGCGGGAAGTCGACGGAGGTCGCGGCTTCGACGGTGGCGGCGGCGATGCCGGGCCAGCTGAAGACGGTCTCGACGAGCAGGGCGCCGGTGATGAGTTCGGGGACCCGCGAGCCCACGAGGGTGAGGACGGGCAGCATGCCCGAGCGCAGGGCGTGCCCGACCAGTACGGTCCTGGGCGCGAGTCCCCGGGCGCGGGCGCCGCGCACGGGGTCCTCGTCGAGGGCGTCGCCCACGCCTTGGCGGACGTAGAGGGCGAACCACGGGAGTTGGGAGACGGCGAGGACCAGTGCGGGCAGGATCAGGTGGTTGGCGACCTGTCCGGCGGTGATGACGTGGGTCCCGGTGTCGGTGAGGCCGCCGGCGGGGAGCGCGCCGAGCTTGAGGGAGAACAGCCAGATCGCGAGGAGGCCGAGCCAGAACGGCGGGGCGGCTTCCAGGGTGTACGCGAGGGAGGTGACGACCCGGTCGACGAGGCCGCCGCGCCGGCGTGCTGCGAGGACCCCGAGCAGGGTGCCCAGCAGGATCGCGAGGGCGAAGGCCGTGGCGGCGAGCAGGACGGACCAACCGATGCGTTCGGTGATCACGTCGGCGACGGGCTGCCGCATCACGGCGGAGTCGCCGAGGTCCCCGGTGAGGGCGCCGGTGACCCAGTCCCACCAGCGTGCGGTGAGCGTCTGGTCCGCGCCGAGGTTGGCGCGGAGTTGGTCGAGGTTCTCCTGCGAGGCGGTGAGGCCGGCGGTGCCGGCGTACGCCTTGACCGGGTCGAAGGGTGAGGCCGCGGCGATGGCGAAGACGCCGAAGGTGACGGCGAAGAGGATCGGCACGCCGAAGAGGACGCGCCGGCCCGCGAGCCGTGCCATGGGCCCCCAGGGCAGCCCCCGCCCGGTGCGGGGGCTGCCGTCGGTGGCCTCGGTCACTGCTGGGGCTGCCAGTCCTCGACGTTCCACCAGGGCCCTGAGGCGAGGCCGTGGTCGTGCGGCTCGATCTGGGTGGTGAGGGAGCCGAAGCGGTCGTCGACGACGTACAGGTGGTCGATGTGGGTGAGGAAGGTGTAGCCGGGGTTCTTCACCAGTTCGCGCTGGACGGTGTCGTACGCGGCGCCGCGCACCGCCCGGTCGCCGCTGCGGCGGGCGTCGTCGAGGGCCTTGTCGACGGCGGGGTTGTCGTACCAGGCCATGTTGTTGAAGCCGTCGCCCGCGAGGTCGGACTTGAGGAGGGTGTACTGGTCGAAGTCCGGGTCGGCCGGGGAGCCGCCGCCGGCGAGGACGGCGTCCTCGGGCATCCGGGGCTCGATGACCTCCCAGGTGCCGGCCTGCACCTTGATCTCGATGCCCGCCTTCTTGGCGTCGGAGGCGTAGGCGAGGGCGTGGTCCTGGCGGAGCTTGTCGCCGGAGACGTACCAGAGCGGGAAGGAGGCGCGGACTCCGTCCTTCTTGCGCACGCCGTCGCCGCCGGCCTTCCAGCCCGCGGCGTCGAGGAGCTTCTTGGCCCGGTCGAGGTCGTGGGTGCGTTCGGTGCCCTCGGTGAACCACTCGCTGTCGGTGGGGACGGGGCCGTACGCCTCCTTGCCGGCGCCGTTGAGGATCGATTCGACCATGGCGCCGCGGTCGACGGCGATGTCGAGGGCGCGTCGGATCGCGGTGTCGCCGGTGACCTCGTTGCCGGTGGGCAGGGTGACGACGCGGTAGTCGAAGGTCTTGGCCGCGTGCGTCTTGCGGTCCCCGTCCTTGGCGAAGGTCTCGGCGAGGTTCGGCGGGAGGATGGCGCCGTCGAGGTCGCCGGAGCGCAGCCGGGTGGCGCGCACGTCGTCGTCCTTGATGACGGCCATGGTGAAGTTCTTGACCTTCGGCGCGTCGCCCCAGTAGCCGGGGTTGGCCTTGAAGGAGATCTTCTCGCCCTTGGACCAGGTGACGAGCTGGTAGGGGCCGGTCCCGACGGGCTTGGTGGTGAAGGGGCCGTTGTTGACGTCCTGGCGGCCCGCGACGTGCTCGGGGGCGATGGGCAGGACGGTCCGCTCGGCGAAGGGGGCGTACGGGTACTTCAGCCGGAAGACGACCGTGTCCTCGCCCTCGGCCTCGACCGTCTTCAGCGCGTCGAGTTCGCCCTTGGACGCGTTGTTCGTCTTCGGGTCGAGGATGGTGCGGTAGGTGAAGACGACGTCCTTGGCCGTGAAGGGCTTGCCGTCGCTGAACTTCACGCCGTCGCGCAGTCGGTAGGTGTAGGTCAGCCCGCCGTCGCTGACCTTCGGCAGTTCGGCGGCGAGCGCGGGCCGCAGGTTCATCTCGGCGTCGTGGGTGAGCAGCCCGTCGAAGATCTTCGAGTTGCCGTCCTTGCCGAAGCCGAGCAGCGGGCTCAGGCTCTCGGGCTCGTAGGCGATGCCGACGACGGCGGAGTCACCCACGGACCCGTCCTCGCCGCCGGGGGCCGAGCAGGCCGTCGCGGTCACCGCGACGGCGGTCGCCGCCGCCACGATGCCCGCGCCACGTATCGATCGGGCCCTCATGCCGCTCCACCCCTAGCATCCTGGTGATTCTTTGATGATCAAAAGTTATTGCGAGTGATTCGCAATTGTGCATTATGCATGAGGTAACGGTCACCGAGCGAGGGGCATCCCTCCGCGGGCGCACGGCCGTTCGCCCGGCGCGGCGGGGACGCACCGGG
This sequence comes from Streptomyces sp. NPDC005955, assembly GCF_042871255.1. Taxonomy (NCBI): domain Bacteria; kingdom Bacillati; phylum Actinomycetota; class Actinomycetes; order Kitasatosporales; family Streptomycetaceae; genus Streptomyces; species Streptomyces sp. NPDC005955. The sequence goes on along the minus strand of NZ_JBIAIF010000009.1, from coordinate 172,028 downwards.
TGGCGGGGACGGTGGTGTGGGGGACCTCACAGCAGGGGGCGGAGCGCGTCGCCCCGTCCGCACGCCGGTCGGTGGATCAGCCGGACCCCTGGCCCTCACCCCCGGCGCGGGTCGGACGGGCGCGTACGTGCATCCGCTCGCCCTGCGGGCCGAAGAGGCTCAGGTACTCGACCGCCCCCTCTCCCGTGGAGCCGAACCAGTGCGGCACCCGGGTGTCGAACTCCGCCGCCTCCCCCGCGCCGAGCACGATGTCGTGCTCGCCGAGGACCAGCCGCAGCCGGCCGGCCAGCACGTACAGCCATTCGTAGCCCTCGTGGACCCGGGGGTCGGGGGGCTCGGCCAGCCGCGCGGGTTCGACGACCTTGTACGCCTGGAGGCCACCGGGCTGGCGGGTGAGCGGGAACAGCGTGCGGCCGCCCCGGTGGATCGGCTTCGACCTGACCCGGGGGTCGCCGGTGGGCGGGGCGCCGACCAGTTCGTCGAGGGGGACCTGATGGGCGCGGGCGAGCGGCAACAGCAACTCCAGGCTCGGTTTGCGCAGCCCGGACTCCAGTCGGGACAGGGTGCTCACCGAGATGCCGGTCAGGGCACCGAGGCCGGCGAGGGTCACCCCCCGCTCCTTGCGGAGTTCCCGCAACCGGGGCCCCACCGCTGCCAGCACTTCGTCGGTCCGGTCCCGGTCGTCCCCGTCCGGGACCGGACCCTGCTCGTCATCCGTCACGTGTTCATTGCAGGTTCGGCAAAGCCGATTGTCAATCGCGCATCGTCGGCGAGAGCGCGCACCCCTGCCCGCGCCGGGTCGGTGCCCGACGCGGTGACGGACCGGGCCGGTCGGGTGACGGCCCGACGACCCGTGCGAGCGGCCGCCCGTCAGGACTGGTAGCTCGGGTCCAGACGGTAGAGCGTCGAGCCGACCTCCGTCATCACGCTGTCGGCGACGGCTCCGTCCTGACACGCCACGCCGAGGTCCGCCTCGAAACGGGTCACATCGGGCCGCGCGGGCTCGTCGGCGCCCTCGCCGCGCTGGTCGGTGAGGATCTCGGCGGCCATCACCCAACGTTCCGGGGAGGTCATCTGCTGACGGAACTGGTCACAGGTGGTGTCGGCGGTGGGCCGCTTCCAGGTCTGTTCGTAGCTGCCGTCGGGGCCCGGCTTGGGCAGGGCCTGCTTGGACGCGCTGGCGGGCGCGGAACTGCCGGCGTCGGCAGCGGTGCTGGACCGGTTGTTACCGGAACCTCCCGAAGTGTCGGTGCCGCAGGCGACGAGCGCCAGGGACAGGGTGGTGACAGCGAGCAGAGCGGAGCTGGTGCGCATGGTGTGCCCCCCATGTGAACGGTGCTTTTGGAGCGACATTCTGGAGGGAAAAGGATCGTCCGAGCACGAATCCGAACGCTTCGTTTCCTACCCGTAACGCAGCGCTAAAGTGGTCTGGACCAGCACTTTTGTCCTCGGGAAGGGTTCCGGAGGGGCTGGGGACGCCCCTCTCTCCGCTGCCCAGCAGGCATTTGACGCCCCGTCGGGCACCACCGTCACCCGTGCGCGCGCCGGGGCGCACGCCCCGCGCGGACACAGACGTCATTCCGGACCCACGCGCACCCCGAGCCGGGGCGCGCGCCGCAGGAGCATCCCCGGGGCGGCCACCTCGGTACGGGCCTCGGCGCACGCCCCGGACCCCGCGCTCCTGCTTCAGACCTCGTCGCGGACCAACGCCAACAGCCGGTCCAGGACCCGACCGCCCCCGACGCGCACCCCGTCGTGCTCGAACTCGTCGGTGACCCAGGTGCGCAGCCCGCGTACGGTCCGGGCGGTGGCCAGCGAGTGGGCCGTGTCGACGTACATGTCGTCGTGGTAGACGGCCGCGGCGACCGGCACCTCGTTGCGGGCGAGGCGGTCCGCGTCGTAGAGGGGCGTCCAGTCGGTGCGTTCGGCCAGCAGACCGGCGGTCTCCCGCAGCGGGCGCAGGGCGGGGTCCGCCGTGAACATCCACGGGTGGACGGTCTCCCCGGTGAACAGCAGCGGCCCCTTCCCGGCCCACGTCCTCGCCGCGTCGAACTCCGGGAACTCCGCCCGGACCCGCTCGGCCGACCAGCCGGTCGCCCGGTGGTCCTGGGCGTAGATGGACTCGTGGACCACCGCGTACAGCGGATGTCCCGCGTGCGAGAGGAGGGCGTGCACCTCCTCCAGGAACGCGTCCGCGAGGGCCGGTCCTGACGGGGTGCGCACGAAGGCGTGCTCCAGGAGGTAGTGCAGACGGTGGCTGCCGTCGCCGCTGCCGAGGAGGATGCCGAGGGACTGGAACGCCTCCACCGTCAGCCGGTAGCCGCCGCCGGTGACGACCTCGTGTTCGGCGAGGTGAGCGGCGATCCGCCAGGCCCGCTCGACGTCCATGGGATAGCGCAGGTAGTGGGCGCCGACCTTCCGGGAGATCCGCGGGTACGCGGCCCGGTAGACGTCGTCGGCATGGCCGTCCAGGGACGGCAGTCCACCCGTGATCAGGGCCGCCGACAGCCCCTCGGGGGCGGTGGACAGATAGCTGGTGGCGCAGAACCCGCCGAAGCTCTGGCCGAGCACGGTCCAGGGCGCGCCGCCGGTCAGGACCGGGCGGATCGCCTCGCAGTCCCGGACGATGGAGTCCGAGCGGAAGCGGGTCAGGTAGTCGGCCTGTTCCCGGGGCCCGCCGCGCGCGGGCAGCGTCTGGCGGGTGGCCGGCGTCGAACGGCCGGTGCCCCGCTGGTCGAGCAGCAGGACCCGGTACTCCTCCAGGGCGCGCGGCAGCCAGGCCGAGGCACCGGCGAAACGGTTCGCGCCGAACCCGGGACCGCCCTGGAGGTAGACCAGCCACGGCAGGCCCTCGGGGTCCCGCCCCGGGGCCACGGCCTCCCGGGCGAACAGTTCGATCTGCTCGCCCGCGGGCTGGTCGTGGTCCAGCGGGACGCCGAAGTGGTGGTCCGTGAAGACGACGCCCGGCTGACGGTACGAAAGCGGCACGGGGTTACTCCTGCGATGCTCGGTTTGTGGGATTGTGCGTCAAGTTGACCACAGGGCCCGCCGTGCCCGCCGCGCGCCCGCGGCGCGTAGGGTGCGACCCAGTCGCCGACCGAGGAGGCGTGCCCCACGATGCGTGTCGCCCTGTTCCTGACCTGCGTCAACGACACGCTGTTCCCGGACACCGGGCGGGCCGTGGTCGCCCTGCTGTCCCGGTTGGGGGTGGACGTCGACTTCCCGCTGGCCCAGACCTGTTGCGGACAACCGCAGTACAACACCGGCTACCGGCGCGACACGGAACCGCTGGCCCGGCACTACGCGGACGTGTTCGACGGCTACGACGCGGTCGTCACCCCTTCGGGGTCGTGCGCGGCCATGGTGCGGGAGCAGTATCCGCGGCTCGGTGAGCGGGCCCGGGCGGAGGGCCGCGGCGGCGGGTTGGCGACGGCCCTGGCCGCGGTCGTGCCGAAGACGTACGAGTTGACGGAGTTCCTGGTCGACGTGCTGGGCGTGACCGACGTCGGCGCCCACTACCCGCACACCGTCACCTACCACCCCACCTGCCACGGGTTGCGTTCGCTGCGGCTCGGCGACCGGCCCCTGCGGCTGCTGCGGGCGGTGCGGGGGCTCGAACTCGTGGAGTTGCCGGGGGCCGAGGAGTGCTGCGGCTTCGGCGGCACCTTCGCCGTGAAGAACCCGGACGTGTCGGTGGCGATGGGCACCGACAAGGCGCGGGCCGCGGAGGGCACGGGGGCGGGGGTGTTGTGCGCCGCCGACAACTCCTGTCTGCTGCACCTCGGCGGCATCCTGAGCAGACGCGGGGCCCGGGTGCGCCCCGTGCACCTCGCGCAGATCCTGGCCAGCACCGAGGGGAGCACCCCGTCATGAGCGGCACGTTCGTCGGCATGCCCGCCTTCCCGGTGGCCGCGCGGGAGGCGGTGCGGGACGCCACGCTGCGCCGCAACCTCCGGCACGCCACCCGCACCATCCGGGACCGCCGGGCCCGCGCCGTCGACGAGCTGTCCGACTGGGCGCAGCTGCGGGAGGCGGGCCGGCGCATCAAGGACCACACCCTGCGCCATCTGGACCACTACCTGCTGCAACTGGAGGAGTCGGTCACGGCGGCCGGCGGCACCGTCCACTGGGCGGCCGACGCGGCCGAGGCGAACCGGATCGTCACCGATCTGGTGACGGCGACCGGCCACCGCGAGGTGGTGAAGGTCAAGTCGATGGCCACCCAGGAGATCGGGCTGAACGAGGCCCTGGCCGCCGAGGGCGTCCGGGCGTACGAGACGGATCTCGCGGAGCTGATCGTGCAGCTCGGCGACGACCGGCCCTCCCACATCCTGGTCCCGGCGATCCACCGGAACCGGGGTGAGATCCGGGACGTGTTCGCCCGTCGGATGGGCGACTGGGGGCGGCCCGCACCGGACGGGTTGACCGATGCGCCGGCCGAGCTGGCGGAGGCGGCGCGGCTGCACCTGCGGGAGAAGTTCCTGCGGGCCCGGGTGGGGATCTCGGGGGCGAACTTCATGGTGGCCGAGACCGGCACGATGGTCGTGGTCGAGTCGGAGGGCAACGGCAGGATGTGCCTGACCCTGCCGGAGACCCTGATCTCCGTGGTCGGCATCGAGAAGGTGGTGCCCACCTGGCAGGACCTGGAGGTGTTCCTCCAGACCCTCCCCCGTTCCTCGACGGCGGAGCGGATGAACCCGTACACGTCGATGTGGACGGGCACCGCGCGGACGCCCGACGGGGACGGGCCGCGCGCGTTCCACCTGGTGCTCCTCGACAACGGCCGCACCGACACGCTCGCCGACGAGGTGGGCCGGCAGGCGCTGCGCTGCATCCGCTGTTCGGCGTGCCTGAACGTCTGCCCGGTGTACGAGCGCGCGGGCGGCCATGCGTACGGGTCGGTGTACCCGGGCCCGATCGGCGCGATCCTCAGCCCGCAGCTGCGGGGAACGGGCAGCGCGGTCGACGCCTCCCTGCTGTACGCGTCGTCCCTGTGCGGGGCGTGCTACGACGTCTGTCCGGTCGCCATCGACATCCCGGAGGTGCTGGTCCGGCTGCGCGAACGGGTGGTCGAAGGGGGGCCGGTGGTGCGCCGGGGCACCAGGGTCGTGCTGCGGCCGGCGCGGGGGCACGCGGCCGAGCGGGCGGCGATGCGGGTCGCCCGCTGGGCCTTCACCCGTCCGACCGCCCTGGCCGCCGGTCAACGGCTCGCGTCCCGCACCCGACGGCTGCACCCCCGCAGGCTGCCCGGCCCCGGCCGGGCCTGGACGGCGGGCCGCGATCTGCCGCCGGTCCCGCCGGAGTCGTTCCGCGACTGGTGGCGCCGCACCTCGGGCGGCCGGGACACCGGGCCGGGCACCACGGACGGCACTGACCGGGGGGCCACGGCGTGAACGGCAGGGAACGGGTGCTGGGCCGGGTGCGTCGGGCCCTCGCGGACGAGCGGGGGGAGGGTCCCGCCGCGCCCACGTCCGCGTCGACGGGGCCCCGGGAGCATCTGTGGACCCATGGCGAGCGGAGCGAGCGGGAGCGCACCGCACTGCTGGCGGAGCATCTGACGGAGTACCGCGCGCACGTCCACCGGACCGACCCCGACGGGCTGCCGGAGCTCATCGCCCGGCTGTTGGACGCGCGCGGCGCGAGGCGGGTGCTGGTGCCGGCGGGGCTGCCGCCGCACTGGCTGTCGGCGGTGGTGCAGGAGCCCGTGCCCGACCGGGCCGAGGACACCGCCGCCGCGCTGGACCGGGTCGACAGCGTCCTGACGGGGTGCGCCCTGGCGATCGCCGAGACGGGCACGCTCGTGCTGGACGGCGGCCCGGACCAGGGGCGCCGCCGGATCACGCTGGTCCCCGACCACCACGTCTGCGTCGTGCGGGTTCCGGACCAGGTGGTGTGCTCGGTGCCGCAGGCCGTCGCCCGGCTGGACCCGACCCGGCCGCAGACCTGGATCTCAGGACCGTCGGCGACCAGTGACATCGAGCTGGACCGGGTGGAGGGGGTGCACGGACCGCGCACCCTGGACGTGGTGCTGGTGGGCTCCGAGGGGCCCGGACGTGCGTGTGCGGGGGACGGCGGCCCCGGCTAGCGTGAGGGAATGATCCGGTTCGAGCAGGTCGGCAAGCGCTACCCGGACGGCACGACAGCGGTGGACGGCCTGGACTTCGAGGTGGCGCGGGGGGAACTGGTCACCTTGGTGGGACCGTCGGGCTGCGGCAAGACGACCACGATGATGATGGTCAACCGGCTCATCGAACCGAGTACGGGACGCATCTTCGTCGACGGCGAGGACGTCGCCGCGGTCGATCCCGTGCACCTGCGCCGTCGGATCGGCTACGTCATCCAGCAGGTGGGCCTGTTCCCGCACCGGACCGTCCTGGACAACACGGCGACCGTGCCCGCCCTGATCGGCTGGAAGAAGGCCCGGGCGCGGGCGCGGGCCGCGGAACTGCTGGAGCTGGTGGGGCTGGACCCGGCGACGTACGGTGCCCGCTACCCCGACCAGCTCTCCGGTGGGCAGCGGCAACGGGTGGGCGTGGCCCGGGCGCTCGCCGCCGACCCACCGGTGCTGCTGATGGACGAGCCGTTCGGCGCGGTGGACCCGGTCGTCCGGGAGCAGTTGCAGGACGAGTTCCTCCGGATGCAGGCCGCGGTGCGCAAGACGGTGCTGTTGGTGACCCACGACATCGAGGAGGCGGTCCGTCTCGGTGACCGGATCGCGGTGTACGGGCGGGGCCGCATCGAGCAGTACGACACCCCGGCCGCGGTGCTCGGCACGCCGGCCACCCCCTACGTCGCCGAGTTCGTCGGCGCCGACCGGGGGCTCAAGCGGTTGTCGGTGACGTCGATCGAACCGGACGACCTGGAGCAGCCGGTCGTCGTGCGCACCGGGGAGGCGGCCGATCGGGCGGCGGCCCTGCTGCGGGGCGAGGGGGCCCGTTGGGGCGTGGTGCTGGACGCCGACGGGGATCTGCACGGCTGGGTCGGCGCGGACGAGTTGGCGCTCGCGGAGCCCGGCGCCGCGGTCGGGGACCTGGCCCACCGGATGAACGCCTGGGTGCCGATCGGTGCCCCGTTGAAGCAGGCGTTCGGGGTGATGCTCCAGCACGACGCGGGCTGGGTGGCGGTCATCGACGGGGCCCGGTTCCTGGGGGTGTTGACCCCGGCGAAGCTCCACGAGGCGCTGCGGCGGTCGGTGGACGCGGACGCGCGGGGCGTGGCGCGGGACGAGGTGTCGTTCGACTCGGTGTCGGACGTGTGAGGGTCGGGGGCGTGAGGGTCGGGGCGGTGGGCGGACGGGGGGTGCGTGCGGTTCAGAGGAGGCCCTGTTCCTTGAGGTAGGCCCGGGCGACGTCCTCGGGCAGGCGGCGCCAGCTGTCGACCTGCTGGTTGAGCGAGGCGAGGTCGGCGGTGGTGAGGACCTCGTTCACCCGGTCCAGGACCCGGGTCACCCCCTGGGCGCCCACCCGGGCCCGGTTGACGACGGGGACGACGTAGTCGGCGTTCTGGAGGTGCTTGTCGTCGGCGAGGATGACCAGCCCGAACTCGGAGAGCGTCGCGTCGGTGGTGGTGGTGAGCACCATCTGGTCCTGCCCGCTCTGCACCGCCTTCTTCGCCTGGGTGGTGCCGACGCCCTTGGGGTCGATGCCGGTGATGTCGATGCCGTACACCTCCTTCAGGCCGGGTTCGCAGTACGGGCGCTGCACGCACTCGTCCCCGGCCGCGAGCCGCACGGGCAGTCCGGAGCGTCCGAGGTCGCTGAGCGTCCTCAGTCGGTGCTCACGGGCGTAGGACCCGGCCACCGCGAAGGCGTTCTGGTCGACGGCCCGGCCCGGGTCCAGGACGGTCAGGCCCCGGGGCCCGGCGAGCCGGCGCAGGGCGGCCATGGTGGTGCGCAGGTCGGGTGAGCCGACGGGTGCGGCGTCGGGACCGTTCTCCTTGGCGTTCAACCAGTCGGCGAACGTCGCCGCGTACTCCGGGACGACGTCGATCTGACCGGATTCCAGGGCGGGTTCGTAGAGTTCGCGGTTGGCTACGGTGAGCAGTCGCGTCCCGTACCCGGCGTGTCGCAGGAGCAGTGCGTACATCTGGGCGAGCAGATCGCTCTCGGTGAAGCCCGCCGAGCCGACGACGAGGTCCTTGCTGTTCCCCGGCGGTGCGGTGACCGCGTCCCGGGTCTCCAGCGCGGGTCCGCCGGCGCAGCCGGCCGGAAGGAGCACCAGGCCCAGCACGACGCACACGCGCATGACCCGCGCGCCCCGACTGACACGGCTGACACGGGTGCGACGGGCTACCGGACGGCGGGTCACCGGGCCGCCCGGGCGCGGGTCCGGGCGGGCGCCAGCCGTTCGACGACCTCGAAGACGCCCTCCACCAGCAGGGCGAAGAGGGCGACGAGGACGGCGCCCGCGACCACCATGGGGGTACTGGCCAGGTTGAAGCCCGCGGTGATGATCCGACCGAGTCCGCCGCCGCCCGCGAGGGCGGCGATGGTGGCGGTGGCGACGAGTTGCACGGCCGCGATGCGCACTCCGGTGAGGATCAGGGGCAGTGCGAGCGGGAGTTCGACCCGCAACAGGACCTGCCGTCCCGTCATGCCCATGCCACGTGCGGCCTGGACCACGCCCCGGTCGACGCCGCGCATCCCCACGTAGGCGTTGGTGAGCAGCGGCGGCACGGCGAACAGCACCAGTGCGACGACGGTCGGGCCTTCCCCGTACCGGCCGATCGGAGTCAACAGCAGCAGGACGAGGACCGCGAAGGTGGGGACGGCCCGGCCGATGTTGGCGAGGTTGACCGCGAGGGCGCCGCCGCGGCCGAGGTGGCCGAGCACCAGGGCCACGGGCAGGGCGATCAGACAGCTGACGACCAGGCAGACGACGGTCAGCGCGGCGTGCTGGAGCAGCCGGTGGCCGATGCCGTCGGTGCCGGACCAGTGCGCCGGATCGGTCAGCCACTGCCAGGCCTCGGTGAGGGTGTTCAGGGCCGCACCCCCCGGGTCCGGGACGTCACGCGCGGGAGGCCCGCGTCCAGGGCGTGAGCAGTCGCTGCACGCCGAGCAGCAGGACGTCCGCCAGGACCGCGATCACGACGCAGAGCACGGAGGCGGTGAGGACCTGGGCCTTGAAGTAGGTGTTCATGCCCGCGTAGATGAGGTTGCCGAGCCCGCCGAACCCGACGATCGCCCCGACCGTGACCAGGGACACGGCGGAGACCGTGGCGATGCGCAGCCCCGCCATGGCCGCGGGCAGCGCGAGCGGGAGTTCGACGGAGAGCAGGAGGCGGACCGGTCCGAAGCCGAGGCCGCGGGCCGCCTGCCGGGTCTCCTCGGGGACCGCCCGCAGCCCGGCGAGGATGTTCCGCACCAGCAGGGTCAGCGAGTACAGGACGAGTCCGGCGACGACGAGGGAGGCGGACAGTCCGTACGCGGGCAGCAGCAGCGAGAACATCGCGAGCGACGGAATGGTGTAGAGCACGGTCGTCACCACCAGGACGGGGCCGGCGGCCCAGTGCCAGCGGCGGGCCGCCACGGCCAGCGGGACGGCCACGACCAGGGCGATCAGGACCGCGAGGAAGGTCAGCTGGAGGTGCTGGAGCACCGCGTCGGCGAGGATCTGGCTGCGGGTCGTGAGGTAGTCGCCGCAGATCCATTCGTTGCGGGCGAGGCAGTCGTCCGGGGGCGCGGTCATCTGCTCATTCCAGCGTGGCGGGCCGTCACCCGCCCGGTGGGCTGGGCCGTTCGGGGGCATCGGCCGGGTCGAAGCCGGGGGGACGGGGGATTCCCCGGCGCGGACGGGCACACATGGGCACACCGGTGGGTCGGGTGTCGGCCCCGTGATCGAGAGGTTCCGTCGTGTCCGCGAGCTCCGTCCGCTTCCGCCCGTCCAGGACCCGCACCGCCCGGGGGCTGCTGGCCGCCGCCTCCTGTGCCGCGCTGTTGCTCACCGGGTGTTCCGGCACCGCCCGGCAGCCCGTCGAGGGAGCGACGAGCGGGCGGGCGGCCGGTGAGGGGGCGGTGAGCGGGGACAAGGACGCGTCGCCGCGGGCCGGTGCACGGGGTTCGGCCGGCCCACCGGTCGCGGGACGGCCGGGGCCGGCGGCCACTGCGGCAGCGGCGGTGCTGCCCGGGCTCGGGCCGCGCACCGGGGCCCGGGTGCCGGCGAAGGCACGGCAGGCCCTGGTGGTGACCGGCGCCGGGCGGGACTCCAGCGCGAGCACGGCGGCCCTGCACCAGCGGGACGCGCACGGCGTCTGGCGGCCGGCGGCCGGTCCCTGGCCCGCGCACAACGCGCTGCGCGGCTGGACGGACGACCACCGGGCGGGCGATCTGCGCACCCCGGTCGGCGTGTTCGGGCTCGGCGACGCGGGCGGGCTGCTGCCCGACCCGGGGACGAAGCTCCCGTACGACCAGGACGAGCAGTTCGGCGACTCCGGCACGGGCTATCTGGACGAGTCGTTGGAGGGCTCCTTCGACTACGTCCTCGCCATCGACTACAACCGGGTGCCCGGTACCTCGCCGCTGGACAAGACCCGCCCGCTCGGTCTCGGCAAGGGCAGTGGCATCTGGCTGCACGTCGACCACGGCGGGCCGACCAAGGGCTGTGTGTCGTTGCCCCGCGGACGGATGCGGGAGCTGTTGCGCCGGCTCGACCCGGCGTTGCACCCGGTCGTGGTGATGGGGGACGCCGAGACCCTGCGGAAGTGACCGCGGGGCCCTCGGGGCCGTCCCGGCAGCGGGCGGGTCAGTCGGAGCGCACCCCGGTGCGCAGGGGGGTGCCCCGCTGTTCGAACTCCAACAGGTACTCCACGTCCGTCGCCGCCTTGGGGCTGACGTCGCGGGCCAGCAGGTGGATCGCGCCGTCGATGCCGGAGCTGACGCCGCCCGCCGAGACGAGGTCGCCGTCGTCGACGACCCGCACGTTGCGGACGTCGCACCCCTCGTCCCTCAGGTGCTGTCGGGCGCCGGTGTGCGTGGTGCACGGCCGGGTGCCGACGAGTCCGGCGGCGTGCAGCAGCACCACGCCCGTGCAGACGCCCAGGAGCGTCGGGCCGCGGCGGGCCGCCTCGCGCAGTCGGCGGGTGAGGACCCCGCGGCGGATCTCCGGCCAGATCCCGGGTCTGTTGCGGTCCCGGAAGCCGCCGCCGGGCACCACGATCACGTCCGTCCCCTCGGGGTCCCACTCCTGGGCGACCTGCACCTGGGTGCCGAAGGCGAGGGTGACCCGGGCCGCCGCGCCGCCGGTCACCAGTCGCACGCGCACCGGGTGCCCCATCGCGGCGGCGCCCGCGAACACTTCGTAGGGGCCGAACACGTCGAGTTCCTCGACCCCGTCGAACAGGACGATGTCCACGCGCAGCGGGTCCGCGGCGCCGCGCGGTGCGTCCGGGACAGCGGTGCGGGTGCCCGTGGCCGCCGCGGCCGGACCCGCTGCGGCGATGCCCGCGCCGAGGGCGGCCCCGGCGGCCGTCGCGAGTGCGCTCCTGCGTTTGATCCGGGTCACCGGAACCTCCGTGGCCTGGACGTCGTCCGGTGACGCCGTCCGATGGTGGTGTCGTGGTCGCTGAGGTAGTCGTGCCGGATGGGATGTGAGTTCCCCGAGTGACGGGGCGGGGGACGCGGTCCGGACCGGAGTCCAGTGGCCCGAAACGACCGATCGGCGCCGGAGCAACGGTTCGGCGGCCCGGTGGACGGACAGGCCCCCGAGGAGCCGGCGGCCCGCCCGGGAACCGGGGACCGACCCGAGGCCGGCCGCCGCACCCGCTGCGAGCCTTGAGGTGGTGCCGGTGCCGCGTCAACTGCCCTCTCGTCCGCGCGGGTTCGTCGGACGGGAGCCGGAGCTCCGGCGGCTCGGCCGTGCGGTGGACCCCGGGCCCGCGGCAGGGCGGTACGGCGGTGATCTCCTCGTTCGCCGGGACCCGGTCCGAGTCCGGACCGGGTCAGGGGCGGGGGTGCCGGCCCGTGCGCGGTGCGCCGATGACGACCCTCTAGGGTCACCCGTATGCGATTCGGTGTACTGGGCCCGCTGCTCGTGCTGACGGACGGGGGGACGCCCGTCCGGATCCCCGGGCTGAAGGTGCGGGCGCTGCTCGCCGCCCTGCTCGCGCACGAGGGCCGGGTGGTGTCCGTCGACCGGTTGATCGACGACCTCTGGGGCGACGCCCCGCCCGCGAAGCCGGCGGCGGCCCTCCAGGTACGGGTCTCGCAACTGCGCCGCGCGTTGGAGGAGGCCGAGCCGGGCGCCCGTGAGCTGGTGGTCTCCCAGGCTCCGGGTTATGCGCTGGTGGTGGCGGCCGACGCGGTCGACGCGCACCGCTTCACCACGCTGGTGGCTGCGGGCCGCCCCGCCGAGGCGTTGGCGCTGTGGCGGGGGGCCGCCTACGCGGACTTCGTCGACCTGCCGTTCCTGGGCCCGGTCGTCGCACGGCTGGAGGAGGCCCGCCTCACCTCGACGGAGGACCTCGCCGAGCAGCGGCTCGCGACGGGGGAACCGGTCGACGTGGCCGCGCTGGTGGCGGACCATCCGCTGCGGGAACGGTTGCGCGGGGTGCACATGACGGCGTTGTACCGGGCGGGGCGGCAGAGCGAGGCCCTCGCCTCCTACACGGAGTTGCGCACCGTACTCGCCGACGAGTCGGGGCTCGACCCGTCGCCCGAGCTCGCCGGGTTGTACCGGCGGATGCTGCGTCAGGACCCCGCGCTGGCCGCACCGCCCGCGGGCCGGCCGGCGACGAACCTGCCGGCGTCGGTGAGCGAACTGATCGGACGGGACACGGCCGTCGCCGAGCTCACCGGGGCACTGACCGCCCACCGGTTGATGACCCTCACTGGCTCCGGCGGGGTCGGCAAGACCCGGCTGGCCCTGGAGGTGGCCGGGCGGCTGGTGGCGGACCGTCCCGACGGGGTGTGGCTGATCGAACTCGCCGCCCTGGACCGACGCACCACGTCCCTGGCCGAGGCGGTGCTCGTCGCCCTGGACGTCCGGGAGGGTCCCGGTCACCCCCGTGACCAGTTGGTCGCCGCGCTCGCCGGCCGGGCGCCGCTGTTGGTGCTCGACAACTGTGAGCACGTGGTGGAGCCCGCCGCCGCACTCGTCGCCGACCTGCTGCGCTCCGTACCCGGGCTGCGGGTCCTGGCGACCAGCCGCGAGCCGTTGGGACTGCCCGGCGAGGTGCTGTGGCAGGTGCCGCCGCTGTCGCTGCCGGAGGGTGCGGGGCTCGACGACGTGGCGCGGTCCGATGCCGTGCGGCTGTTCCTCGCCCGGGCCCGGGCCGGCGCCCGGGAGTTCGCCCTCGACCCGTCGAACGCGGCGACGGTCGCCCAACTGTGTCGGCGGCTGGACGGCATCCCGCTCGCGTTGGAGCTCGCCGCGACCCGGGTGCGGGCCCTCGGGGTCGAAGAGCTCGTCGCCCGGCTCGACGACCGCTTCCGGCTGCTGGCCGGTGTCCACCGGGGCGCGCCGCCGCGCCAACAGACCCTGGTGGCGGTCATCGACTGGAGCTGGAACCTGCTCACCGATGAGGAACGCCTGGTCCTGCGGCGGCTGGCCGTGCAGGCCGACGGATGCACCCTGACGGCCGCCGAGGCGGTCTGCGCCGAGCCCGGGGTGGACGTCCTGGACACGGTGGCACGGCTGGTCGACCGTTGTCTGGTGACGGTCGTGGACGGGCCGGCGGGACCGCGCTACCGGATGTTGGAGTCGGTCGTCGCCTACTGTCTGCACCGGCTGACGGACGCGGGCGAGACGGACCGGGTCCAACGGGCTCACCGTGCGCACTACACCGCCCTCGCCGCCGAGGCGGACACCCGTCTGCGGGGCCCGGAACAGGGCCGTTGGTTGGCCCGTCTCACCGCCGAGTCGGCGAACCTGCGGGCGGCCCTGACGACGGCGCCCTCCGGTCAGTCGCTGCGGCTGGTCAACTCGCTGTGCTGGTTCTGGTTCCTGCGGGGACGCCTGTCAGAGGCCCGCCAGTGGCTGCGCACGGCGCTCGCCCGGGCGCAGGAGGAAGCCGACGGCGCCCCGGTCGGTGACGGGGAGGAACGGGCACGTGCCCGGGCCTGGTACGAGGGGTTCGGCCTGCTGTTGGGCGAGGGGGGTGATCCGGCGGTCGCCGAGGAGATCCACGATCCGCTCGCCCGGGCCCGGGCCCGGTTGTTCCTGTCGCTGGGCCCCGCGGACCTGCCGTCGGCCAGGGCCCTGGTGGACGCGGCGCTCGTGACCTGTCGTGCGCTCGGCGACGACTGGGGCACGGCGGTGGCACTGAGCAGACAGGCCCGCGACGCCTACACCGTCCGCGACCCGGCCGCGTTGGCGCGGACCAGCGAGGAGAGCGCCGCGCTGTTCGCCCGGCTCGGGGACGGCTGGGGAGCCATCCAGGCCGGCGAGTGGCGGGCCGGACTAGCGGAGAACCTGGGTGACCACGCCCGCGCCGCCGAGTTGTTCGCGGCGGACCTGCGGACCGCGGAGGACCTGGGGCTGTGGCCGGACGTGGTGCGTCGCCTCGCCTGGCTCGGGTGGCTGGCCATGGAGGACGGTGCGTACGACCGGGCCATGGAGTACGCGGGGCGGGCCCTGCGGCTGGCCGGGGAGCGGGGCTACCGGGAGGGGGAGGTGTTCGCGCGCATGGGGTACGCCTTCGCCGCGCGCCGCGCCGGGTTGCTGGACGTCGCCGAGGGGCAGTTGCGGCACTTACTCGACGGGGTCCCGGACGACGGCGAGCCCCCGCTGTTCCTGCCGAGCACCCTGCTGGAGCTGGGGCAGCTGCACGAGGGGCGCGGGCACCCCGACCTCGCGCTGCCGGTGCTGCGCCGGTCGTTCACCGCCGCCCTCGCGGTCGGTGACCCCCGGACGACCGCCACTGCCGTGGAGGTGGCGGCAGGTCTGGCCCCGCCCGAGCGGGCCGCCCTGTTCCTCGGCGTCGCGGCCGAGGCCCGCCGCACGCACGCCACTCCCGCCACGGCACGCGAGCAGCAGGGCGTCGAGCGGGCCGGGAAGCGGGCCGGGGCAGCGTTGGGCGGGGAGGCGTTCGACGCCGCCTACGTCCGTGGGCGGGGGCTGACGTTCGAGGACCTGGCGTCCCGGTGGCCGGCGTCCGACCCCTCCCCCGCCGGAGCCCCGATCGATCCGGCGACCGTCTGAACGGACAGGTACTCGTCGAGCCGGTCGAAGAACTCCAGCCAGCCCGCCCGGACCCGTGCGACGTGTTCGGCATCGGTGTTGACCCCGTGCTGGTGGAACCGCATCAGGGTCCGGGCACCGCGCCCCTCCAGGGTGAGGGTCGCGAGGAACGCGGGTTCCCCATCGGGGTGGTCCGGGTCACCGGTGGTGAACACCAGTCGGGCGGGGGCGTCCACCTGGCGGTAGCGCCCCCGCAGGACGGCCTCGAAGCCCTCCTCACCGACCAGGACGGCCCGCCACCGTCCGCCCGGTCGCACGTCGAGCGACACCCGCTCGACCGGGGTGGTCAGCATCCGGGGCCCGAACCACCGGGCGAAGCGTTCCGTTTCGGTCCAGGCCGCGTACACGTCCTCCCGGCCGGCGGCCACTTCACGGACGATCTCGTACTCGGTGCGGGGCATCGGTCTGTTCCCTCCGAACGGCTGGGCGCGCTGTGGTCGGACCACACCCTGCCGCGGGGCGCTTACGGTTCCCCTTCCGTCCGCTTGAGGTCCGACGGCGTCCGCGATCGGCCCCGTGGTGCTCAGTGCACGGAGAAGCCGCCGTCCACGAAGATCGACTGGCCGGTGACGTAACCGGAGGCCGAGCTCGCCAGGAACACGGCCGCGCCCGCGAAGTCCTCGGCGACCCCGTTGCGCCCGGTCAGGGTGCGGGACGCTAGGGCCGCCACTTTCTCCGGATCGGACGACAGCCGTTGGTTCAGGGGGGTCATCACGAAGCCCGGGACCAGGGTGTTGCAGGTGACGCCGTGCGGTGACCACGCCTCGGCCTGGGACCGGGCGAGGGACTCCAGGGCTCCCTTGGACACCCCGTAGGCACCGCTGTCGACGAACGCCCGGTGCGCCTGTTGCGAGCTGATGTGGATGATCCGGCCGAACCCCCGGGCCGCCATGCCGGGCCCGAAGCGCTGGCCGAGCAGGAACGGGGCTTCCAGGTTCACCGCCATCGTGGTGTCCCAGACGTCCTCGCCCAGTTCCCCCATCGGCGGGCGCAGGTTGATCCCGGCGCTGTTGACGAGGATGTCGGGCTCGCCGAAGGCCGCGGCCGCCTGCTCCGCCGCGGCGCGCACCCCGTCCCTGGTGCTGAGGTCGGCGCTGACCCAGGCCGCTCGGCAGCCGGCCGCCGTCAACTCGTCCGTCGTCGCCACGAGTTCCTGCTCGCCCCGGGCCACGATCACCACGCCCGCTCCGGCCCGGGCCAGTGCACCCGCGACGGCCCGGCCGATCCCCGAGCTGCCGCCGGTGACCACGGCCACTCGGCCGTCCAGCGAGAACAGCTCGGACAGATAGGTCTGTGAGGTCATGCCCGCACCCTAGAGGGGGCGCCGGGCCCCGGTGCGACGGCCCCGGCGAGGGCCCGGCAGAGGCGAACCGGTCCGGGTGGGCCCCGATCTGCCCTGCCGTCAGCGCGTCGTGACCGCCCGGGGCCGGTCCGGATCGGCTCGCTCACGGAGACGGGTACCGCCGACGCCCGCGAGGGCCTGACACGAAGGCGGGCACCGTTCTCGGGACGATCGGCCCTGCCCCGGCTCCGGCAGGTGGGGAAGGCTGGGGCACGGAGCGGTAGCGTTGCCGCTCCGTCGCGTCACGAGGAGGCATGGCAGATGACCCGCGCTATCGCTGTCGGGGTCGACGGCTCACCGGCGAGTGGAGCCGCCGTCGACTGGGCGGCCCGGGAGGCGTCCCTGCGGCGGCTTCCGCTCCGGATCGTCCACGCGCCGTGGTGGGAGCCCCGCGACTTCCCCGTGGTCGAGGGGGACGACGCACTGGACCGGGCCGCCGCGCAGGTGGTCTCCGAGGCGGGTGCACGGGCCGCGGACGGGCACCCGGAACTGTCCGTCACCACCGAGGTGCTCTCCGAAGCGCCGGTCGTGGCGCTGCTCGCCGCGGCCCGTGACTCCGAGATGCTGGTGCTCGGGTCCCGGGCCCAGGGTCCGGTCCTCGGGTTCCTGCTCGGATCGCACGGTCAGCGGGTGATCTCCGACACGACCCGGCCCGTGGTCTCGGTGCGGGCCGCCGAGGACGGCCCCCGCCCGGACGGGGAGGTCGTCGTCGGTCAGCAGGGCACCGCCGGGGACAGCGATCCGGCGCTCGGCTTCGCCTTCGGGGCCGCCGCTGCACGGGGTGTCGCGGTGCGGGCCGTGCGGGCGTGGAACCTGCCGCCGCTGCACGCGCTGAACCGCGAGTTCCTGCACCGCACCGATGAGGCGGGCGGCCTGGAGCCGCTGGAGCGCGAGGAACTACGGAAGGTGCTCGCGCCGTGGCGGGACCGCTTCCCCGAGGTGCCCGTGGTGGAACACGTGGAGATCGGGAGCGCCGGGCAGGTCCTGCTCGCCGCGGCGACCGGTGCGGAGCTCCTGGTCGTGGGCCGGCGGGCCCGCTACACCCCGACCGGTGGCCTCATCGGTTCCGTGGCCCATGCCGCCCTCCACCACGCCCGCTGCCCCGTGGCGGTGGTCCCGCACCAGTGAGCGGCCTCTGGGGCGCCCGGTCCGCGGACCGGGCGCCCCGGAGCCGGGCCGGCTCGACGGGGGCGGGCCCGACAGCGGCGGAGGCGGTGGCGGGCCCGCGGTTGCGGTGGCGGTGGCGGTGGCGGTGGCGGTGGCGGTCGGTGCGTAGTCGATCATCAGCCGGCCTGCGGCCCCTTCCAGCCATTTACCATTTGACTATATTTGGCACGGTAGGGTCGTGAGTACCATCGCACCGGCCGGGCCGCGTCCCGGCCGTTTCCGTGCCGGCCACCCCGGGGAGTTCCATGCGCCGCCGAATACATCCCGCTGCCGTCGTGGGCGGCGCCGCCGTGCTCGGAACGGGCGCGCTCTACCTCACCGGACTGCTGCTCACGGCCGAGGAAGCGCCCACCGGGACGAGCGTCCTGGGGGTGGACATCGGAGGGCTGGAGCAGGGCGAGGCCCGGCAGAAGCTCGACCGGGAGCTCCGGGCGGTCACCACGGCGCCGATCGACGTGACCGTCGGGGACGGCACCGACCGCGTGGCACCGGCTGCGGCCGGTTTCCGGGTGGACACCGAGGAGACCGCCGCCGACGCCACCAGGTCGGGCAAGGGCCCGTTCACGGTGATCGGCAACCTCTTCGCGTCGGACGGCGGTCCGGTCGATCCGGTGGTGCGCATCGACGAGGACCGGACCCGTCAGGCCGTGCAGGACCTGGCGGACAAGCACGACCGCACGGTGCGTGAGGGCGCCGTCACCTTCGACAAGGGGGCCCCGAAGGCCGTGCCGGCCCGTACCGGGCTGTCCCTGAACGTCGACGAGTCCGTCGACCTGCTGCGCGACGCCTACCTGTCGCCGGAGCCCGAGACCGTCACCCTGCCCGTGCGCGAGAGCGCACCGCGGGTCAGCGCGGCCGAAACGGAACGCGCGATGCGCGAGTTCGCCCGGCCCGCCCTGTCCGCGCCGATCGTCCTCACCACGGACCAGGGACGGATCACCCTCACCCCGGCCACGCTGAGCAAACACCTCAGCATGCGCCCGGACGGCAAGAACCGGCTCCAGCCCGAGCTCGACGGCGAGGCACTGTTCAAGGATCCGGCGGTGGTCGCCGCCGTCGACGCGGTCACGACCGAGCCGAAGGACGCGACCCTGCGGCTGGACGGCGACCGGGTCACCGTGGCGACGGACGGCACCCCCGGCCAGAAGGTCACGTCCGAGGCACTGAGCAAGGCCGTCGTCCCGCTGCTGACCGAGTCGGGAGCCGCCCGCACCGGCGAGGTGGCCACGGTCAAGAAGCAGCCGACGCTGACCCGTGCGAAGCTCCCCGAGCTCGGGTTGACGGAGAAGGTGTCGTCGTTCACCGCGAACTTCGAGAAGGCCGCGTACCGGACGAAGAACATCGGCCGGGCCGCGGAGCTCATCAACGGCTCGACGGTCATGCCCGGCGAGACCTGGAGCTTCAACGACACCGTGGGCGAGCGGACGACCGAGAACGGGTTCGTCGACGGGATCATCATCCTCAACGACAAGTACACCAAGGCGTCCGGCGGCGGCGTGTCGACGGTGGCCACCGCGATGTTCAACGCCATCTTCTTCGCCGGGGTCAAGCCCGTGGAGTACGGCGCGCACTCCTTCTACATCGAGCGCTACCCGGAGGGCCGGGAGGCCACGGTCGCCTGGGGCAGCCTGGACCTCAAGTTCGCCAACGACTCCGGCAAGGCCCTGCACATCCTGACGAGTTCCACCGACACCTCGATCACGGTGACCTTCCTCGGCACCAAGAAGTACGACTCGGTGGAGGCGAGCAAGGGACCCCGGACGAACATCAAGGAGCCCGGCACCCGGCCCGGCGCGGAGAAGGACTGCCAGCCGCAGACCCCGCTGGAGGG
This sequence comes from Streptomyces sp. NPDC005955, assembly GCF_042871255.1. Taxonomy (NCBI): domain Bacteria; kingdom Bacillati; phylum Actinomycetota; class Actinomycetes; order Kitasatosporales; family Streptomycetaceae; genus Streptomyces; species Streptomyces sp. NPDC005955. The sequence continues at coordinate 152,515 of NZ_JBIAIF010000009.1, read as the reverse complement.
ATTCGACGTCACCGTGGAGCGGATCTTCCGCAACGACGGCGTGGAGGTGAAGCGGGAGCCGTTCCACACCCGCTACACGCCGCGTGACGAGGTCACCTGCGACTGACCGCGCACGCACCAGAACCGCGGCCCGCGACCGGGCGCGCCCCGCACGGGTGCGACCGGTCGCGGGCCGCGGCGCGTACCGTCCGGGATGCAAGGCGCCGCCGGGGCGAATCCTTTCGCGGCTCCGGTGGCTCTCATGGGTGTGCCGACCACCCGGTGGGCACACCCCACCTGGAGGTAACCATGCTCGTCGGTGCGATCGTCACCGCCGCCGTGCTCGTCTGTCTGTGCACGGTGTACGCCCTGCGTCGACGGGGGCGGTCCCGTGGCTGACCGCAGTTGGCCCGGTGAAGGGCTGGTCCTGGCCGCGCAGCGCGGGGACGCCGGGGCCACGGCCGAGCTGGTCACCGGCTCCCATCCGCACGTACGGCGCTTCGCCCACTCGCTGTGCGCGTCGCCGGAGGACGCGGAGGACGCGGCGCAGGAGGCCCTGATCGTCCTCTACCGGAAGATCGGCATGCTCCGGGCCTCCGGCGCACTGGCCTCCTGGATGTTCCGCGTCGTCCGCAACGAGTGCCTGCGCCGGGTCCGGGCGCGGGTCCGGCGGGCGGACGCCCCCGCCCCCGATCCCGGCCTGCCCTCCGCGGAGGACCAGGTGTTGGAGCGGTTGGAGGCCCAGTGGGTGGTGGACGCGATCCTCGCGCTCCCCGCCGAGCAGCGCCGGGTACTGATCATGCGCGACATCCAGGGGCAGAGCGGGCGGCGGACCGCCGAGGCGCTGGGCCTGTCGACCGCCGCGATGAAGTCCCGGCTGCACCGGGCGCGCAGCACCCTGCGGGAGCGCCTCGCCGCGGCGGGTCCGGTTCCGGGGGACCCGTCGTGACGGGCGCCCCCACGTTCGCCAGCCGGTCCGTTCCGGTGCACCTGCTCCGCGGCCTGGTCGGATTCGGTGCGCTGGCGGCGTCGGTGCTCCTGCTGCCCGTCACGGGGGCGTGGAGCCTGCTGCTCGCCCCGGTCGGTCTGCTGGCCCTGCGCGGCTGCCCGATGTGCTGGACGGTCGGCCTCGTGCAGACGGTCTCGCGGGGACGGCTGCGGCGGTCGTGCACGGCCGGACGGTGCGAGGTGACCGTCGCCGGCCGGACGCCCCCGACGCAGGGGTGAGGTCGCGGGCCGGGCCAGTGTGGCACCCGGCCCGGGGCGCCCGGGTCAGTACCGAGGGGGGTGGAAACGTCCGCCCGGTTCGACGCCGGCCCGGGACAGTACGTGGTCCCGGGCTCCGTCGACCAGGCCGACGACCCTGCTCTCGTCGACACCGACCAGCTTTCCCCCGGCCTTCACCCGTCGTCCGGCGACCCACACCGAGTCGACCAGCCCCGGGTGTCCGGCCAGGACGACGGCGCCGGCGGGGCTGTTCATCGGGGCCATCTCGATGCCGTCGGCGCGCAGCAGCACGACATCGGCGTCCTTGCCGGGGGTGAGCGATCCGATCCGGTGGTCGAGCCGCAGCGCCTTCGCCCCGTTGATGGTCGCGAACTCGATGACGTCCCGGGTGTTCAGCGGAAGCTGTTCCTCCAGCACCTCCCCGCGTCGTGCGGCCCCGGCGTGTGCGAAGGCGCGTTCCACGAGGAGCACCGTGCGCATCACCTGGAAGAGGTGCCCGCTGTTGCAGGTGGCGATGTCGATGCCCAGGGTGGGGGCGAGTCCCGCGTCGAGGAGGCGTCGGGTGGCGGGCCAGCCGTGGCCCATCTGCATCTCGATCTCGGGGGTCATCGCCGCCGAACAGCCGGTGTCGGCCATGATCTGGAACTCGTCGTCCGCCAGCGAGTTGCAGTGCGCGCAGACGACGTCGGGGCCCAGCAGCCCGTTGTCGGCGAGCCAGGCCACCGGGCGGTCCCGCCCCCAGGCGCCGTCGCCCACGTGCACCGAGATGAGGACGCCGAGTTCCCGGGCGAGCGCCCAGTCGTCCCGGGTGACGTCCGGGGTGGCGTACTGGGGCCCGCGCAGCGCCATGCCCATCTGGACGAGTTGTTCGTCCGAGGAGAAGTGTGCGGAGCGCACCCGTCGGGCGTCGGCGGCGTTCGTCGGTTTGTCGCTGACCGGGAGCCATTCGTCGTTGGCGTTCCCGTAGCACATGACGAACCGGCCGTGGGTCTCCTTGAGCGCGGCCACGGCGGCGTCCGCGTGTTCGGGGGTGTTCATGTTGTGCGACCAGTCGAGAACGGTCGTGACCCCGGCGTTCAGCGCTTCGTAGGCTCCGGCCAGGTTCCCCGCGTAGACGTCCTGGGCACGGAAGTGTCCGCCGAGTTGCACCCGGACGCCGGCGAAGTACTGGCTGAGCGTCCAGTCCGCGGCGATGTTGCGCAGGACGGTCTGCCAGAGGTGGCGATGGGTGTCGATCATGCCCGGCATCACGATGGTCCCGCGGCCGTCCACGATCTCGGCGCCGTCGGCGGTGAGACCGGGGCCGACCGCGGCGATCTTGGTGCCTTCGATGAGCAGGTCCGCCCGGTCGAGGTTCCCGATGGTCGGGTCGACGCTGATCACGCTGGCGTTCTGGATGAGGGTGCGCTTCACCACGTTCTCCTCTGTACCGCCCGAGCCCCTGTGCTGCCCTGGTGCGTGCCGTCACGGAGGCAGGGGTGTGGTGTGCCTCACGTGCCGTGAGCGTAGGAATCACCCCTCCGGACTGTCAAGTGTCACTGCACGCATCCAGTCGCCGTGGATCATCAACAGGGCATCTCTTCAGGGGGTGAGAATGTTCGTACAGTCTCTCTATACACACCAGGTGTGCGGTCTAGACTGACGGGCGTGACTCACTCGACGCCCCCGCCGTCCCCTCCGTCCGGCACCGCGGCGCTCGGCGGACGGCTCAGGTCCGCGCGGCAGGCGCGTGGCGAGTCGGTGCGCGGACTCGCCCGGAAGATCGGCTGTTCGGCGAGCCTGCTCTCCCAGATCGAACTCGGCAAGTCGGCGCCGTCGGTGGGTGTCCTCTACAACCTGGCCAACGAACTCGGCGTGTCCACCGACTTCCTGCTGCGGCGGGAGCCCGACTCCCGAGGGCCGGCCGACAACGGCCGCCCCCTACCCGCGGGTTCACCGGACGTCACCGGTCCGACCCCCGCCCCGGGCGCCCCGTCGCCCGACGGGTTCCGCTCGTTGCGCACGCTCCCGCCCTCCTACCGGGTACAGGTCCAACGGGCGGCCGACCGGCAGGCCGTCGACTTCGGCGGGGGCGTCCGCTGGGAGCGTCTGACCACGACCTCGCAGACCCTGGTGGACTTCCTGGAGATCGTGTACCAACCCGGCGGGTCGTCGGACACCGACGACCACCCGGCGGGCCACGAGGGCTACGAGTACGGCGTGGTGACCGAGGGGGAACTGACCGTCCGGGTCGGCGAGGAGGAGTACCTGCTCGGCGCGGGCGACTCGGTGGCCTTCGACTCCACCGTGCCGCACGTCTTCCGGAACGCGGGCGCGGTGACCGCGCGCGCCGTCTGGTTCGTCCTGCACGGCACGCCCGGCCTCCCCACCTGACCCTCCTGACCCTCCTGACCCTCCTGACCCTCCTGACCCGACGGTGGCGCCCCGGCCACGAATGGCAGGCGCGGAGCGGACGTGCGACGCTCGCAGGGTGAGCCCGACCAAGGACCGCGTGACGTGGGGGGCGGCCAAGGAGTACACCGGGACCTTCTCGTGTTGGTGGAACCGGTCCCGGCAGTCGGTGGTGATGTCCCGGCACCGCGAGGCCGAAGCGGAGATCGACCGCCGGGTCCTGGACTACATGCGGCGCCGCCACGTGCCCGGCATCTCCCTGGGCATCGCCCGGGGCGAACGGCTCTTCCTCGCCAAGGGCTACGGATGGGCGGACCAGGCGCTGTCGCACGGGCCGGCGGGGCCCCTGCGGCTCCCGGTGTCGGCGCAGCCCGAGCACCTGTACCGCATCGCCAGCATCTCCAAGCCGCTCACCGCCGTCGCCGTGATGACCCTCATCGCGAACGACCGACTCCATCTGGACGACCGGGTGTTCGGCGCCGACGGCGTCCTCGACGCCCGGTTCCCGATCCCCGCCGCGGCGCCCGACGCGGGCAAGCTGCGCAAGATCACCGTCCGCCACCTGCTGGAGCACACCAGCGGCTGGGACCTCGGCGGGGACGACGACGTGATGTTCCTGAACGACCCGGCCGGACCGCGGCTCAGCATGAGCCAGGACGAGCTCATCGACTGGGTGCTGACCCACCGGGCGCCGACCGCCGAGCCCGGGACCACCGCGCACTACTCGAACTTCGGGTACTGCGTCCTGGGCCGCGTCATCGAGGCGATCAGCGGGCACCCCTACGCGACCTACGTCCGGGCCGCCGTGCTCGACCCGTGCGGCATCGCCGACATGCGCATCGCGGCGAACGAACGTCTCGGCCGGGCACCCGGCGAGGTGCGGTACTACCCGAACGGCACCGGCACCTTTGACCCCTGTCACCGCATCGTCGCGAACAAGCCCTACGAACTCAACGTCAGCCGGATGGACGCGCACGGCGGTTGGGTGGCCTCGGTGGTCGACCTCCTGCGGTTCGCGGTGCGCACCGACGGGTTGTCGACGGTCGCCGACCTGTTGACCCCGACCGGGCTGCACACCATGACCACCCCGTCCGCCGCCGACGCCTCGCGCGGGCTCGCCTGGGAGATCCGCACCACCTACGAACTGGTCCCGGGCCCCTATCCCCCGCGGCTGCGCCGGCTACGGACCTGGGGGCACCGCGGCCTCATGGTGGGCACCCTGGCCCATCTGCTGATCCGGGACGACGGGCTCGCCCTCGCCGCGCTCGGCAACAGCCGCCCGGCGGAGGACTGCTCCGCCGCCGAGTTCGTGGAGATGCTGGAGGACATCGCCGAAACCGTTTCGGGGTGGAGCTCCTGGCCGGTGTACGACCTGTTCGCCTGTTACTGACCGCGGGCGGGCGAGGGAAGCGGACCGCGAGCACGCCGCCCGCCCGTGCGCTGGGCCACCGGAGGGCACCTCGGCGGGGCTCCCGGTTGTTGCGGCGTGCCGGAACGCCAAAAGGGCCCGCGGCTTATAGCTATGTTTCATGAGTGATGTCCCTCGCGTCGCCCGGCGCGGCCCTTCGGCTCCCGGGGCCGTATGGCGGCGCTGATCCTCGCCCACTTCCTCCTCGCCGCGTGCGCCGGCCCGCTCGTCGGGCGGCTGGGGACGCGGGCCTTCCTGGTGCTGGCGGTCCCCCCCGTCGTCACCGTGGTCTGGGCCGCGACGCAGTGGGGCACGGCCGCGCGCGGCGGTGCGGTGTCCTGGTCGTTGGCGTGGCTCCCGGCGTACGACGTGTGGATCGCCCTGCGGCTGGACGCACTGGCCCTGTTGATGGTGCTGCTCGCCGCCGGGGTGGGGGCGCTGGTGCTGCTGTACTGCGTGCGCTACTTCGACGACCGGACCCCGCTGCTCGGCCGGTTCGCGGGCAACCTGCTGGCCTTCGCCGGTGCGATGCTCGGACTGGTCCTCGCGGACGACCTGGTCGTGCTGTACGTCTTCTGGGAGCTGACCACCGTCTTCTCCTACCTGCTGATCGGCCACGGCAGCGAACGCAAGCAGAACCGCCGGTCCGCCCTCCAGGCGCTCACGGTGACCACGCTCGGCGGACTGGCGATGCTGGTCGGCTTCCTGATGATCGGTCAGGAAGCGGGCACGTACCGGATCTCGGAACTGCTGGCGGACCCGCCCGCCGCCTCCACCACGCTGTCCGTGGCGGTGGTCCTGGTGCTGCTGGGGGCGTTGTCGAAGTCGGCGATCTGGCCGTTCAGCGTGTGGTTGCCGAACGCGATGGCGGCGCCGACGCCCGTCAGTGCGTATCTGCACGCCGCGGCGATGGTGAAGGCGGGCGTGTACCTGGTGGCGCGGCTGGCGCCCGCGTTCGCCGACACCCCGCCCTGGCGGCCGATGCTGCTGGTGCTCGGCTCGGTGACGATGCTGCTGGGCGGGTGGCGGGCGCTGCGCCTCGGCGACCTGAAGCTGGTCCTGGCGTACGGAACGGTCAGCCAACTCGGCTTCCTCACCGTGCTCGCCGGTGCCGGCAACCGGGACGCCGCGCTGGCCGCCGCGGTGCTCGTGCTGGCGCACGCGCTGTTCAAGGCGCCGCTGTTCCTCGTCACCGGCATCGTCGACCGCGCGACCGGCACCCGCGACCTACGGTTGCTGTCCGGAGTGGGCCGCGCACTGCCCTGGGTCGCGGGGACGGCGGTGGTCGCGGGCGCGTCGATGGCGGCGCTGCCGCCGTTGCTCGGCTTCGCCGCGAAGGAGGCGGCCTTCGAGGCGCTGCTGCACGGCGGCCCGGCCGACCGCTGGGCGCTGGCTGCGGCGACCGCGGGTTCCGCGCTGACCTGTGCCTACACCCTGCGCTTCCTGTGGGGTGCGTTCGCCCGCAAGCCGGGACTCGCCGACACTCCCGTCCGTCCGGTGGGCGCGGCGTTCCTCGCTCCCCCGGCGTTGCTCGCCCTGCTCTGTCTGCTCTTCGGACCCGGGGTGTCCTGGTGGAACGGGCTGCTGGGCGCGTACGCGTCGGCCTTCCCCGCACCCGCGCATCCGTACCTGCTGGCGTTGTGGCACGGCCCGGGGACGGCCCTGGTGCTGTCGGCCGTGGCCTGGGTCGGCGGCCTCGTGCTGTTCCTGCTGCGCGAACCGGTGACCCGACTGTCCCGGCGCATCGCCTGGCCCACCGCCGACCGGGTGTTCGGCCTCGGGCTGCTCGGCCTGGAACGGCTCGCCCTCCAGGTCACCGGCTTCTTCCAGCGCGGCTCCGTCTCGGTCTACCTGGCGACCGTGTTGAGCGTGCTGCTCGGCGGTCAACTCGCCGTGCTCGTCGTGGACGAACCGTGGGTCGGGGCGTCGCCGCCCCGGCTGTGGGACTCCGGTGTCCAGGGGGCGATCGCCCTGCTGACCTGTGCGGCGGCCCTGTTGTGCCTCCCGGTGCAGCGCCGGATGAAGGTCGTGGTGCTGGCGGGCCTGACGGGGTACGGGACCGCGCTGCTGTTCGTGGTGCACGGCGCCCCGGACCTGGCCCTCACCCAACTCTGCGTGGAGACCGTCTCCCTGCTGGTGTTCGTGCTGGTGCTGCGTCGGATGCCGATCTACTTCCAGGAGACCATCAGCCGACGTCGGCTGCTGATGCGGGTGCCGCTCGCGCTGGTCGCCGCGGCGGTCGTGGCGACCGCGCTGTGGGTGGTGGCCGCGGCACGGATCGCCCCGCCCGCCGGTGCGGCGCTGGTCACGGCGACCGCCGGGCACGGCGTGAAGGACGTGGTGGCGACGGTGCTGGTCGAGTTCCGGGCCTGGGACACCCTGGGCGAGTCGGCGGTGCTCGCGGTCGCCGCGGTGGGCGTCACGAGCCTGATCTACCTGCACCGCAGGGCCGGCACCGCGGAGGCCACGGAGGCCCTGGCGGTGCCCGGCACGGCACCGGAACCCCTCGCGCCCGCCTCCCCCGCCGGACCCACCGCGTGGTCGTACGGTTCCCACTTCGTCACCCGGGGACCGGTGGCGGAGGACACCGCACCCGAGCGGACCTGGCTGGCCGCCGGGCGCACCCTGGCCCCCGAGTACCGGTCCGTGGTCTTCGAGGTGGTGGCCCGACTGGTCTTCCACCCCATCCTCGTGCTCTCCGTCTACCTGTTGCTGTGTGCGGAGAACCTGCCGGGCGGCGGGTTCGTCGCCGGGCTGGTGGCGGGGCTCGCGATGATGGCGCGCTACCTGGCGGGGGGACGCCATGAACTCGCCGACGCCGCGCCGGGCCATCCGGGACTGCTGACGGGCCTGGGTCTGCTGCTGTCCACCTCGGTCGCCGTCATCGGGCTGTTCGACGGCGCCGTGCTCCACCCCTTCTCCTACGACGGGCACCTGCCCGTCCTGGGCCACTTCCACCTCGGCACCCCGGTGTTCTTCGACACCGGGGTGTACCTGCTGGTCCTCGGGGTCGTGCTGGACATCGTGCGGGCGCTCGGCGCCCGGGTCGACCAACAGGTCGAACGGGCGGCGCACGAGGTGGCGAAGGGGGCGAGGCCGTGACGGTCAGTCTGACCCTGTTGGTGACCGGCGCCCTGTTGTGCGCGGTCGGCGGCGTCCTGCTGCTGATGCGGGCCCTGACCCGCATCCTGACCGGCGCGGTGATCCTGAGCAACGGGATCAACGTCCTGATGCTCACCGCCAGCGGTGCGGCGGGTGCGGCGCCGCTGCTCTACCCACGGGTGGACCCGGCGCGGGTCAGCGACCCCCTGCCGCAGGCGATCGCGCTCACGGCCATCGTCATCACGCTCGCCACCACCGCGTTCCTGCTGGCGATGGCGTACCGCAGTCAACGGGTCAACGGGACCGACGAGGTCATGGACGACATCGAGGACCGTCGGGTCGCCCTGCGCGCCGAGGTGCAGGAGCAGCGGTCCGCGCTGCGGGAGCGGCACGGGCCGCGGGGGCGGGGGCCGGAGGGCGACCGGGACGCGTACCGCTCGGAGCGCCGGCGGCTGCGGGGCGTGCTGCGGGAGGACCGGGCGCTCCAGGCCCGGGCCCGGGACGCTTCGGGTGACCTGTGGAACGACATCCTCGGCGAGGACCCCGAGGAGGTCGCCCCGTGAACGCGTTGGTCGCGCTGCCCGTGTTGTTGCCGCTGTTCGCCGCCGGGTTCGAGCTGGCCCTCGGCACCCGGTTCCCGCGTGCCCAGCGGGTGGTCGGCGTGGTCGTGCTGACGGCGGTGCTGGCGCTGTCGCTGGCGATGCTGGTCGCGGCCGACCGGGACGGTCCGCTCGTGATGCACCTGGGGGACTTCGCTCCGCCGGTCGGCATCAGTCTGGTCGCGGACCGGTTGTCGGCGCTGATGCTGACGGTCTCGGCGGCGGTGACGTTGTGCGTCCTGGTGTACTCCATTGGGCAGGGCATGGCGGACCGCGAAGACCAGTCCCCGTTGGCCGTCTACCACCCGGCGTACATGGTGCTGGTGGCCGGGGTGTCCTGCACGTTCCTCGCCGGTGACCTGGTCAACCTGTACGTCGGGTTCGAGATCATGCTGGTGGCGAGCTTCGTCCTGTTGACCCTCGGTGGCACGGCGGCGCGGCTGCGGGCGGGGGCGACCTACGTCCTGGTGTCGTTGGTCTCGTCGATGGTGTTCTTCACCGCGGTGGCGTTGACCTACGCGGCGGCGGGCACCGTCAATCTGGGGCAGTTGGCCGTGCGGCTGGCCGAACTGCCGCTCGGGGTGCGGACCCTGCTGGAGGCGACGCTGCTGACCGTGTTCGCCGTGAAGGCGGCCGTGTTCCCGCTCGCGGCGTGGCTGCCCGACTCGTACCCGACCACCCCGGCCCCGGTCACCGCGGTGTTCGCGGGGTTGCTCACCAAGGTCGGGGTGTACTGCGTGCTGCGGGTGGAGACGCTGCTGTTCCCCGGCAACCGGCTCGGTGACCTGCTGTTGGTGGCAGCGCTCGCCTCGTTGGTGATCGGGGTGCTCGGTGCGGTCGCCCAGACCGATCTGAAACGGGTGCTGTCCTTCGTCCTGATCAGCCACATCGGCTACATGATCTTCGGTATCGGGATCGGCAGCCGGGCGGGGCTCGGCGGGGCGATCGTGTACGTCGTCCACCACATCACCGTGCAGACCGCGCTGTTCCTGGTGGCGGGGTTGATCGAGCGGCGCACGGGCACCACGGAGCTCACCCGGGTCGGGGGGCTCGCCCGGGCCGCGCCGGCGCTGGCCGTGCTGTTCCTGGTGCCCGCGCTGAACCTCGCGGGGATTCCGCCGATGTCCGGGTTCATCGGCAAGCTCCAACTGTTGAGGGCGGGCGTGGCGGACGCCGGGGTCCTCGCGTACGCGCTGGTGGCGGCCGCCTCCCTGACCAGTCTGCTGACCCTGTACGTCATGGCGAAGGTGTGGAACCTCGCCTTCTGGCGGGCCGCTCCGCCCGGGCGTCCGGCGCGGGGCACGGTGTTGGAGGAGACCGACCCGGGAGACGACGGGGCCGACGCCCCCGAGGAGGACGGCGGGGCGGCGCGCCGGCCGGCGCCCGCGGGGCAGGCGGTGACCGCGACGCTCTCCGGCCGGGCGATCACGACCACCACCGACCGGCTGCCGCGCAGCATGACCTGGGCGACCGTGGCGCTGGTGCTGCTGTCGTTGGCCTACACGGTGTGGGGTGACCCGTTCACCACCCTCACCGAGCGGACGGCGGCCGAACTCCTGGAACGTTCCCCCTACATCGAGGCGGTGCTCGGCCGATGACGTCCCCGTGATCTCGCTCCGGTTCCGCGAACCCGGACTCCCCCCGTACAGCTGTGTGGTGGTGGGCCGCCGGCGACGGGTGCTCGACCTGCCGTTGATCACCTGGCTGACCGTGGTCTGGATGCTGTTGTGGGGCACGCTCAGCCTCGCCAACGCCGTCACCGGGGTGGTGGTGGCGGTGACGGTGTGCCTGGTGTTCCCGCTGCCGTTGGTCAACATCGGGCTGCGGCTGCATCCGGTGGGCATCGCCCGGCTGACGGTCCGGCTGTTGTGGGAGATGTACACGGCCGGTCTGAAGGTCTCCCACCAGATGCTCGACAACCGGCCCTTCAGGGCGGCCGTCCTGGCCGTCCCGTTGCGTTGCCGCAGTGACCTGATGCTCACCGCCACGGCACTGGCCGTCTCCAACGTGCCCGACGGCTCCGTGGTCGAGGTGCACCGTTCGCAGGCCACCTTGTTCGTGCACGTGCTGGAGGCCGACGACCCGGCCACTCCGGAGCGGGCACGGCGGGCCGTGTGGCACATGGAGGAACTCGTGGTGCGGGCGTTCGGCGACCGGACCGAGATCGCCCGGGTCCGACAGCCCCCGCCGCAGCTGAGGGGGGCGCGGTGAGCGCGGCGCAGACGGTCGACCGGGTCCTGTTGGTGGCCGCCGCGGTGATGATCCTGCTCGCCGGGGCCCTGGTGCTGTACCGGGTGTGGCGGGGGCCGTCGATGCTGGACCGGGCGATGTCGCTCGACGTGTGCGCGGCGCTGATGATCGCGGGGATCGCGATGCGGTCGGCGCTGACCCGGGACGCCTTCTACTTCCCGGTGATGCTGGTGCTGGCCTTCCTGGGGTTCACCGGTTCGGTGGGGATCGCCCGGTTCATCGCGGTACGGGACCGGGCGCCGGACCTGCCGCGGGCCGGGGAGGAGGGGCGATGAGTTCGTGGGCCCAACTCGCCGACACCACGGGTGCGGTGTTGCTGTTCCTCGGCGCCGCGGTCAGTCTGCTCGGCGCCATCGGCATGGTGCGGATGCCCGACGTGCTCTCCCGCAGCCATGCGGCGACCAATCCGCAGTCGCTCGGGATGCTGCTCGTGCTGATGGGCGTCGCGCTGCGGCTGCGCAGCGGCATCGACCTCGGCACGCTGGGGCTGGTCGGGTTCTTCCAGTTGCTGACCGGGCCGGTGGCCGCGCATCTGGTCGCCCGGGTCGCCTACCGCACGGGGTACGCGGGGCGCGAGGGCCTGGTCTTCGACGAGTTGGACGAACAGCTGAGCTCACCGCCGCCGGGCGGCGGTGAGCAGGGGTGAACGGGACCGCGGTGCGGGCGGCCCCGTCCCCCGGGTGCTTCGGGGTCACTCCCCCTTGGTGCGCAGCGGGGCGAGCGCGGAGCTCCAGGCGATCAGCTGGTCCAGCATCGCGTGGACGGCGTCGGTCTGGAGGGGCTGCGGAGCCAGGGTGGTGAAGTCCTCGAAGTCGTTGAACAGGGAGAGCATCACCTGGTTGCGGACGGTGGCCACCTGGACCTCGGCCATGATGTGCCGCAGGTGCTCGATGGCGCGGGAGCCGCCGGCGCTGCCGTAGCCGACGAATCCGGCGGCCTTGTTGTTCCACTCGGTGTAGAGGAAGTCGATGGCGTTCTTCAGCACGGCCGAGGTGGAGTGGTTGTACTCGGGGGTGACGAAAACGTACCCGTCGTAGCCGTCGACGGTGGCCGCCCACTGCTTGGTGTGCTCGTTCTCGTACTGCTGGAGCGACGGGGGCAGCGCTTCGTCGAGGAAGGGCAACGAGACGTCACGGAGGTCGACGAGGTCGAACGCGGCGTCGTCACGGGTGCTGGCGATCCGGTGCACCCACTCGGCGACGGATCCGCCGACCCGACCGGGACGGGTGGCACCGATGATGACGGCGATCTTGGGCTTGGACTGGGACATGGGATTCCTTCGGGACGTCAGGGGCTGGGATGGTGCGGAGGGGGTGGGGGAAGCAACGGTGTCGTGGTGGCCGGTGGGGCACGGGGAGCGTCCGTGGTCGTGGTGGTCACACCGGGTCCCGTTCGCGGTCGACGTGCGGCGTGCCGTGCCCCGTGAGGTGGTGTTGCAACTGTTCGCTGATCGCGTGCAGCTGTCGGAGCTGTTCGTCGCTGAGGTGGTCCAGCAGCCGGGTGCGCGCACAGGCCGCGTGCCAGGGGGCGGCGTCCTCCAGGGCCCGCAGCCCGGCCGGGGTGAGGTGCGCCAGATGGACGCGCCCGTCGGCCGGGCTGGCGAGGCGCTCGACCCGACCCTGCTGCTCCAGTCGGTCCACGAGATGGGTGAGCCTGCTGGTGGAGACGCCGGTGCGGCGCGCCAGAGCGGTCATCGGGAGGCTGAGTCCGGGCGCGTCCGAGAGCCAGGCGAGGACTTCGTAGTGGATCTGGGACACGTCGCTCTCGCGGCGCAGTTCCCTGCCGAGTTGTTCGGACAGCAGGCGCGCGGCGGAGAGGAAGGCCCGCATGGTCCGCTGTGCGGTGAGGTCGGACCCGGCGGGTGCTGTGGACATGACGTGCCTCCTTCGGAGCGGGGCGGGGACGGGGCCGGGGTGCGGTGCCCTCGGCGGGGGCACCGCACGGGTCAGGCGGCGCGGGGAGCGGGGTGCACGATGTGCTTGATCTCCTGGAACTCCTCCAGGGCCCGTTCGCCGTTGAGACGGCCGACGCCGCTCTGCTTGAAGCCGCCCTCCTCCATCTGGTCGACGATGACGGCCCAGGTGTTGGACCACACCGTGCCCGCCTCCAGTTCGCGGGCGACCCGCAGCGGCCGGTCCGCGTCACGGCTCCAGACGCTGGCGGCGAGGCCGAACTCGGTGGCGTTGGCGCGGGCGATCGCGTCGGCCTCGTCGTCGAACACCTCGAAGGTGGCGACCGGACCGAACACCTCCTGCTGGACGATGGGCCGGTCGACGTCCTGGACCTCCACGAGGCTGGGCCGGACGAACGCTCCCCGGGCGAGCGGCCCCTCGGTGATCCGGCCGCCCCGCACCAGGACCTCGGCGTACTCGGCGGCGTCCGCCACCACGCGGTCGACGCGGTCGGCATTGGCCAGGTCGACGAGCGGGCCCATCTCGCTGGCGGGGTCGGTGCCCGGCCCGACCCGGACCGCCTCCAGCGCGGCCGACAGTCGGCTGCGCAGGGCGTCCGCGACACCGCGCTGCACCAGGATGCGACTGCCCGTCATGCAGAACTGGCCGGTGAAGGTGGTGATGGCCTTGGTGAGGACGGGCACGGCGGCGTCCAGGTCGGCGTCGTCGAAGACGATCATCGGGGTCTTTCCGCCGAGTTCCAGGGACATGCCCTTCAGCGAGGCGGAGGCGTCGGCCATGATGGCGCGCCCGACCCGGGTGCTGCCGGTGTAACTGATCACGTCCACGCCCGGGTCCGCGACGAGGTGGCGGGCGCCGGCGCTGCCGGACTCGGTGAACGCGTTGAACACGCCCGGCGGCAGGGCCGTGGTGGCGGCGACGATCTCGTACAGCAGGTGGTTCGTCAACGCGGTCTGGGCCGGCAGCTTGAGCACCACGGTGGCGCCCGCCGCGAGGGCCGGCGCGAAGGAGCGCACGGAGAGGATCACCGGTGAGTTCCAGGGGGCGATGACGCCGGCCACCCCGACGGGCTGGCGCAGGGTCATGGAGTACAGGCCGGGCTTGACCTCCGCGGCGCGCCCCGACTCCGTCAGGGCCAGCGCCCCGTAGTAGCGGATCTTGGAAATGGTGAGGTCGACCTCCAGCGCCGCTTCGGCGGGGATCTTCCCGTTCTCCCGGGAGAGCAGGGCGACGAGTTCGTCGCGGCGCTCGGCCATGCGGTCGGACATCTCGAAGAGGGCCCGTGCGCGCAGGTCCCGGTCGCGGGCCCAGTCGCCGGTGCGGAAGGCCCGTCGGGCCGCCTCGACGGCGGCCTTCGCCTCGTCGGTGCCGCCGTCCGCGTAGGTGCCGAGGACCTCGCCGGTGGCCGGGTCGAGGGATTCGCCGACGGTGGTGGAGTCCGTCCAGACGCCGTCGATGAGGTGACGGGCGTGGGCGGTGTTCTGGGTGGTCATCTGGCTGCTCCTGGTGTGCAAGCGAGGGCGGGGCCTCGACGGTCGTTCCGGGCGCCCCGGCGGCTCGGGGAGCCGTGGGGTGCTTCGGCGCCGGTCGCGGTGGCCCGGGGTGCGCGCCCCGGGATGCGGAGGGACGGTGGAGTGGACGAGCCGGCGGGCCCGGTCGCCGCGGTGTGTCGACCGAGCCCGGGTACGTACGTCCCGGGAGGTGGAGGGCACCGCCAGCCGGGAGAGTAGTTCGTTACGCAACCAACTGTAAAGAGGTCAGCACCCAACCGGAAGCAAGTATTCCCATGGATTCAAGGGCGACGGACGGAGCACGTTCGAGTCGCTTGCCCCTTGACCGAATATGTGTTTATTCTTCGTTGCACAACGAACTACATGGGGTCGGATCCCGGCACCGAGAGACGCACAGCCGCCCGCTGCCGCACTTTCCCCGGCCCCCATTCCAGCCGCTTCGGCGGCCCGTGGATCACCGCCCCCGCCCGTGGCCGTAGGCCCGCCCGGGAGCGCATCCGGTTGGGAGAATCGATCATGGCGGCAGCATCAGGCGGACCCGCCCCGCACGCACCCGACACCCCGCACTCCCCCACCACCCCCGTCCGGGCGGCGGTCGTCACGCAGCAGGGCGGCCCCTTCGTCTTCGAGGACCTCGCACTCGACACCGACCTGCGTCCCGACGAGGTCCTCGTCAGGGTCGTGGCGACCGGCGTCTGCCAGACCGACGTCCACGTACGGGACCAGGCACTGCCCGTGCCGCTCCCGGCGGTGCTCGGTCACGAGGGCGCGGGCGTCGTGGAGCGGGTGGGCGACGGGGTCACCTCCGTCGCAGCGGGTGACCACGTGGTCATGTCGTAC
This sequence comes from Streptomyces sp. NPDC005955, assembly GCF_042871255.1. Taxonomy (NCBI): domain Bacteria; kingdom Bacillati; phylum Actinomycetota; class Actinomycetes; order Kitasatosporales; family Streptomycetaceae; genus Streptomyces; species Streptomyces sp. NPDC005955. The sequence continues at coordinate 137,295 of NZ_JBIAIF010000009.1, read as the reverse complement.
CAGTCCTGCGGGCGGTGCACGCCGTGCCTGAGCGGGAACCCCGCCTACTGCGCGGTCTCCTTCCCCGCGAACTTCGGCGGCTCCCGGCTCGACGGCACCAACGCACTGCACCGCGCCCCGGACGCGGGCGGCGAGGAGGTGCACGGCCACTTCTTCGGCCAGTCCTCCTTCGCCACCCTCTCCCTGGCCACCGAGCGCAACGTGGTCAAGGTGCCCGACGACATCCCGCTGGACCTGCTCGCGCCGCTCGGCTGCGGGCTCCAGACCGGGGCGGGCGCCGTCCTGAACTCCCTGGCCGTGCCGGCCGGCGCCTCGGTCGTGGTCATCGGAACCGGAACCGTCGGCCTCGCCGCCGTGATGGCCGCCCGCGTCGCGGGAGCGGCACCGATCGTCGCGGTGGACATCGTGCCGGAACGCCTGGACCTCGCCCGGGAACTCGGCGCCACGCACACCGTCAACGCCAAGGAGGAGGACACCGCCGCCCGGATCGCCGAGATCACCGACGGCGGCGCCGACTACGTCCTGGAGATCACCGCGCGCCCCGAGATGCTGACCCTGGCGGTCGACGCGCTCGCCCCCCTGGGCACCGCCGCACTCATCGGCGGAGCACCCGCCGGAGCCCACGCCCCCGTGAACATGAACGCGCTGCTCGGCGGGCGGACCGTCCGGGGCGTCGCGCAGGGCGACTCGATCCCGCAGCTGTTCGTCCCGCAGCTGATCGACCTCTACCGCGCCGGACGGTTCCCCTTCGACCGGCTCATCACGCACTACGGCTTCGACGAGATCAACGAGGCCGTCTCGGACACGCGGACCGGGGCAGCGATCAAGCCCGTGCTGCGCATCGGGGCCTAGCAGGCCCACCCCTGGAGAAGTCCCACCCCTTGGGGAACGGCGGCGCCGACCGCGCCACCGCCCCGTCGCTTCCGGTCCCCCCGGCCGGATACGGAACCAGAGCAAGGACACGCACCATGAACGACCAGCAGAAGCCCGGCACCCCGACCGACCGTCACCAGCTGGGCGCGGCCGGCATGCCGCTCAACACGCTCGCCGACTACCGCCCCATCCCCGCGGACGGGTACGGCGCGCTGTTCCTCCCCGGCCGGCTCGCCAAGGGCTACCACGTCGAGGAGATCAACGACGGCGCGTACTACGTGACGTCGGGCGCGTACGACACGATGTTCGTCCGCACCGGCAACGGGGTCGTCGTGGTCGACGCCCCGCCCCTGCTCGGGGAGAACCTGAACCGCGCGATCGCCGAGGTCACCGACGAGCCGGTCACCCACCTGATCTACAGCCACTGGCACTCCGACCACATCGGGGCCGCGGGCATCTTCGCCGACGCCAAGCCCAAGGTCATCGCGCACGACTACACCCGCGAGATGATCGAGCGTTGGCCCGACCTCGGCGGCGAGCAGGGCATACCCGTTCCCACCGAGACGATCACCAGCAGCGACAGCCTCGTCGTCAACGGCGTCCGCTTCGACCTCGACTACCACGGCGTGAACCACACCCCCGGCAACATCTTCATCTACGCGCCCCAGCAGAAGGCGCTGGCCGCGATCGACATCATCAGCCCCGGGTGGAGCGCCTTCAAGCACTGCGACGCCTCGGAGAACATCCGCGGCTGGGCGGAGGCCCACGACTGGATCCTCCAGTACGACTTCAAGGGCGTCGTCTCGGGCCACGTCAACCGGTACGGCACCCCGGAGGACGCCAAGGCGTCCCGGGACTACACCAACGACATCGTCGAGTTCTCCAAGGAGGCGCTCGACCACGGGCAGGAGCTGGAGTACATCGAGCGCCTCGGGTTCAGCAACGCCTGGGTGCTCTGGGAGAACTACTTCAACGAGATGACCAACTACGTCACCAAGAAGACCCTGGAGAAGGTCACCGACAACGGCCAGACCTGGGCCCAGCGGCTCGCCGGTGCGGACGTCATGACCAAGTACCACGCCTACTCGGTCCTGGAGGCCCTGCGGCTGGAGTACGGCATGGTCTCCGGCTTCGAGAAGCTGATCCTGCCGCAGCCCCGCGGCTGACCCCAGGTGGTCACGCGGGGGACGGCCCGGCCGAGGCGCGGCCGGGCCGTCCCCCGCGTGGCCCCGCCTATCATTCGTCGTGGAACACACCAGCTGGGAGGGGCCATGAGCCTGAACACCGAGACCGGGTCAGCGGAGCGCGCCGGCGTCCACGCCTCGCCCTCGCGCCCGCTCAACCCCACGGAGCGCGCCGTCTGGCTGGGCCTGCTCTCCACCCACCTGCGCCTGCTGCGCACCCTGGACGCGGAGCTGGTCGCGGCCGAGCGGCTGCCGATGTCCTCCTTCGAGGTCCTGCTGACCCTGGCCGAGTCCCCCGAGGGGCGGCTGCGGATGAAGGACATCGCCGCTTCCCTGCTGATCAGTCGCAGCGGTCTCACCCGCATCGTCGACGACCTGGAACGCCAGGGCCTGGTCGTACGGGAGAAGTGCCCCACCGACGCGCGCGGCTTCGACGCCGTCCTCACCGAAGGCGGCAAGAAGGCGTACCGACGGGCGCGGAAGGTGCATCTGACCAACCTCCGGCGTGAGTTCCTCGACCGGCTCAGCGAGGAACAGTTGGCTTCCCTCGCGGACATCTGGCGCACCCTCGGCTTCGACGACGGCGCCGACGCCTGCTGAGCCCTCCCCACCCGCGCACCCACGACGCCCCGGGGCGGCCGGGCACCCCGCTCCGGCACCACCTGTGCCCGGCGGTACCGGCACCCGGCTGAAGGCCCTTCCACCAGGGCCTGCGCCAACGAGATGCGCCGCGTCCGGGACGCCGTGCACGAGAAGGCATCCACAGCCCCCCCCGGGCGCTCGCATCGGACCCGCCCCCCACCTGGCGGAATACTTCCGCACATCCTCCATGTTGTTCGTTGCGCAACTAACGATCTCATCGGACCTGACCAGCGGAGAGAACCTCTCATGGCTTTTGAACTCGGCATCTACCACTTCGGTGAGCTGACGCCCGACCCCGTGACGGGTCAGCCGCCCGCCCCCGGGCCCCGGCTGCGGGAACTGGTCGAGCAGGCGAAGACCGCCGACGAGGCGGGCCTGGACGTCTTCGCGGTCGGCGAGCACCACCGCACCGACTTCGTGGTCTCCTCCCCCGCCGTCGTCCTGGCGGCAATGGCGGAGAACACCCGCTCGATCAAGCTCTCCAGCGCGGTCACCGTGCTCAGCTCGGACGACCCGGTCCGGGTGTTCCAGCAGTTCGCGACCCTCGACCTGCTGTCCGGCGGCCGTGCCGAGATCATCGCCGGACGCGGCTCCTACGTCGAGTCCTTCCCCGTCTTCGGCTACGACCTGGGCGACTACTCCGAACTGTTCGCACAGAAGCTGGACCTCCTGCTCAAGCTGCGCGCGGAGAACCCCGTCACCTGGCGGGGCGCGCTGCGACCGGCGCTGGTGGACGCCGACATCACTCCGCGTCCGGACCGTGAGCTGCCCGTCTGGGTGGCCGTCGGCGGCACCCCCGCCTCGGTGGTCCGTGCCGGACGGCTCGGCCTCCCGCTGTCGCTGGCGATCATCGGCGGTAGCTACCGGCAGTTCGCCCCGTTCGTCGAGCTGTACCGGTCGGCGGCGGCGCAGGCCGGACACGACCCGGACGTGCTCAAGGTGTCGGTGAACTCCCCGGGTTTCGTCGCCCGCACCCACCAGGAGGCGATCGAGGTGTCGCACCCGTACTTCCAGGCGGGCTGGATGGCCAACCACCACCAGCGCGGCCAGGGCGTCCCGATGCCGAAGCCGGCCTACGAGGCACAGGCCACCGAAGCCGGGGCCTTCTTCCTGGGCAGCGCGCAGGAGGTCATCGACAAGATCATGGCGCAGTACGCGCTCTTCCGACACGACCGGATGATGATCCAGCTGGGCTTCGGCAACCTGCCGCAGCGCGAGGCGCTCAAGTCCATCGAACTGCTCGGCTCCGAGGTGGCGCCCGTCGTCCGCAAGGAGATCGCGGCCCTCGCGGCGTCCGGGACGAAGGTGGCGTCATGAGCCGCCCCCTGCGGGTGACCGCCGTGGTCGGCACCCTCAGTTCACCGTCGAAGACCACGGCCCTGGTCGAACTGATCCTCCGGACACTGGCGGCACGGACCGACATCGAGAGCCGACTCGTCGAACTGCACTCCCTCGGCCCGGCGTTCGCCACCACCGTGGAACGGGACGGACTCGGCGCGGATGCCGAGGACGCACTGCGCGCGGTGGAGGAGGCCGATCTCGTCATCGCGGCGACCCCCGTCTTCCGCGGCTCGTACACCGGGCTGTTCAAGCACTTCTTCGACCTGGTGGACCCCTACGGACTCGCCGCCACACCGGTGCTGCTCGCCGCGACCGGCGGGAGCGACCGCCACGCGCTGGTCATCGAGCACGCCATGCGACCCCTGTTCGGCTTCCTCCAGGCGTGGACCGCGCCGGCCGGCATCTACCTCAGCGCCGGTGACTTCGACGGCACGACGATCCTCAACCCCGAGGTCTACGAGCGCATCGAGATGGCCGTGGGAGACGTGGTGCCCGTGGCCCGGGCGCTGGCCGAGGCGAGAACGACGACAACGGCGACAACGGCGACAACGGCGACAACGGCGAAGACAGCGCACGCACCGGCCTGACCGGCGGGCCGCACGGAACTGCCCCTCGGCGGCCGGGCGCGCCCGCGCGGCCCACCACTCCACCTGAGGAACGGACAGCATGCCCGACACACCGCCCAGCGCGCTCCGCACGCAGGAGCGGCCCCCGCCCACCGTGCCGCCCCGACCGCAGCGGCGCACCCTCGCCCGCCGGGCGGGCAGCGCCGCGCGACCGGTGCTGCTGCCGGTGACCGTCGCGGTGGCCATCGGCGCCATCTTCATCAGCGTCTACCTCTCCGCCTTCCACGCCCCGGTGGCCCGCGACTTGCCGGTGGCCGTCGTCGGCACCGCGGCGACGGCCCAGCAGATCGCGGACCGGTTGCCGCACCCGCCGTCGGACACCTTCCGCGTGGAGGCGGTCGCGGACCGCCCAGCGGCCCGGGACGCCGTCGAGCACGGCGAGGTGTTCGCCGCGTACGTACCCGGCCCCGGCGGTGCGGAACTGCTCCACGCGGGGGCGCACGGACCGGCGGTCACCACGCTGGTGACCGCCGGACTGGGGCAACTCGCCCAGGAGGACGGGCAGCGGCTGGCAGTGACCGACGTCGTTCCCGCCTCGCCGCAGGACACCCGCGGCCTCGCGGTCTTCTACACGACCTTCGGACTGGTCCTGGCCGGGTACCTGTTCGGGATCATGACCTATCAGCTCGCCCCGGGGGTGTCCATGCGGCGGCGGCTGGCCGGCCTCGCGGCGTTCGGGATCGTCGGGGGGTTGGCCGTGGCCTTCGTCGTCTCGGCGTTCGGTGCGCTGCCCGCCCCGTTCGCCGGGGTCGCCGCGCTGGTGGCGCTCGTCGCCACGGCGGTCGGCGCCGCCACCATGCTGTTGGTGCGGGCGCTCGGCGTGTTGGGGTCGAGCGCCGCCGCCGTCGTCTTCATGACGGTCGGCAACGCGACCAGCGGAGGCAGTCTGCCCGCCGAGTTCCTGCCCGGCTGGCTCGCACCCTTCTCCGAGGTCCTTCCGGTGGGCGTGGGGGTGCGGGCCGTCAACGGGCTCGCCTACTTCCACGGCGACGGCGTGCTCGTCGGCGCCCTCGTCCTCGCCCTGTGGACGACGGCCGGGGTGGGCGGACTGGTCCTCCTCGAACGGGTCGGGCTGCGGCTGCCGCTGCCCGGTGTCCCCCGGCCGTCCTGACGGGTGTGCGGACCGGTCGTGACCGGGCCCGTCCGGTCCCGACCGGGTCAGGCGAAACGGTCCGGGTCGCCGGCGCCCAGACGGACGATCTCGGGCTCGCCGTCCGAGAAGTCGACGACCGTCGTCGGCTCGGTCCCGCAGTCCCCCGAGTCCACCACCACGTCCAGGACGTGTTCGAGGCGTTCCTTGATCTCCCAGCCCTGGGTCAGCGGCTCCTCCTCCCCCGGCAGGAGCAGGGTGCTGGACAGCAGCGGCTCCCCGAGGTCGGCGAGGAGCGCCTGGGTGACCGCGTGATCCGGGATGCGGACCCCGACCGTCTTCTTCTTGGGGTGCAGCAGCTGGCGCGGCACCTCCTTCGTGGCCGGCAGGATGAAGGTGTACCGGCCGGGCGTCGCCGCCTTGACGGCACGGAACACGTTGTTGTCGATGTGCACGAACTGCCCCAACTGGGCGAAGTTCTGACACACGAGGGTGAAGTGGTGCCGGTCGTCGAGCTGCCGGATGGACCGGATCCGGGCGAGGCCCTCGCGGTTGCCCACCTGGCAACCCAGCGCGTAGCAGGAGTCCGTGGGGTACGCGATCAGCGCGCCGGACCGGATGCTGTCGGTCACCGTGCTGATCATGCGCCGCTGGGGGTTCTCGGGGTGCACGTCGAAGTACTTCGCCATCCGGCGAGTTTACGGCCCGGCGGGACGCTCCACTGACCGGCCGGGCCGGTACTGCCGACCGGTCGGCGGAGTCGGGCCCTGCGCCCGCGGCGACGGGCGGTGGGTGGCGGGCGCGTCAGGCTTGCGGGCGCAGGAAATTCCCCGGCGCCGCCCACTCTGCATCAGCGAGACTCGCCCCATGTCCTCCCACTTCACCGTGCGCCCGGCTCGCCCCGCCGACGCCGGCCCGTTGGCCGCACTGCGTTGGGCGTTCAAGCACGAAGACCACGCAGGACGGGACCCCGCTCCGGTGGATCCCCCGGCGGAGGCCGTGCAGTGGATCCGTGACCGCCTCGACCACGGCACCTGGCTGGCCTGGGTCGCCGAGTCGGACGGCGAGGTCTTCGGTCAGGTGTTCCTCCACCTGGTCGAGAAGGTGCCGGAGCCGTACGGCGACAACGCCCCCCTGGGCTATGTGACGAACTTCTACGTCACGCCCTCGCGGCGCAACGGGGGAGCCGGCTCGGCGCTCCTCACCGCCGTGGCCCGGTACGCGCGCAGCGCCCCGCTCGACACCCTGGTCGTCTGGCCGTCGGAGCGGAGCGACCCCCTCTACCGGCGTCACGGATTCCGGCCCCCGGAGGAACTTCTCGAACTACCGATCGATACCTGAGTGGCGCCCCGGCTGCGTCGGCCCCCGCGAACCGGGCCGGGGCGCCGGTCCCCGTTCGCACCGCTCCGCTAAGTTGTCCGACATGAGCAACCTTGACCGCGCACCGGAACCCGCGCTCTGTGGAGGCCGGGGATTCGTCGTCGCCGAACCCGTTCGCGAACTGCTGAGCCCGCGTCGCGTACAGCTCGGCGAGTCCACCGAGGTCCGACGGCTCCTGCCCAACCTCGGCCGGCGCATGATCGGCGCATGGGCCTTCGTCGACCACTACGGCCCCGACGACATCGCGGATGAACCGGGCATGCAGGTGCCTCCGCATCCGCACATGGGACTCCAGACGGTGAGCTGGCTGCACCAGGGCGAGGTGCTGCACCGCGACAGCACCGGGAGCCTCCAGACGATCCGGCCGCGCGAACTGGGCCTGATGACGTCCGGTCGGGCGATCAGCCACTCGGAGGAGTCACCGAAGTCGCACGCCCGTTTCCTGCACGGAGCGCAGCTCTGGGTGGCGCTCCCGGACAGTGACCGCCATGTGGAGCCGCACTTCGAGCACCACAGCGCGCTCCCCACGGTCACGGCCCCCGGTCTGACGGCGACCGTGATCCTGGGCGACCTCGACGGCTCCCGGTCACCGGGCACGACGTACACCCCGATCGTGGGCGCCGACCTCGCGCTCGCGGCCGGGGCCGATGTGCGGTTGCCGCTGGTACCCGACTTCGAGTACGGCGTGTTGGCCATGTCGGGCGAGGTCCGGGTCGACGGTGTCCCCGTGCTCCCCGGTTCGATGCTCTACCTGGGCTGCGGCCGGTCCGAGCTGCCGCTGCGCGCGGAGTCCGACGCGGGCCTGATGCTCCTCGGCGGAGAGCCGTTCGCCGAAGAGCTGATCATGTGGTGGAACTTCGTCGGACGGAGCAACGAGGAGATCGTACAGGCGCGTTCGGACTGGATGGAAGGCGCACGCTTCGGTGAGGTGCAGGGGTACGACGGTGCGCCACTGCCTGCCCCCCCACTCCCGCCGGGGCAGCTGAAGAAGCGGGGACGGACGGGCTGAGCCGGCTTTTTTTGGGGGGGCTATGCATCCGGCTTCCCCGTGCGGCTGCACCGCCCTGGGGGAGGGAGCCGCACGGGGCGGACGCCCCCTTCGGCGGGGCTCGCTCAGGCTGGCTACCCCATCGCTGCGCGGGCCGTGTCGAGAAACGCCGACCGGTTGCCCTCCAGGTAGTCCCGTACGCTCTCGCCGTCGGGCAAGCCTTCCCACACGGCTCGGTTGAGGTCGAGGAAGTGCGCATGTGCGGCGTCACACACGGGTGTGAGGAACTGGATGCGGATGAGCCGGTCCGCGACCCAGAAGCGGTACATCACGTCGCGGGCCGTGAGGTACCAGGCGTCGGTGTCCTCCCACTCGGAAGGTCTGGTGTACGCGGTGCGTTCCGCTTCTGCCGACACCTCGATGAACCGCTCCAGCAGCGCCAGCCGTTCCGCGCGCCGAGCCTCCGACAGGGCGCTCTACTACCGTTGCAGTTCAGCGCGCTCCGCGGAGAGTTGAGTCCTGTGCTGGACGAGGTAGGACAGCATGCCGCCGAGGGCAACACCGCCCAACGATATGAGTGACACCCAGACTTGACCTGACATGGTGGCCATCGTGCCATGCTGTCGATCTTCGAGAACATCTTGATTCGTGGCTGGTGTGATCACGACCCCCCTCGGGCCGATGCTCGCGCTCCGGCCCCGCAAGCGGTTCGCCGAGGCCGCCGCGGGTAACACCATCACGATCGCCGACGGCGGCTACCTACTCCCGCACCCCCGCTGACGGCGGTCGGCGTCGCGGGGGCGTCTCGAACCCGGAGCCCGAAAACCGGGCGGAGGACAGCTGGGCGTCCGCCATGCCGCGCATATGGACCAGGAGCGAGTCGGCGAAGCGCATCGCGTCACGGCGGACACGCTCGTCGTCCGTCACGCACTCCAGCTCACGGGGAAGTGTGCCGTGAGCGGTCACGGCGTGCCGCATGGCGACGGTCACGGCCTCGTCGTTGAAGGCGTCAACGGCCTCCTGCAACGAGCAGCCGCGTTCCTGCCACAGGATCAGGACCCCGTTGTAGGGGTCTGAGGTCGACAGTTCACGGGGGAAGCCGATCAGGTCGTTGGAGAACCCCGTATGGTCGACGACGGCCAGCCGCAGCTGGTTCCAGGCCGGCAGTCTGCGTACCGCCTCGGGTACGTCGACGTCGAGTCCGTACTCACCGAGATCGACGCTGACGGCAGTAGCCGACGAATGGCGCCGGTGATCGGGGTACTGCGCGAGCGTCAGTCCGGACCCGGTGTGCTTCACCACGCATTCCCTGTAGTTGGCGACGAAGTTGTCCTCCCACGACTGCCGGTACCTCTTCACCCATCCCGGTGAGCGCCCCGCCTCCGTCCGGGTCAGGACATCGGCCAACGCCTCGGCCTGTCGGCTCTTCGGCTGCCCTCCGTTGATCACCTCGACATGCGGGGCGACCACCTGTTCGCACCGTCGGAAGTCCCCCGACGCGGCGCCCTCGCTCAGCTCCATGTCGATCCAGTACGCGTACGCGAACACACAGGCGGCGGTGATCAGCCGCTCGGGACTGGCCCAGGGATGGGCGAGCGCTGTCGTGTACGCCAGCCGTCCTCCCCCCACTTCCCACGCCTTGGCGTCGGTGAACAGCTCGTAGGAGTCGACCCACTCCCACATCGCGTCATAAGCCTGTCGGCACGACGGATTGGGCTCGTGCGGCGGCATCGGCAGATAGAGCTCGGGCATGACCAGCCCGCGCAACTCGTCGGAGTCGTTCACGGTCTTCCTTCCCGCGGCGTCTTCGGTGAGGGCGGCCGCGACGTCCACGGCGGGACGGTGCCGGTGCTCCCGCTCCTGCTGATTCCGCTGCCGGTCACGCACCTGCCCCCTGGATCAGGCACCGGGATGGGAAAGCACTGCTTCCGCCGAGGTCGGATCACCGCCAACCAGCTCACACCCGGATACGCCGACGGTCCGTTTCGGGTCGAACTGCGTCCGGATGCAGTTCAGTTCACCACTGGCAGCCCGGGCCCGAAAGAGACTCACCGCCGCCGATGTGGTGCGCACGCTGTCACCTTGCGCGCTTGTGAGCGCCCGGGGCTTCCCGGGCCCCGCCACGTGCCGGTGCCGAGGCCGCCGCCCTCGTTCAGCTCCGGCGTGCCCCGCTCACAGGTGGGCGTCCAGGAACTCGCCGAGCGCGGCCCCGGTCATCGGACCGCTCCCGGCCACGGTCGCCTCGCCCCGATCGATCAGCACGAAGAAGGGCGCGCCGGTGACGCCGTACCGCCGTACGGGGCCGGGGCACCTCGCGATGTCGGCCCGCACGACGATCAGCCGCCCCTGGTAGGAGTCGGCCACCTCCCGCACCAGGGGCTCCATTTCCTTGCACGCTGCCACGGCCTTGGGCCACACACCGTGGAAGTAGGCGAGCACCGGGACGTCCGCCTTCGCCAGGATGAACGCGAACTCGGCGTCCTCCTGGGGTTGATGGACGCTGACTGCCATCGGCCCTCCTTGACGTGCACTCGATGTGAGGCAGCGGGTCGGCCTCCCGGTGTCCGCTGACCGCGGCGGCGCGCACCGCCCGTCAGCGGGCCTTGCGCACACGACCGGCCCTGCGGGCCTCTGCCAACATGCGCGCCTCCGCGGCCTTCCGGGATTCCTTCGGCGGGCGGCCGGCGTGGACGCCCAGGCCCCGGAACGCCGCGTTGCCGGCCTTTGCCTTGTCCTGCACCGGCGGACGCTTCGCGCCGGTGATGGTGGTCAGCCTCTCCTCGCCGGAGCGGACCTGGGTGACCGTGGGCCGGATGCCGGCATCCGACATCATCCGGTTCACGTCCCGGCGCTGGCCGGGCGTGACCAGTGTGACCACCCTGCCGGACTCGCCGGCACGCGCGGTGCGCCCGCCGCGGTGGAGGTAGTCCTTGGGTTCGGAGGGCGGATCGACGTTGACGACGAGGTCCAGGTGCTCGATGTGGATGCCACGGGCGGCGACGTTGGTGGCCACCAGCACGGTGATCGCGCCCTCCTTGAACTGGGCCAGCGTGTGCGTTCGCTGCGGCTGCGACTTCCCGCTGTGCAGCGCACCCGCTTTGATGCCGCTGCTCCGCAGATGGCGGGTGAACTGGTCCACGGCGTGCTTGGTGTCCAGGAACATCAGCACCCGTCCGTCCCGGGCCGCGATCTCGGTGGCTGTCGCGTACTTGTCAGTGGGATGGACGTTCAGCACGTGGTGCTCCATCGTCGCGACCGAGCCCTCCGCCCGGTCGACCGTGGCGAGCACCGGTTCGCTCAGATGGTCCCTGACCAGTTGGTCGACGTTCCGGTCGAGCGTCGCGGAGAACAGCATCCGCTGCCCGCCGGGGGGAACCTGGTCCAGGGTCTGCGAGACCTGCGGCAGGAAGCCCAGGTCGCACATCTGGTCGGCCTCGTCCAGCACCGCGATCCGTACCCGGTCCAGGTGGCAGTCCCGCCGGGCGACGAGGTCGGCCAGCCGTCCCGGCGTCGCCACCACGACCTCGGCACCCGCCCGGAGCGCCGCCGCCTGTCGATTGATCGCCAGCCCGCCGACCACGGTCACCGACCGTAGTCCGAGCGCTTCCGCATAGGGCGCCAGCGCCTCGCTCACCTGCTGCGCGAGTTCCCTCGTCGGCACCAGGACCAGGGCGAGAGGGCGCTTCGGTTCGGCTCGACGACCCGCCGTACGGGCGAGGAGCGCCAGCCCGAAGGCAAGGGTCTTCCCCGATCCGGTCCGCGCGCGGCCCAGCACGTCCCGGCCGGCCAGCGCGCTCGGCAGGATGGCCGCCTGGATCGGGAACGGATCCCGTACCCCGAGCTCCGCCAGCACCCTCATCAGCTCGACCGGCAGTTCCAGCTCCGCGAAGGACACGGCCGGCGGAAGGCCGGGGGCCGACGTCCCGGGCACTGAGAGCTCGCCCCGCGGGGCGCTCCCCCGGTCAGACCTGCCTGGTCCGGAGCGGCCGGAGGACGGCTGCTTCGCCTTCATGGGGTCCTTCCTCGTTTCGGTGCCCTGAACGGGCCGGGGCCCGTGCCTTGTCCGGCACGGGCCCCGGCTCTCTACGAGCGTAGCCTCGACTTTACCAGCGCCGGGCTCACGGCCCGCGTCCCGGAACGTGGGCGGAGTTCCGAGGCTCCGGACAGGACCGGCCGCCCTTCCCGCCGGGAGGAGCCGCAGCACGGGCCCGGTGTCGTGCGGTGCCGACGGCTCCGGAACCTCAGCACCTCGCACGAGGCTCGGTGCCGCGTCCCGGTTCGTCGTCCCTGAGCAGGTGAAGGGGTCGGAGAACGGAGCCGGGACCCCGGGTGTCCCTCCGGACCGGCGCCGGCGCACCTCGTCGGGCTCCTCGGCGGGTGCGCTCCGGAACCGACCCGGCGTTCGGCAAACCACTCGTTCGGGGGGCGCTCACGGAGCAGCGCGGGGACGTTTTCGGGCGTTTGGGAGAGGGGCGGCAGTCAGAAGTGCGCTTCGTGTGACGGGGGTGAGACGCGGAGGGAGAAGGCTGTGCGACGGCATCGGTGGAGCCGTCCGGCAAACGCGGTGCGGGCGGTTTGGCGAGGAGCCGTCAGCGTCGCTTCTCGTCCCTTTCCGACTGTGCTCTGATCCTCCATCGGTCCCGCCTCAGCCGGGGCCGTGCCCGTGGTCCGGCCGTCCGGACGCACCCCCAGCAGCGCCGAAACAAGGGGAAGAACTGTGACCACACCTCCGTCCACTCCGCTCCGGGTCGCCCTGGTCAACGGCGGCTTCGAAGAGCCGGTCCTCAACGCCACCTTCGAGATCCTGCCGGACTCGACCCAGTCGCAGGCCAGGAAGGTCCCCGGCTGGATCACCACCGCGACCGACCATCTGATCGAGCTCTGGCGTTCCGGCCACGACGGGGTCCCGTCGGCCGTGGGTTCCCAGTTCGCCGAGCTGAACGCCCATCAGGTGTCCACGCTCTACCAGGACCTGCCGACCACCCCCGGCACCAGGCTCTACTGGAAGCTGTACCACCGGGGGCGGGCGGGCACGGATGTCATGGCGCTGGACATCGGCGCGCCGGGCGCCGTGGTCCAGCAGCGGACCTTCAGCGACGGCAACACCGCGTGGGGCTTCTACACGGGGACCTACACCGTGCCGGCGGGCCAGACGCTGACCCGGTTCGCCTTCCGCTCCGTCTCCTCCGTCGGGGGTGCGTCGGCCGGGAACTTCCTGGACGGGGTCTTCTTCGGGACCGCCCCGGTCGTGGTCCTCGAAAAGACCGTCTCCCCGGCGGGGCCGGTGGAGGTCGGCAGCGTCCTCACCTACCGCGTCAAGGCGACGAACACCGGCGGCGACGCGGCCGAGGCCCTCGTCCTGACCGACGCCGTCCCGGCCGGCGCGGCCTTCGTGCCCGGCTCGCTGCGCATCGTCGAGGGCCCCAACAGCGGCGCGAAGACCGACCAGAGCGGCGACGACCAGGCGAAATTCGACGCCACGGGCAACAAGGTGGTCTTCCGGCTCGGCACCGGCGCCTCCGCGACCCAGGGCGGCGCGCTGGCCAACACCGCCGCTCTGCCCGCGGGGACCACGGTGGAGTACAAGGTCACCGTGAACACCGCGAGCGGTGGCGGGCGGATCACCAACACGGCCTCGGCCACCTATGAGAACCGTCTCGCGGCGACCCCCGAACAACTGACCGCCACGTCCAACCAGACGTCCGTCGACGTCCGCCCGGCCGCCGACCTGACCGTGACCAAGGCCGCCGACGCGACCACCGTCACCGTCGGGCAGACCGTGACCTACCGGATCACCGTCCGCAACACCGGCCCCAACCCGGCCACCGGCGTCACCGTCACCGACCGGCTCCCCGCCTCCCTCGTCTTCCTCTCGGCGGAATCCTCCACCGGGGCCTACGACCCGGCGACCGGTCAATGGGCCGTCGGCGCCCTCGCCCACGGCGCCACCGCCACCCTGACCCTACGGGCCAAGGCCACCGCCCCCGGCCGGGTCACCAACACCGCCACCGTCACCGGCAGCGAGAACGACCCCGACCAGACGGACAACGCCGACAGCGTCATCGTGTGCGTCACCGCCGCGCCCGTCTGCGCCGCGCAGGCGTAGGCAGCCAGGGCCGCCCCGGGCTCGGGGCGGCCCCCGGCGTCGGGCCGCCGACCACGTCCCGGGTGCCCGCCCGCTCACCCGCGCGGCCCGTCAGAGCCGGTGCGACCGTGTTCCGCCCGTCGCCCAGTGCCAGTTGACGACCGGCCCCCACGCCTTCGCCCACTCCTTCTTCAGCGCGGTGCGCTGTTTCGTGTGGATCCGGAGGGCCTCCGCCACCACCGGACCGAGTTCGGTCAGGTCGTCGGGGATCGGTATGCGCAGCATCAGGTGCTGGGTCCGGTGGACCAGGGCGAGGGTGCCGTCCGGTGAGACCTCCATCGGCGTGAACCGGGTCAGCGCCCTGAACTGCTGCTCCTCGGTGGCGAGCCTGGCCCGCAGCGAGCCGTCCGCCGTCCACGCGTACAGGCCGTACCGGTTGAGGTGGAACGCGTGACCCCGGTGCGGGTCCGCGACCAGGTTGAAGCAGTGCCCGGTGAAGGGGCTGTCCTTCCACGGCTCCATTCCGCCGAGGCGGCCGGTCACCCGACCGTCGGTGTCGACGAGCAGGAACGCGTGCGGCTGGCCGCGGCTGCCGCCCCGGTAGGTGCGGGCGAAGACCGGCACGACGAACAGCTCGGCGCCGATCGGCGCGGGCCTGCCCAGCCGCGACTGGCTCCAGACGTACGAATCCCCCGTGTCCCGGCGCAGATGGTCGACGAGCGAGTGCGGCCGGTTGTCGAGCCCGACCGGTGCGCCCGCGTAGGTCACATGGGGGCGCAGGTCGTTCTCCGCGGTCTGGTGCGCCGGGCTGCCGTCGAGGGAGACCAGGGCGCGCACCTCGGGCTTGTGGCCCGCGGCCGGGACGGTTTCCGCGAGGCCGACGATGTTGGGGAGGCTGTTGCCGTACCGGTGGGTCCCGTACTCCGTGGCCACGCAGAGCAGCCGGCCCGAGGGCATGACGCTCATCGAGGTGACGAACGGGTCGCCCGGCAGCGGTTCCTCGTCGTACGGCCGGTTCGGCATGGACCAGGCGGCCAGGACCGTGTCCAGCTCGGGTGTCAGCACATGGGTGCGGTCAGGTGTGCCGGACAGCGCCACCTTGCCGTCGGGCAGGACGCACAGGCTCATGTCCGGGGAGCACTTCACGGCCGACGGTGTCCCGTCGGGGTGGTCGTGGCAACAGAGCGCCGTGTTCAGCACGGTGCCGTCGGGCGCGTACCGGGTGAGGATCCGGTACGCGAGCCGCTCCTCGGCGGGGCTCGCGGCGACTTCCCGGAAGCCCGGCCCGGCTCGCCACAGTGTGTACAGGGCGTAGAACTCGCCCGTGGGAGTGGTCCGGACGTCCTCCGCCTCGACGCCCCATCCGCTGGTGTACGGGGCGGCGAGGTCGATCCGGTGTTCGTCGACGAGCGTGGCGGGCAGGGGCAGCGGCAGTGTCTGGACCATGCCCCGCATTGTTCACCGCCGCACTGACACCGTCCGGTCGGTGTCACGAGCGCCCGTAGTCGTTCACGTAGGTGGCGATCAGCTCCCGCAGCGCGACCGCCCGGTGCCGGTCCTCCCGCTGGGCGCGCAGAGCTAGGTCGGCGGCGCGGAGGCGGGCCAGGGCGGACGGGTCACCGTCCACCAGGGCGTCGACCACCGGCTCGGTGAGCAGGTCCAGGCATGCGGTGAGCAGTCGACGGGTGGCCGGCGACGGCGGGGCCGGGTCCGGGGCCGCGTGGGCGGTGGTCAGGTGGCGCGCGGGGTCGGTGAGGCTCCAGCCGACGACCGCCCCGCGCTGGACGAGGAGCGACACGTCGGGGGCGATGCCGATACGGGCGTCCAACGGCTCGTCCAGGACGTCCGGATCACGCAGGCAGATGAGTACGCCGTCCCCCGGGCGCGGCACAGCACCGTGCACATCTCGTGTCTGAAGTCCCGGATCCCGTCCGCCCGGAGCCCGGCCCGGTGTACCGCGGGCAGGGTGGGCAGGCGATCGGAGGTTCCGGACGACGCGGAGAGGTAAGGCAGTTGGAACTCGGCCCCGACGAGCGCGCGGCTGCCCGGGTCGAACCGGAGGACGTCGGGCGTGTCCCACAGCCCGTGCCCGCTGCCGAACGTGTCGGCGGCGAACCGTTCCCGCTCCTTGACGTCCGTGTACTCCACGAGGCGCAGGGAGTCGCCCGCGAAGCGGGGAGTGACGGAGAGCGGCTCGCCCGTCACCGTGGCGCGCCAGCCGTCGTGGAACGACAGGTGCGTGTTCATCGACGCCTCCTCTGGATCCGCGCTCCGGGGGTCGAGCGGTCGAGCCTGCCGGGCATCCTGTCACCCACGGGGTCTTCGTGGGTGACAGGATGCCCGGAGTCCGACGGTCCGCCTCCAGGATCTCCGGGACGCGTTCGGGAGGCCCCGACGCCGGTGGGGTTCAGCCCGTGACGAGACGGTCCCCGGCGATGCCCGCCTTGTCGGGACGGTAGAAGTCCCGGATGCCGTCCGCCCACACGACGACCGGGACCCGGTCGCCCTCCACCGGGCCGAAGGCGTCGAACAACGCCTCGATGTGGTCCGGTTGGAACCCGATGGCGATCATCAGCACGAGGAAGTCGGGCCGTTCGACCAGCCCGTCGCCGTCCGGGTCGCCCAGCGCCGACAAGGCGATCGCGAACGCGTCGACGACCGCGTCGAACCGTTGCGGATCGAGGACGACCGCGGTGAACTCCTCAGGGCTGATCCGCCCGTCGCCGTCCGCGTCCAGCTCCGACGTCAGGGTGGCGCCGTACGCGCGGAAGGCCTCGGACAGTGCGTGCCCCGCCTCCGCGCTGCCGGTCGGCAGCGCCTCGACCGTCCGGCTGGCCATCAGCTCGAAGTCGGCCGGCTCCAGGTAGCCGTTGCCATCGGCGTCGAAGAGTGAGAACACGAGCTGCACGCGAGCGACGGCCTCGGTGGTGGGCATGGGGGAACACCTCTGCTTCCGGGTGCGGGGTGAGGGAGACCGGGGACGTGTCCCGGCGGTCGGCTCCACTATCCGGCGGTGCTCCGGCCCCGTCGGTGGAAAGTCCGCCCGGTGCACACGAAGGGGGGCAATGCCCGGGTGCCACGCATGGCGCGGCCGAGGACGGGAAACGCGAGGCGGATCAACACGCCCCGGCCGAGGGCGACATCGACGAAGCGGAGCGTTCCCACCTGGCCGAAACCGCACCTCTCGCTACGTCGTGTGAGGCATTGACCCCGTAGTGCTCCCGTGGTTGCATGCTTGCGGTCCTCTGGTGGACCGAGCAACGACCGCGCCCTGCCCGGGGGATCGAATGAGGCGAAACGCGAAGTCGAGCACCACCAGACGGGTGCGGGTCGCCCTGAGCACGGCGGTCGCCGTCTGCGCGGCCGCGGCGGTGCTGCCCACAGCCGCTTCGGCCCAGCCGGTGGGCCACCGCACGACCGGTGTCGAGCGCATCAGCGTCGCGGCCGACGGCGCCCAGGGCGATTCCCATTCCGCCGGCGCCTCGATCACGCCGGACGGCCACCGCATCGTCTTCTCCTCATCGGCGACGAACCTGACGCCCGAGGGCACCACCGGGGACGACCGGGCGTACGTCCGCGACCAGCGCACGGGGCAGATCCAGCGGATCGGGCCCTACAGCCCGCTCCGGCCCCCGGTGATCAGCGGCAACGGGGAGTACGTCGCCTACCCGGTGCAGTGGGTGAACAACGTGCGGATCCGTCAGTACCAGGTGAGCACGGGGTACACGGCTTCCGCCAACTGCTCGTCCCACAGCTGCAACCAGCCGTCGTCAAGCTCGGACGGCAACTCCCTCGCCCTCGTCGTCCTGTTCCGGCCACCGTCGTCCGGCCAGCGCATCGAGGTCCACGACGGGGACGGCACCAAGAGGACCGTCGCCGACTTCGCCCACACGCACGAGTCCCGACCGTCCCTCAGCGGCGACGGCCGGTACGTCGCCTACCAGGACGGCGGGGCGGGGGACGTCTTCGTGTGGGACCGGACCGGCACCACCACCGGCCCGATCGAGGGCCCGTCCACGGCGGCGGCACTCGTCCAGCTCAGCGACGACGGCAGCAAGGTCGTCTACGTCGCGGGCTCCGACACCTACGTCCACGACGTGTCCTCGGGCACCGTCCACCTGGTCCCGAACGCACGGGGCGTGGCCATCGACCCCACCGGCCACCATCTGCTGTACGCCCCGCTCGGCACGAGCGGGGCGGCGCTCACGCTGCGCGACCTGCGGACGGGCACCGACCAGATCGTCGCGAACCAGCCCGCCACGGCCGGTACCGACGCGGTCAGCGCCGGTGGACGCGACGTGGTCTTCCACTCCACGGCCGACGACATCGTGCCCGGCGACACCAACGGGAAGTCGGACGTCTTCGTCCGCCACTTCCCCTGACCGCCCAGGACCCGGGCCACGGCTACTTCTTGCGGGCGAGGGTGAGTCCGTCAGCGATGTGGATCATGGTGGCTTCGACGCGGTCGTCGGTGCGGACGCGTTCGTTGAGCTGCCGGACGGCCCGGGTGGTCCCGGCGGTGTCGTCGGGGTCGATGACGCGCCCGTGGTAGAGGACGTTGTCGACCAGGATCACGCCGCCGGGTCGGACGCGGGGCACCGCCTCTTCCCAGTAGGCGGTGTAGTTCTCGTAGTCGGCGTCGATGAAGACCAGGTCGTAGGTCGGCCGTTCGGGCAGGGACCTGAGGGTGTCCAGGGCCGGGCCGAGACGGAGTTCGATGCGGTCCTGGACACCGGCGGCCCGCCAGTGGCGGCGGGCGATGCGGGTCCAATCCTCGCTGATGTCCAGACAGGTCAGACGGCCGTCCTCACCGAGTCCGCGGGCGATGGCCAGGGCGGAGTAGCCGGTGAACGTGCCGATCTCCAGGGCGGTGCGGGCTCCGATCAGCCGGGTCAGGAGAGTCAGGAAGGTGCCTTCGTCGGGGGAGATCTGTAGGCGGGCCTCGTGTCCGAGGGTGGCGGTCTCGGCGATCAGCCGGGACTGCACGGGGTCGGGCGGGGTCCCGTTGGCGCACAGGTAGTCGAACAGCTCGTCGGACAAGGGTGTGGGCGTTCGAGTCATGGTCAACGATTCTATGGACGGCCCGAGTTGGGGTGCGTGCGGGATCGATGCTGTCGATGGGGCGGCTCAGGAGAGCCGTGGCGAATTCGCCGTCCCGCTGCGGTGTCCACGTCCGCGCTCCTATCCTGGCTCGCAGGGGTGGAGACGACCTGGGGGGCATGCCTCATGAGGGCAGCAGGCAGGAGTACGTCGGTGTTGAAGTCGGGAGTCAAGCGGCTCTTGGGACGTACGGGATTCGACATCGTGCGCAGCACCAACAAGCTGGGGGGCGTGGACGACTTCCTTCCGTTCGAGGCCACGATGCGGGCCGCGCGGGCAGCCGGCCGGTCGGTCGGTGACCACATCGACGAGGTCATGAACGGGACGCCGGGCGCCACCCAGTCCACCATCGACCAGTTACGCGACCTCGGTGTCTTCGCCGCCGCCCCGAACACGGTGCTGGAGATCGGCCCCGGGTCCGGTCGGTACCTGGAGAAGACGCTGAAGGAGTGTTCACCGGACCGCTACGAGATCTACGAGACGGCAGCGCCCTGGGCCGACTACCTGGTGGAGACGTTCAAGGTGGTGGCTCGGCCGACCGCGGGAAGCAGTCTCGCCCCGACCCCCGACGGCAGCATCGACCTCGTCCAGGCCCACAAGGTCTTCAACACCGTGACCTTCCTCTGCGCCTCCCGCTACTTCTTCGAGATGGCACGGGTCACGCGTCCCGGTGGTCGGATCGTCTTCGACGTCATGACGGAGACCTGCCTGGACCCGGCCGCGGTACGCACCTGGGCGACGGAGGGCGGCGCGGGTCACGGGTCGTACCCGGCCGCGATGCCGCGTCGGGTGTGCGTGGACCTCTTCGCGACCCTGGGGTGCACGTTGGAGGCCAGCTTCCTGGCGCCGCTGGGCGTCGCCTCCACGGAGGTGCTCGTCTTCGGAAAGGGAACCTGATCCTCAGGTCCTCCGGTGGGCGGGTGACCGGCCGGCCGACGCCCGGGGTGCTGCCCCCGGCGCTGCGCGGGTGGCTCGGGCCGATCGCGGCACTCGCCGCGCTGGTGGTCGTCGTCCTCGGGGTCCGGTACTCCGACCGCAGCGGGCCGGGCACGGTGGACGCGTGGATCCGGTCGACGGTGGACGGTGGGCGACCGCCGTGGCGGCGGGTCGCCCTCGCCGTCGACTTCCTGGCGGAGCCCGCCGGGGCGGCGGCGCTGGTCGTGGCCGCCGTGACGGGCTGTCTGCTGTGGCGACGGCGTCGGGCAGCGGTGCTCGTCGTGGTCGGCACCGGTCTGAGCGTGGTGACGACGACGCTGCTCAAGCCGCTGGTGGGACGCACCATCCACGACGGGCACCTGTCCTACCCGAGCGGGCACACGGCCTTCCTCACCGCGTTCGCCCTCGTGGTGGCGCTGCTCGCGGCCGGCCGCCTCGGCCTCGGCAGGGCGGCCGGCACGTTGCTGGTGGTCTCCTCGGCGCTGCTCGCCGGTGCCGCCATGGGCTGGGCCCAGGTCGCCCTGGGCGCGCACTACCCGACGGACACCCTCGGCGGCTGGTGCACGGCGCTTGCGGTGGTCCCGACGACCGCGTGGCTGGTCGACCGGTGGGCCGACGCCGGTCGGCGGGAGCCGCAGTGACGGTGGGTCACGCCAGCGGGCGGAACACGGGTTTCACCGGGCGCCCGGCCAGCCAGGGGGTGGGGTCAGCGGCGTCCAGTGCCTTCCGGTACACCGCACACGCCTGGGCCACCACGTCGACGGTGTGGTCGATGTCGGCCTCGTCGAGCGCGCTGCTCACCACGAACGACGGGGCGAGCACCCCGCCCACCAGGAGTTGACGCAGGAACAGGGTGCGGTACTCCTGCGAGGGCTGCCGGTCCTCGTCGAGGGTGGCGAAGACCAGGTTGCTGGCCCGGCCGCGGACGAGGACGTGGTCGCCGACGCCCATGCTGGCCGCGGCGTCGCGGACCCCGGCGGCCAACCGTTCGCCGAGGGCGTGCAGCCGGGCCGTGACGCCCTCCTCGACGTAGGTGGTGAGCACGGCGGTCGCGGCGGCCAGCGAGTGGGTCTCCGCGCCGTGGGTGGTGGACAGCAGGAACACCCGTTCGCGGGTGTCGCGCAGCCCGCCGCGCTCCATGAGGTCGCGGCGCCCGGCCAGCGCGGAGACGGCGAACCCGTTGCCGAGCGCCTTGCCGAAGGTGGAGAGGTCGGGGACGACCCCGTACAGCCCCTGCGCGCCCGCCTCGGACCAGCGCAGGCCGGTGATCATCTCGTCGAAGACCAGGACGCAGCCGTGTCGGTCGGCGAGTTGACGCAGGCCGGCGAGGTACCCGGGCGGCGGCTCGGTGTGGGTGGCGGGTTCGAGGATCAGGCAGGCGACCTCGCCCGGGTACCGGGTGAGCAGTTCCTCCGTGGCGACCAGGTCCCCGTAGGGGAACGTCACGGTGAGCTCGGTGGTCGCCGCCGGAATGCCGGCGGACATCGGTGTGGTGCCGATGAACCAGTCATCGACGGAGAGGAACGGGTGGTCGCCGCAGATGGCGACCCGGGGGCGCCCGGTGACGGCGCGGGCGAGGCGCACCGCGGCGGTGGTGACGTCGGAGCCGTTCTTGGCGAACTTCACCATCTCGGCGGTCGGCACGGTGGCCAGGAAGCGTTCCGCGGCGTCGACCTCCACGATGGACGGCCGCACGAAGTTGCTGCCGCGGTCGAGTTGCCGTCGCACCGCCTCGATGACGCGCGGGTGGGCGTGGCCGAGGCTGACCGACCGCAGTCCGGAGCCGTACTCGACGTAGCGGTTGCCGTCGACGTCCCACACATGGGCACCGCGGCCGTGGCTGATGACCGGGGCCAGGTCCTCGGGGTACTGGTCGTCGCCCTTGGCGTAGGTGTGCGCGCCCCCGGGGACCAGGGCGTGCAGTCGTTCGTTCGCCCGTCGTGACCGGGGCAGGGGGAACTTCTCGGTGTCCACGTCGACTTCACTTCTCCCCGTGCTTCAGGGCCTCGGCGAGGCTCGGTGCCTTCCGGTCCCGCTCGGACATCGACGTGGCCGGCAGTGGCCAGGGAATCGCGAGCTCGGGGTCGTCGAAGGCGATCGTGACGTCCTCGGCGGGGTCGTGCGGGCGGTCGATCCGGTAGGAGACGTCGGCGGTTTCGGTCAGTGCCTGGAAGCCGTGTGCGCACCCCGCCGGGACGTACAGGGTCTGCTGGGTCTCGCCGGACAGGGTGAAGAAGGCGCGGTTGCGGTAGGTCGGGGAGTCCGCCCGCAGGTCCACGACGACGTCGAAGACCTCCCCGTACGAGCAGCGCACCAGTTTGGCTTCACCGGCTCCGGAGCGCAGGTGCAGTCCGCGCAACACCCCCCGGACCGAGCGGGAGACGCTGTCCTGGACGAAGGAGTCCGGGTCGAGGCCCACCGAGCGGGCCACGTCGGCGTCGAAGGTGCGGCAGAAGAAGCCGCGTTCGTCGGCGTACGACGGGGACGCGAACAGGTACGCGCCGGCGATCGCCGGGATTCCGGTCGCCTTCATGGAGTCTCCCGCAGGGCGTGGGTGTGGGTGGGGTCGGGTGCCGGGAACAGGGCCGCGGTCAGGGCGGTGAACTGGTGTTCAAGGAGCCGGGTGGCGACGAGGTTCCGCTCGGTGAGGGTGCGCCGTAGCTCCGCCGCGTTCCGTTCCAGCGCCCGGAACTGGGCGAGCAGCCGGTCGGCGTCGACCTCACGGGCCGGGTGGCAGTACGCGTCCAGGCCCATCCGGGCCATCAGCGCCTCGCTCTTGGCCGCGTAGCTGAGGGCGAGCGTCGGCGTGCCGACCTTCAGCGCGCAGACCAGGTTGTGGTACCGGGTGGCCACCACGGCGTCGGCGGCCGCCGTCTCCTTCATCAGGTCGGCGAGCGAGGACGCCCCGGCGGCGGTGACCAGGGGTGAGTCCACCGCCTCGCGGATCGCGGCGACCACGGCGTCGTCGATGCCGTCGCCGGTGAGCAGGCGGACCGGCCGGCCGTCCTCGACCAGTGCGCGGACGAAGCGGATCGTCCCGTCGAGGTAGCGCCGGTGGATCTCCTCGGCGCGGGCGCGGTCGTCGTTGCCGCCGTGGAAGGCCATGACGCCGACGCAGACGGGCCGCGGCCGCTCGGCGTCTGCGTCTGCGTCTGTGTCGGCTGGGTGGTCGTCCGGTGGCGTCGGCAGGGCGAACGCGAGGTCGGGGTAGATCTCGTCGCGCGCGGTGTCCACGCCCATCGCCCGCATCGC
This sequence comes from Streptomyces sp. NPDC005955, assembly GCF_042871255.1. Taxonomy (NCBI): domain Bacteria; kingdom Bacillati; phylum Actinomycetota; class Actinomycetes; order Kitasatosporales; family Streptomycetaceae; genus Streptomyces; species Streptomyces sp. NPDC005955. The sequence continues at coordinate 113,798 of NZ_JBIAIF010000009.1, read as the reverse complement.
GTCGCGGGACGGGGCGTCCCGGTACGAGCGGTAGGCGGCCAGGCGCGCCGACCAGCGCACCAGGGCCCGGGTGGGGCGCCCGCTGATCGGTCCGGCGCCGACGCTGACCAGGGCGACCCGGGTGCCGAACAGCCGGCCGGTCGCGCAGAGCAGGAACAGCGCGTACGGGAAGCCCCACGGCCTCAGCGGCAGGGTGGCCTCCAGGACGCCCATGCCCGGCACGATCACCACGTCGTGGCGGCGCACCCAGGCGGCGGTGCGGACGACGTCGACGAGTTTACCGAGGCCCTTGCCGGCGATCGCGCCGCCGCGCGACGCGGTCCGGTACTCCCCGCGGTACCAGTGCAGTCGGGTCGCGGGGATGCCGTACCGGGCCGTGACGGCCGCGGGGCCGCCGCACAGTGCGTCCACGGTCGCGTCCGGGTGCTCGGCACGGAGGTAACCGAGTACGGCCTCCAGGGACCCGTCGTTGCCGAGGTTGCCGGAGCCGAGCAGGCCGAACACCCCGACGCGCACCGGGGTCCCGTTCCGGGGCTTCATGGCCGCCCGCCGTCACGGCCGGCGACGAGGGCGTCCACGGAGACGGTGAGCCGGGCCGGGTCGACCGGGGCGCGGTCCTCGACCCGCTCGCCGGCGCCCGGCCGGACCCGGCTGGTCATCCAGGCGACCAGGTGGCGGTAGCAGGCGCGCCGGTCGGCCGGGGACAACGGGGCCCGGCGGACGGCCGCGACGAAGCCCCAGACGTACTCGGCGAGCAGGCGGGGCGTCGGGTGCAGCGGGCCCGCCCGGCGCGGGTCCAGGTTGACGCAGCGGGAGCGCTTGCTCGGGTTGGCCCGTTCGGCGCGGGTGGGGTGGTCGCGGCGGAAGTACAGCAGCTCCGGCACCTGGTGGAAGGGCCCGTGCAGGGTGATTTCGGCAACGAAGGTGCGGTCGGCGTGGTGGTAGCTGTCGTGCGGCTTCACCCGGCGCAGCACCTCGGCCCGCATCACCCCGTAGAAGTCGTCGCCCCCGGGCTCGAACAGCAGGCTGCGGAAGCGCTCCGGCGGGTGCGGCGAGTCGGTGGCGAGCCCGTACGCGTAGGGGACCTTCAGTTGGCCGTCGCCGTCGATGACGGCTTGGCCGCTGTGCGCGAGGATCACGTCCGGCCGTTCGTCCAGTGCCTGGACGCAGCTCCGCAGCAGGTCCCGGGCGTACAGGTCGTCGTGCGAGGCCCATTTGAAGAGTTCGCCGCGGCACTCGGTGAACACGCGGTTGTGGTTGGGTGCGGCGCCGATGTTCCGGGGCAGGCGCAGGTACCGGATGCGGGAGTCCTGCGCGGCGTACCGGCGGCAGACGTCCTGGGTCCCGTCGGTCGAGGCGTTGTCGGAGATGACCAGCTCGAAGTCCTCGTAGGTCTGGCCGAGCAGGGCTTCGAGCGATTCGGCGAGGTACTCCTCGCCGTTGTACACGGGCAGGCCGATGCTCAGGCGCGGCACGCGGCGTGGTGCGGTCATGGGGTCCTCACTTCGCGGATGGGTTCTGGTGGTGCTCGCGCAGGGCGGACCGCAGGTGCAGCCACCACACGGCCGAGCCGCTGACGGTCGCGGCGGCCACGCCCCAGGCGGAGCCGACGGTGCCGGCCGCGGCCGCCCCGCCGAGCCCGCCGCTGACGTAGCAGGCGGAGGCGATGAGTTGGCTGCGCAGGCTGCGCCGGGCCGCGGCGAGGGCGCGCAGTCCGGCCGCAGCGCCGACGCCGAGGCCGGCGCCGGCGACGCCGAGCGTGGCCGGGACGATGAGCTCCGAGGCGGGGTGCCAGACGCCGCCGAGCACGAGCGCGCCGAACCGGTCCGGCACCAGCAGCAGCGCGGCGCCCCAGAGCAGGGCGGCGGCGGCCTGCCCGCCGCCGAGGAGGAAGCAGAAGCGGCCCAGTCGGTGCGGGGCGCGCCGCAGCACCCGGGCCGCCTCCGCGACGGTGACCAGGGACAGTCCCATCAGCACGGCGAGGAACGGGCCGAGGAGGAGTTCGGCGCCCCGGACCACGCCGACCGCGCTGACCCCGACGATCGCGCCGAGCCCGTACGCCCGCAGTTGGGCCGCGCCGCTGACGCTGACGTTCTCGACGAGGTAGCGGTAGCCGAGGTCGCGGTGTTCCCGGACCCATGCGCGCGCTCCGGTCAGCCGGGGTCGGATGCCGGACTGGAGGCAGCCGTACGACGCGGCCACGGAGGCGGACGCGCCCCAGGCGAGCACGAAGGCGGCGACGCTGCCCACCTGGGCCGCCACAACCATGGCGGGCACGAGTGCGACGCCCCCGAGCAGGTCGTTCACGAACGCCTTGTGCCCGGTGCCGGCGGCGAAGAAGGAGTACCGCCAGGCGTCCTGGAGCAGCAGTCCCGGCAGGACGAGGCCGAGGGCGGCGAACGCGGGGCCCACCCGGCCGCCGAGGCCCAGCCCGACCGCCAGGGACACCGCGCCGACTACGGCGCCGACGGCGAGCGCGGCGCCGGAGGACCGGGCGGCCGCCGCGCGCCAGGACGCGTCCGGCACGCCGCTGAAGCGCACCACGAGCGGGTCGGTGGCCAGCCCGCGGGAGACGCTGAGCAGTACGCCGTAGGTGACCCAGGCCAGGCTGAACACACCGAACGCGGCCAGCCCCAGGGAGCGGGCGACGTAGATCCCCACCGCGAAGTTGGTGAGGCTGCAGACCGCCTGGTCGGCGAGTCCCCAGGACAGTCGGCCGGCCAGGGCCCGGCCGGTCCTCGGGGCGGGTCCGGCCGGGGCCGTCGGGGTCGTCGCCTCCTCCTTTCCCTTGCTCATCGGCGTCATGCCTTGATCAGTCCGGCGCCGTGCAGGGCGTCGGCCGCGCCGGCGACGGTGTCGAAGGGCAGCCCGGAGCGTTCGGCGACGTCCAGCAGGCTGTGTGTGCCGTCGGAGAGGTTGAGCACCCAGAGCATGGCCATCTGGGCCTGCTTCGCGTCGCTGCGCCCGCCGAGCGCGTCGTAGAGTCCGCGCCGGCCCAACTGGGGTTCGCCGTAGGGGTTGAGGTTGAGGTAGCGCCGGTTGCGGTCCAGCAGGGCGAACGCCTCGCGGCAGACGGCGAGCGTGTCCGCCATCGCCTCCGGGGAGACGAAGGCGGGGTCGTCCGCCGAGGTGTGGTACTCGGGGTAGCCGGCGTACGGGGTGCGGGTGAGCGAACCCACGCCGAGGTCGAACCCGGGTGAGCAGAACTGCCGCTCGTCGTATCCGTACGGGGTGAACTCGGTGATCCGGTGGGGGCGTTCGGAGGTGCGGAGCACATGGCGCAGCACCCGGTCGATCTCCGCGTCGCCGCGTCTGCTCTGCTTGTACGTCAGCTGGCCCCGGTCGCCGGCGCAGGCGAGCACCAGTCCGTGTTCGACCCGTCCCCCGGGTTTCGGCTCCGTGTTGCGGGCCAGCCAGGTGATCGCGCCGATGGTGCCGGGCGCGAACAGGAACCGGTACGTGTACCAGGGCGTGCGCTCCGCCAGGGCCCGTGCCAGGAACGTCGCCACCGCGATGCCGGCCAGGTTGTCGTTGGCGAGCGACGGGTGGCAGACGTGGCAGGAGACGATCACCTCGTCCGGCACCTGTCCCGGGACCACGTGTTCGGCGTAGGTGAGGTGGCCGTCGGCGAGGGTGGAGTCGATGTGCACCTCGTAGTCGCCGTCCGGCAGCGCGTCCAGGGTCTCCTGGGCGAGGCAGAACCCCCAGTCCGGCCGGTAGTAGCTGGTGCGGTACGGCACCCACGTCGGATGGTCGGGCAGGGTGTGCAGGTGGGCCCGGAGTTCGGCGAGCGGCAGGGTCGTCGACACCGGCAGGCTGTAGCCGAGCACGTGCAGGCTGGACGCGGCGAAGTCGACGACCCGGTTGCCGGCGGGGTCGGCGATGTACGCGTCCCGGATGTTCCACTCCTGCGGCACCGTCCAGTCGAGCACCTGCGTCCCGGTCGGCACCTCGTGCACCGTGAGCGGAAGGTACTCGCCGACGATGTCCAGGGTGGCGCGCACCCCGTCGCCGGTGATGCTCCGGCACAGCGGGTACAGCCGCTCCACCAGTGCGTGCATCTGTTCGCCGGTCGTGGTCATCGGCTCCGCCGCAGGGTGTCGTCGACGGTGCCGGCCTCGGAGGCCGCTCGCAGCACGGCGAGCCGGGTGAAGCGTCGTTCGAAGCCCTCCCGGGTCAGTCCGTGCTTGCGGTAGGCGTCGGCGAGTTCGAGGGCGCCCTGTTTCACCGTCCACTCGCAGTCGAAGCCGGGGATCGCGGCGCGGAAGCGGGAGAAGTCGACGCGGTAGGACCGCGGGTCGGCCCCGGTCTCCCCGGTGATCACCACCCGGGCGTCGGACACCGCCTCGGCGACCTGCTCGGCGATCTCGGCGACCGTGACGTTGTTGGTCTCGCTGCCGATGTTGAACGCCCGGTCGTGCACCGCATCGCGGGGCGCGACCAGTGCCGCGGCGAAGGCCCGCGCGATGTCGACGGCGTGCACCAGCGGACGCCAGGGGGTGCCGTCGGAGAGCACCAGCACCTCGCCGGACAGGAGTGCGTGGCCGACCAGGTTGTTCAGCACGATGTCGGCGCGCAGCCGCGGTGAGTACCCGAAGGCGGTGGCGTTGCGCAGGTACACCGGGCTGAAGTCGTCGTCGGACAGGGCGTGCAGGTCGTCCTCGACGCGCACCTTGGACTCGGCGTACGGGGTCACCGGGCGCAGCGGGGCGTCCTCGGTCACCAGCTCGCCCCCGCCGGCGGCGCCGTAGACGGAGCAGGTCGACGCGTACAGGAAGCGCCGCACTCCGGCGTCGCGGGCGAGTCGGGCCAGCCGTACGGACGCGTGGTGGTTGATGTCGTAGGTGAGGTCCGGGGCCAGGGCTCCCAGCGGGTCGTTGGACAGTGCGGCCAGGTGGATCACCGCGTCCACCCCGGCCACGTGGTCGGCCGTGACGTCGCGCAGGTCCACCCGGTGCCCCGGCGGGTCCGCGGGCGGCGGGCCCAGCACGCAGTCGGCGAAGAGGCCGGCGTCCAGCCCGACGACCTCGTGGCCCGCGGCGGTGAGGATCGGGGCCATCACGGTGCCCAGGTAGCCCTGGTGTCCGGTCAGCAGCACGCGCAAGGTTCATTCCCCCAGGTCGAGAGTGAGTTTGGTGACGGCGAACGCCTCGGCGTAGCGCGTGTGGCATTCGATGCCGCGGATCCGTGCCAGCCCGAGGAACGCCTCGCGGTCGTACCAGGGCCGGTGTCGTTGCGAGGGGTAGTGCTCTTGGAGCAGCCGCACCTTCCGTTCGGCGATCTCCGGTGTCAGCGGCTGGTACCCCACCGGGCGGCCGAGGTCGCCGTCCCACTTGACGATCTCGTAGCCGAGGACGAGGTGGTCGCGGAACGCGGTGGACGCCAGCTTCGCCAGGCCGCGGTGGTCCTGGTGCGCGTCTTCGGTGCGCGGGGCCAGGACCAGGTCCGGGTCGGTCTGGGTGCGCAGGTGCTCGACCGCGGCCTTGGCCTCGTCCCACCGGGCCGGCAGCCGGCCGTCGGGCAGCTTGAGCACGGTCAGGTGGAGGTCGGCGCCCGGGCAGAAGGCGGCGAGCGCGGCCTGCTCCTCCTGCTCGCGTTCGCTGCCCCCGCCGGAGAGCACCAGTGCGTCGACGCGGATGCCCGGCCGGGCGAGGCACGTCGTCAGCAGGGTGCCGCCGGCGCCGATGGCGATGTCGTCGCAGTGCGCGCCCAGGGCGACGATCCGGTCCAACGGCCCGGTCCCGAGCCGGATCACGCGGTCCTCACCCGGGCGCCGCCGCGGCCGCCGGGCGGGTGCGGCCCGCCGTCCCGTTCCCACACGGCCCACGGGCGCTCGCCCCGGGCGTAGGAGGCGTCGAGCGCGGCGCGTTCCTTGACGGTGTCGGTCGGCTTCCAGAAGCCGCGGTGCTGGTAGGCCAGCAGCCGCCCGCGTTTGGCGAGCCCGGCGCATCCGTCGGCGACCAGGTCCCCGTTCTCCGGGATGTGGTCGAAGACCTCCTGACGGAGCACGAAGTAGCCGCCGTTCTCCCACAGCGGCAGTTCGCTGACCGCGGTGATGCCTCCCACCAGGCCGTCCTCGCCCAACTCCACGCAGTGGAACGAGGACTGGGGCGGCACCACCGTCATCGACGCGCCGGCGTCGCGCCGGGCGAACTGCTCGATCATCTCGGGCAACGGGGCGTCGGTGAGCACGTCGGCGTAGTTGGCGAGGAACATCTCGTCGCCGTCCAGGTGGGGCCGTACCCGGCGCAGCCGCTCCCCGATCGGCGACTCGATGCCGGTCTGCACGAACGTGATCGTCCAGCTGGCGATGTCGGTGGACAGCAGTTCGGTCTGTCCGCCGCGCAGCACGAAGTCGTTGGACGTCGTCTCCTCGTAGTGGAGGAAGAAGTCCTTGATGTGGTGGGCCCCGTAGCCGAGGCAGAGGATGAACTCCGTGTGGCCGAAGTGGGCGTAGTAGCGCATGACGTGCCAGATCAGCGGTCGGGGGCCGACCATCGCCATCGGCTTGGGTATGTCGTCGGACGCTCCGCTGCGCATGCGCAGCCCGTAGCCGCCGCAGAACAGTACGACCTTCATGCTGCGATCTCCTTCACGACGCGACCTCGACGATGTTCAGTTCCGGGATGGGGAAGACCAGCCGGCCGCCCCAGGCGTGCACGAAGGACAGTTGCTCGACCAGTTCGGCCCGCAGGTTCCAGGGGAGGACGAGCACGTAGTCCGGTCGGTCGACGGCGATCTGTTCGGGCGGCAGGATCGGGATGCGGGTGCCCGGGGTGAACCTGCCGTGTTTGTAGGGGTTGCGGTCGACGGTGTACGGGAGCAGGTCGGGCCGGATGCCGCAGTGGTTGAGCAGCGTGTTGCCCTTGCCCGGGGCGCCGTAGCCGACGACCGTCTCGCCGCGTTCGGCCGCGTCGACGAGGAAGCGCAGGAGGTCGCGGCGCACCTTGGCCACCCGGGCGGAGAACTCGGTGTACCCGGACAGTTCCTGGAGCCCGGCGGCCTTCTCCCGGTCCAGTGCGTCGGCGACCCGGCGGCTCGGTTCGCCGGCCGCCTCGGCCGGTCGGGCCCACAGGCGGACGGAGCCGCCGTGCGTGGGCAGCAACTCGACGTCCACGAGGGTGAGTCCACCGCTCGCCAGCGCCCGGATCGCGGAGGCGACCGTGTAGTACTGGAAGTGCTCGTGGTAGATCGTGTCGTACTGGTTCTCCTCGATCAGGGTCAGCAGGTGCTGCACTTCGATGGAGACCCAGCCGTCGTCGGCGACCAGGGCGCGCAGCCCCCGGGTGAAGCCGACCACGTCGGGGATGTGCGCGTACACGTTGTTGGCCACCACCAGGTCCGCCGGACCGTGCTCGGCGCGGACGGTGGCGCCGGTGGTCGGGCTGAGGAACTCCGTGAGCGTGGGCACCCCCGCTTCCCGCGCCGCGGCGCCGACGTTCACCGACGGTTCGATGCCCAGGCAGCGGACGTCCCGGTCCACCAGGTGCTTCAGCAGGTACCCGTCGTTGCTGGCGACCTCGACCACGAAGGCGTCGGAGCCGAGGTCGAGCCGCTGGACGGCGTCGCTGACGAAGGTGCGGGCGTGCTCCACCCAGGAGGTCGAGTAGGAGGAGAAGTACGCGTACTGGGTGAACGTGTCCTCCGGGGTGATCAGCGGAGGGATCTGTGCGAGCCAACAGTCGGTGCAGACCCGCAGGTGCAGCGGGTACGTCGGTTCCGGTTGGTCCAGTTGGTCCGCGGCGAGGAAGCTCTCGCACGGCGGGGTCGCGCCGAGGTCGACGACGCTGACCGTCGCCGCCGAACCGCAGAGTCGGCATCCTGTCATCTACTGCCCCCATCCCTGCCCGCGCGGGTGTCCCGCTGCGAGCCGGTGCTGTCGTCCCCAACCGGCGGCGGGCCGTCCCCGCCGCCGGACCGTCCCGCGATCGCGGTGCGGTATCCGTCCACCAGGCGCTCCAGCCCGACGGTCGGGCTGAAACCCTGTTCGTAGCGGCGCCGGGCCGCCCGGCCCAGCTCCCGGTTGCGGGCCGGCTCGGTCGCGATCCGGCGCAGGCAGGACGCGAGCGAAGCGGGCTCGCCCGGCTGGTGCAGCAGCCCGGTCACCCCGTCCTCGACGAGTTCGACGAAGGCGCCGTGGCCGGCGGCGACCGCCGGGACGCCCGCCGCCATCGCCTCCACGACCACCAGGCCGAACGCCTCCAGCCAGGTCGAAGGGGCCACCACGGCGACCGACCGGGCGATGGCCTGCCGGCACTGGGCCGGGTCGTACAGGCCGACGTACCGCACGTCGTCGCGGCCCGCCGCCCAGGCGCTCACCTCCTGCTCCAGGGGCCCCGCGCCGGCGATCACGAGCGGTACGCCCACGCCGCCGTCCGCGGCGATCCGGTCCCATGCGGCCATGAGGGGCCGCACGCCCTTGGTCTCGGCGAGCCGGCCGAGGTAGAGCAGGTGTTCGCCGTCGCCCGACCGGCGGGCGTCCGGGTCGGGCACGAAGTTGTGCTTCACCGCCAGCCGCTCGGGCGGCATGCCGGAGCGCACCAGGACGTCGCGCTGTGCCGCGGAGATGCAGAAGAACCGCTCCACGCCGGACCACCACCGCCGTCGGTTGGCCGACAGGCTGATCGCGAGCGGTACCGTCGCCAGCCGGGAGTTGCGGTAGCAGCCGTGCCGCACGGCGGGCAGCGGCGCCCGGCCGATGCACTCGGTGCACGGTCGGCCGTTGCGTTGCAGGGTGCCGGGCGGGCAGACCTGGGTGTAGTTGTGGAGGGTGGCGACGGCGGGTACGTCGGCGTCGGCGCAGGCGGCCAGTACCGCGGGCGACAGGAGCGGGAAGACGTTGTGGACGTGCACCACGTCCGGCCGCCCGGCGCGCAGTCGGGCGGCCAACTCCGAGCGGACCGACGGGTTCCACGGCACCAGCAGCGGCAGCGCGGCCTTGCCCGGCAGGGACCGGGCGGCGATGTCGTCGCTGCGCCGCTCGAACAGCTCGACCCGGTGGCCGGCGGCGCGCAGCAGCGCCACCTCCTGGTCGACGACGTTGTTCTCCCCGCTCGGCTGCGCCGAGGAGTAGCGGTTGTGCACCACGAGGACGTGCATGCTCAGTTCACCTCCGGTTCCCGGGTCCCTCGCGGGCGGAGCCGCCGCGGGGGTCCGGGGGTCGTGGGCGGGGTGGTCGCGGCGGGTGCCGCCAGCAGGGAGGCGGCCACCGCCAGGTGCAGCAGGTAGGGCGAGGCGTCGCCCAGCCCGGCTTCGGTGTACGAGGCGATGGCGCAGTAGGCGATCAGGAAGATCGCGCACGCCCGCGGCAACGACGGTGGCCGCAGCAGCGCCACGCCGCCCAGCACGAGGAAGATCGCCGCCACGACCGCGGTGCCGGTCAGGCCCTGCTCGTGGTAGACGGCCAGCCAGCTGTTGTCGATCGGCAGCCCGCCGAAGGACTTGTCGCCCAGGCCCACGCCGAACAGGTGCTCGGAGGCCGTCCGGGGGGCTGCCAGCAGGGCGTCCCAGACCTTGGCGCGACCGGTGAGGTTGGAGAAGTTCTCCTGGCTCTGGCCGCGCAGGAACCAGGCCTGGAGCGCGGAGCTGAGCGCCAGCGCGGCCACCGCGGCGCAGAGCACCGCCCAGGCGAGGAACCGGCGGGCGGCGGCGCTGGTCAGGACGAGCGAGCTCACCGCCAGGGCCAGCCCGACGAGCAGGCCGAGGGTGGCCGTGCGGGTGTGGGTCAGGGCGAGCAGGACCAGGGAGGGCACGATGACCACCACCGCGCTGGTCCGGTCGGTCCGGCGGCCCAGGAGGAGCAGCGCGGTGAGTCCGATGATCACCGCGGCGTACTGTCCGATCTGTGGCGGGGTGAGCGGCCACAGCGCGCCGACCAGCCGCCCGCCGTAGAGTTCGGGCACGGCCGCGCCCGGGGAGACGGCCGCGCCGGCGGCCACCGATCCGAGTACGGCGAAGTACATCCGGACGTGGTGCCGGACGAAGGCGGTACCGCCGTCCCACCAGCGGCTCAGGAGCCACAGGGTGCCGACGAAGAGCGCCAGCCGGGCGCAGCGGAACAGCGCGCCGAACCCGGATTCCAGGTGCACGCTGGAGATCACGCTCGGCACCAGCAGCAGGGTGAGCAGGAAGACGTAGGCGCTGGGCCGGACGCGCAGCCGGAGGTTGAGTGCCAGCGCCAGGGCGAAGGCGGCGACCAGTGCGCCCATGGTGACGAGTTGGATGAGGGAGCGGGGCAGCGGGACGATGGTCTTCGCCCCGGCGGAACCGAGCGTGTTGAGGACCAGCAGCCCCCAGACCAGCCCGACGGCCTTGGGCGTGCCGGCGGGGCGCGGTTCGGCGTCGGGCCGGGTGCCCGTGGTCTCCCGGTCACCGTCGTGCGGGTGTCCGCCCATCTCAACCACCGGCCCGTGGGTCGAGGGTGCTGCCGGTGTCCTGGTGGTAGGGGGTGCCCTGCCACTGCCCGAAGTCGAGCACCCGGCTCGGGTCGTGGGCGACGAACTTCCACGGGCCGACGTAGACGTTGTCGTGCCAGCGGTTGCGCTGCTTGTGGGTGATCGCTTCGGCCACCCGTTCGCCCTGGTACGGCGACCAGTCGGGATAGGTGCCGTAGTTGGCGAGCACCGCCATGCGGTCGCACTTCACCGTGCACCCGACGACGGAGGTGTCCAGCACGAAGCGGTTGTGGTGGACGTCCACGCGCTGGGTCCTCCACCGGCAGTCGGTGTAGAGGGGTGCGGTGGCGATCCCGGGCCGGGCGCAGCGGTCGGGCTGCCGCACCAGCAGCGTGCAGGTGCCGGAGGAGGTGTTGGCCGGGCTGTTGCAGAACCGGTCGGCGTTCTCCCACAGGGTGATTCCGGACCAGTTGTCCTCCAGCACGTTCCGGTAGATCTCGATCTTGTCGGTGCGGGCCCGCACCCGTGGTTCGCCGCCGGACTCGGACAGGTAGACGGTGGCGAACGGGAAGCTGTCGCCGCGGTCGGCGTACCTGCGGCCCTCGACCCAGTTGTTGCGCCGGATCGTGTTCTCCCGGATGACCGCGTTGTAGCTGATCTCGTAGATCAGTGCGGCGCCGTCGTTGGCTTCGAGCACGTTGCCCTCGATGCGGAAGTCGTTGTTGTTGGTGTCCGCCCACAGCCCGGCGCCGCGGTTGTCGTGCACCCAGTTGCCGCGTACGTCGGCGCCGTCGACCGCCCAGAACTTGATGCCCGCGGTGCAGCCGCAGCCGGGCCGTCGCCGTTCCCAGTCGTCGGTGTTGTTGGCCACGATCTCGTTGCCCTCGACCAGCAGCCCGCTGAGCCGTCCGCCGGCCTGGTACGCGTTCATGCCGTACTGGCCGTTGCCGCGCAGACAGCTGGCGCGCACCCGCTGGCGGTCGCCGGCCATCAGTCCGGCGCCGGAGTTGTACTGGATCTTCGCGTGTTCGATCACCCATCCGTCGGCCGAGTCGTGGTTGACCACGCCCTCGTTGTGCGGTGCGACGAAACCCTGCACGGTCAGGTGGCGGAGGGTGACGTCGGGCGCGGAGCCGCCGAACGCGTACTGGTTGGTCTTGCGGCCGTCGAGCACCGCGCCGGGCGCGCCGAGGTAGCGGTTGCCCTTCTTGGGGATGACCTGGGAGTAGCGCTCCGGGGGGAGTCGGTGCGTGCCCGGTCGCAGCCAGAAGGTGGTGCCTCGGGGGTGGCTGCGGGTCTTCGCGGCCAGGTCACCCACGACCGCGGGGTCGACGGTCACCGCGCCCGGGGGCGCCGTCGCCGGGCCGGCCGTGGGCTCGGCGCACACCCGGGCCGGGGGCGTGGCGGGTGCGACGGTCGGCTCCGCCCGGGCTTCCTGCGTGCCCGCGCAGCCGGTCGCCAACAGGGCCAGCGTCGCCATGGGCGACGCCCACGTCCGCCAGGTGATCCCCACGCGCCCTCCCCTAGTCGCGGAACCTGAGTACGGTGGTGAACCCCTGCGCGCCGTCGGCGGATCCGGTGCCGAGCAGCACGGTGGTGGGTTCCTTGCGTCCGAAGCCGGCGGAGTACCAGCCCAGGGGCGGGTCGCTCGCGCCGCGGTGCGCCCGCCAGGTCAGCTGTTCCGGTAGGTCGAGCGCCGCGGAGCGGTCCTCGCCGTCCCGGGTCCAGGTGAGGTGGGCCCGGTTCCCCACCAGGTCCGCGGTGATCGTCGGCCCGAGGTGGAACGCCAACTGCGCGGCGCGGCGCGGGCCGCGCACCTCGTCGATGACGCGCAGTTCCCGGGTCTGTGCGGTCAGCTCCACGCGGCGGCGGTGCACGGAGCGCGGGTAGCCGTGGTGTTCGGCGCACCAGCGGCTCACCCGCTCGTCGGTCGTGTCCACGGCCAGGACGCGGCTGCGGGCGTGCCGGGTCCACAGGAAGGGGCCGCCGGAGACGGACTGGTCACCGCCGTCCAGTTGCAGGGTGTTGTGGCCCAGGGTCGAGCGGAAGTACTGCCGCCACTCGGGTTGCCCGTGGTAGCAGAACGTCCCGGGGTCGGCGAGCACGTCGACCCCGTCGTGGCGGACCTCCACGGCGAGGGCGTCCGCGTGGGCGTGCGCGGCGATGGACAGGAAGCCGTGCGGACCGCCGTCGCAGCGGCACCAGATCTCCCCGGGGCCGCGCAGGACGGTCAGGCCGGCGTCGGCGAAGTGGGCCGGTCGGCTCGTCGGGCGGGTGACGGCCGGTGCCGCGGGTCGGACGAGGGCGGCCAGCAGCGGGGTGCGCACACTGGTGGCGGTCACGTCCGGCCACCAGTCGAGGCGCCCGAACACGGCGTCCCCGGTGGCCAGCAGCGAGGCCCAGCGGTCGGTGCCGGCGCCGTCCACGACGAGACCGTGCCCGTCGTCGGCGTCCCCCTGGCGGGGCGGCCGCAGTCGGTCGTCGACGACGGCGGCCAGCGCGTCGGTCATGCGCAGCAGCACCAGCCGGACGGACGCGGGGACCGGCACTGCGGCGGCGTCCGCCTCGGCCACCGCGGCCAGGCCGAGTTCCAGGACGAGTCCGTGGTACTCGGTGGCCAGCTCGCGGTTGAGGCCGGAGCGGAAGGTGTTGCTGCGCAGGTGCCGCTCCAGGGACCGCAGAGCGTCGGCCCGCCACCGTGCGGAGGAGGGGAACCAGCCGAACGCGCAGGCCGCGGCGAACTGTCCGGCGGCCTCGGCGATGACGTGGTTGTTCGCCGAGGAGCCCCGGCTGGGGAAGGCGGCCAGCCAGCGCTGGTGGTGCCAGATCTGGTGCAGGGCCGCCGGGTTGCCCTCGAACAGCCCGGGCGCACCCGACCAGCCGTCGAGCAGCCGGCGGATCCACACCCAGGACAGCAGCCTGATGCCCAGTTCGATGCCGCTGATCCAGTGCACCCCGTGCAGCGGCGGGTTCGCCGCCCACCAGGACCGCAGGTGCTCGGCCACGCGCTCGGCGTACCGCTCGTCCCCGGTGACGGCGTAGGCGGCGGCGAGCACCGTGAGGTACTGGTGCCGGGACGGCTCCCAGATCTGCTTGACGTCCCCGATGGCGTCCTCGTCGCGGTAGGGCACGTCGAAGGCGTGGACCCCGGGGGCCCGGCGTCCGGTCTTGGGGTCGTACCACCAGTCCGGGTCGACCAGGTCGTCGCGTTCCACCCCGAAGTACTCGACCCGCCCGGCCATCAACCGGTCCGCCGCGGCGACCAGACGTTTCGCGGCGTCCGGGGGCACTGCGGTGGTCGCCCGGGCGGGCAGCAGCGCGGTGAACCGGGCGCCGGTCACGCTCGGGGCGTCCGGCAGCGGTGACCGCCACCGCCGTCTGCGCACCGCGTCACCGAGCCGACCGCCGACCTCCTGCGGTCCCATCCGGGACAACCGTCGCAGGTACCAGCCCACGGACGTGCTCCGGGTCATCGCGTCCTCGTCAAGGTCACCGGGGCGCCGCTGACCAGGCCGGTCTGCACGGCGAGGGTGGCTGCCGTGGTGGCGACCAGCGACTCCAGCGGCACCGGCATCGGCCCGCCGGTGCGCACGGCCTTGAGAAACGCGTCCAGTTCGGCGCGTTGGCCCTTGTCCCGGGTGTGGGACAGCCGCGGGCTGCTCCACCGCTTGCGGCCGTGCACCGAGGCGCGGACGAAGTCGTCGAACCGCAGCACCTTGCCGTCCGCGATCAGGTCCAGCGTCTCCTTGGGGAAGCCGGGTGAGCCGGTGGTGACGTAGCTGAGGGTGGCGGTGGAGCCGCCCGGGTAGCGCAGCACGATCTGGAGGTCCTCGTTGCCGGGCGTGGCGACCGCGTACACCGAGGTCGGGTCGGCCCCGAGCAGCCAGCTGACGGTGTCGATGAAGTGACCGCCCTCGCCGGCGAACCGGGAGCCCTGGCTGTCTTGTTGGAGGTACCAGCTGCCGTGCTGCAACCGGCCGGCGTTGACCAGGTAGCGGACGTTCGCCGGGCCGCTCCGGGTGCCGAACCGCTTGCGGGCCTGCCGCAGCAGTGGCGCGAACCGCCGGTTGAAGCCCACTTGCAGCCGGTCGTTGCCGGACTCGTCCACCGCCGCGAGCACGCCGGCCAGTTCGTCCTCGGTGAGCGCCAAGGGCTTCTCCACGAAGACCGCCTTGCCGGCCAGCAGCGCCCTGCGGGTGAGTTCGGCGTGCGAGTTGTGCCGGGTGACCACGAACACCGCGTCCACGGAGGGGTCTTCGAGTACGGCGTCGAGCTCGGTGGTCGCTTCGGCGAAGCCGAACTTCCGCTTCGCGTTGACCGCGGACAGCGCCGTCGTGGTGACGACGGTGGACAGCTCGACGCCGTCGCGCCGGGCCAGGTGCGGCAGCAGCATCGACGTCGCGTAGTTGCCCGCGCCGACGAACGCCAGCCGCACCGGCGAGGTGGCGGACCGGGTCGGGGTGGACGCCCCGCCGCTGCGTCGCACCGTGGGCACGGCCACCGCCGGTGCTTCCGCTTCGATCGGGTGTTCCGCGGCGTCGGGGTAGCGGAACAGCACGGCCACGGCCTTCAGTTCGCCGTCCTTCAGGCGCTGGTAGGTCTTGACGGCGTCGTCGAAGTCGGCGATGTGGGAGATCAGGGGGTCGGTGTCGACGCGGCCGCGGGCCAGGAGGTCCAGGAAGCACGCCAGGTTGCGCCGCTCGGTCCAGCGCACGTAGCCGATCGGGTAGTCCCGCCCTTCGAGTTCGTACTCCGGGTCGTAGCGCCCGGGGCCGTACGAGCGGGAGAACCGGACGTCGAGTTCCTTCTCGTAGTACGCGTTCCACGGCAGGTCCAGGCGGCACTTGCCGATGTCGACGACCCGGCCGCGGTCCCGACTGAGTCGGGCGGCCAGTTCGACGGGCTGGTTGCTGCTGCCGCCCGCGGCCAGGTACACCTGGTCCACGCCGTGACCGTCGGTGAGTTCGGCGACGGAGCTCTCCACGGCCGCGGACCCGGGGTCGCCGCAGGCCGCGGCGCCGAGGCGGGCGGCGAGTGCGCAGCGCACCGGGTCGGGGTCGACGCCGATGACGCGGACCCCCGAGGCGGTCAGCAGTTGCACCACCAACTGCCCGATCAGTCCGAGGCCGATGACCAGGGCCACGTCACCGAGCTGCGGCTCGCCGCGGCGGACGCCCTGCAAGGCGATCGACCCGACGGTGCCGAAGGCCGCGTGGCGCGGTGCGAGGCCGTCCGGCACCGGGGTGTACAGGTTCTTCGGCACCCAGTTCAGTTCGGCGTGCAGCGCGTGTTCGTTGCCGGCGCAGGCCACCAGGTCGCCGACCGCCACGTCGTCGATGCCGGCGCCGACCTGCTCGACCACCCCGCACAGCGAGTAGCCGAGCGGCGTGTAGGAGTCCAGTTGGTTGATCACCTTGCGGTAGGTGGCGGACATCCCGTTGGTGGCGACGCTCTGCATGACCTTCGCCACCTGGTCCGGTCGGGAGCGGGCCTTGCCCAGCATCGACATGCCGGCCTCGGACACCTTCATGAGCTCGGTCCCGGTGGAGATCAGCGAGTAGGCGCTGCGGACCAGCACACCGTTCGGCTTGCACCCCGGCACCGGCACGTCGAGCAGCGCCAGTTCGCCGCTCTTGTAGTTCTGCACAACCTGCTTCACCCGAACTCCTCTTGTTTCTACGCCGTCACGCCGTCTAGCCCTGTATCCGTCTAGCCCTGCATCCGTGTAGCCGTACAGCCGTGTGTTCGTTCAGCTCCGGCCGGAGCCGGAGGTCGCGCCGCGGTACCAGTACTCAAGGGTCAGCACGTGCCACAGGTGTTTGGAGAAGTCCTGGTGCCCGGCGGCGTCCTCGGCGACGAGCCGGGCCAGCGCCTCGCGGCGCAGGAACCCGGAGCGGACGAGCACCCCGTCGTTCACCACCTCGCGGACCAGCGGCGCCAGATCGCGGCTCATCCAGGCCCGCAACGGGGCGCTGAACAGGCCCTTGGGCCGGTACACGATCTCCCGGGGCAGGATCGAGGAGGCCGCCTCCTTGAGGACGGCCTTGCCCTGACGTCCGACGATCTTGCGGTCACCGGGCACGGCGAACGCCGCCTTGACCACCTCGACGTCCACGTACGGGACCCGCACCTCGGTCGACGCGGCCATGCTCGACCGGTCGGTGTAGGCGAGGTTCAGGCCCGGCAGGAACATCCGGGCGTCGCCCAGGCACATGCGGTTGACGAAGTCGTCGAGGTCGTTGTCCCGGTAGACGTCCGCGTGTTCGGTCAGCACGTCGTCGACCGTCCCCGCGAGGTCCGGATCGATCAGGTCGAGCAACTCGGCCCGGTCGTACATGGTGTAGCTGCGCCGGAACGCGGTCTCCTCCGGCAGATCGGCGAAGGAGAGGAACCGCTTCGCGAAGCGCACCGACCGGTACCCCCGGCGGGACGTGGCGACCGGCAGCCGGTCCACGGCCGCGGACAGCCCCCGCCGCAGGGGCCGCGGAACGCGCTGGTAGCGCACCGCGAGCAGGTTGGCCAGGTGTTTGCGGTACCCGGCGAACAGCTCGTCGGCGCCCATGCCCGAGAGCATCACCTTGACCCCGGCCTCACGGGCGGCCGAACAGATCAGGAAGGTGTTGATCGCGGCCGGGTCTCCGATCGGCTCGTCCAGGTGGTACGTCATCTGCGGCAACAGGTCGAGCACGTTCGGAGCGATCTCGATCTCGTGCAGGTCGACGCCGAACCGCTCGGCCACCTGACGGGCGTAGCGCAGGTCGTCGGGCATCGCCTCGAACTTGGCGTCCTCGGCGCGGAACCCGATCGTGTAGGCGGAGATCCCGGGTCGGTGCCGGGCCGCCAGCGCGGTCAGATAGCTGGAGTCCAACCCGCCGGAGAGGAAGGTCGCCACCGGTACGTCGGAGAGCAGGTGCCGCCGGTTGGACTCCTCGACGACCGCGGCCAGATCCGGCTGGTCGCCGCCGCGGGCCTGCTCCCGGGCCTCGGCGGCGACGTCGCGGAGGTTCCAGTACCGGCCGCGCTCCACCCGGCCGTCGGGCCGGATCCGCAGCCAGCTCCCCGGCGGCAGCTTCTCCGCTTCGCGGTAGGCGCAGCGCGAGTCCGGCACCCAGTAGTAGAGCAGCGAGGCCACCAGTGCCGCGTGGTCCACTTCCAGCGAGCCACCGGTCACGGCGGCGAGCGCCTTGAGTTCGGAGGCGAACACCAGGCCCGGGCCGCGCCGGAGCAGGAACAGCGGTTTGATGCCGAGCTGGTCGCGGGCGAGCACCAGCTCACCGGTGCGCTCGTCGAAGACCGCGAAGGCGAACATGCCGCGCAGCCGCGGCAGGCAGTCCGTGCCCCAGCGCCGCCACGCCTCCAGCAGCACCTCGGTGTCGGAGGTGCCGCGGAAGCGCGCCCCGGCCGCGGTCAGCTCGGTCCGGAGTTCGGGCGCGTTGTACAGCTCGCCGTTGTAGGTGAGGGCGAGGCCGTCGGAGACCATCGGTTGGGCGCCGGTCTCGGACAGGTCGATGACGGCCAGCCGACGGTGCCCGAGGTGGACGTCACCGCCGCCGGCGGGGTGGCTGTACCGGCCCGCCCCGTCCGGTCCGCGGTGGGCGAGGACATCGGTGAGCCGGTCGGTGACGACCTTCCCGTCCGGCCACGCGTAGGTGCCTGCGATGCCACACATGTCTACCGCGCCTCCTGGTCGTTGTCCGGGACCAGTGCGGCCGGTTTCGACGGCCGCTCCGTCCGCGGCTGGCCGGTCCCGTTCTGCCGGGCCAGCCGCTCGTCGTGGCCGCGCAGTGCGGTGTGCAGCCCGTCCCACAGCGTGCCGTCGGTGCGGTCGCGCGGATCGGGGTCGATCAGCACCACGCCGATCACCTCGATGTGTTGGTCGGCGAGTTGCCGCGCCACGGTGTGCAGCCAGGCGGCGCTGCCGTGCCCGGCCCGCACGACGAGCACGGTCCGGCCGCCGAGGTGCCGCAGGTCGGTCCACGCCGTGCCGGGCGCGACCGAACCGACGCCGAGCCGGCGCGCCAGGGGCGGCACGGCCTCGGCGCCCTCGCCGCTGACGACGGTCGGACCTCCTGGTTTCCTGCTGCTGGGGGCGAGCTGCGGGCCGGGCAGCCCGTCGACGACGACCACCTGTCCGTCCGCCGTGAGTGCCGTGGCGACGTCCAGGGCGATCGCGCCGGTGCTGCGCGCACAGCCCAGTTCCAGCAACGACACGGGTTCCGCGGAGCCCCGCACGGTGCGGGCCAGGGTCGTGGCGAGCCGTTCGCGGGCCACCCGGGTCCGACGGCGCTGCCACCGCCCGGCCGGCCGACGGGGCACCCGGCGCAGTTCCGCGATGACCGAGGCGCCCAGGTTCGCCGCGATGTCCCGGCGGAGCACGGGACGGTCCGCCACCACCGCGCCGACCGCGGCCAGTGCGAGTCCGGCGAAGAGCCCGAGGACGAGTCCGATCACGGCGTTGGTGACCGCGGTCCTGGGCAGGGAGTGGGGCACCGCGCGCGGTGCGTCCACGATCTGCGTGCCGGCGACGAGCCGGGGCGTGCCGGTGCGCGCATCGGCGGCCCGCTGGTCGAAGTCGGCGATCCGCGAGTTGAGTTCGGCCCGGCGGGCGTAGAGCGATTCGATGCTCGCCGACGCCTTCGGGTCGCTGCCCTGCGTGCGCTCTCCGATGGCCTCGTTGACCTGGGCGAGCTCGTCGCGCATGCGGTCGCGCTGGTCGAGCAGGGCCTTGGCCTCGGCCTTCGCGGTTCCCCACATCCGCTTCACGTGGTCCGCGACGAACGCTTCGGCCAAGGCCCCGGCCCGGGCCACCGCTTGCGCGTCGCTGTCCCCCGTCACTTCGATCTGGAGCAGGTTGTTGGTCAAGCCGGTCCCCCGGTACTCCTGCATGAAGTCGGCGGGTTTTTCCGGGGACTTGAGGATGCGCAGCGCCTGGCCGGCGATCCGTGTGGTCTGGAGGAGCGCGACGTCGGTACGGATCAGCGTGCCGGTGTCGTTCGGCTGGTCGTCCTGATGGGCGACCAGCACCTTGGTCGTGGCGGTCGGCGGCGGCTGCATGAGGACCGCCAGTGCCGCGCCGGCCAGCAGCCCCAGGAGTGCCACGGAGCACCAGAGGCGGCGGCGTCTGCGCACGGCCACCACCAACGACTGGAGGTCCAGCAACGGCGCGCTCGCCGAGGGCTCCGCGGTCGTGTGCGGTGTCATGCGGAACCCCCCGTCGCCCGGCCGTGGGCCGCGAGGGCGCCGGCGGCGTCGTCCGGGGTGCGCTCGGCCGGCTGCGCGGGGCGGGCCCGCACCGCGTCGGCGAGGACGATGCCGATGACTTCGTGGCCGCCGTCCGCACACGCCCCGGCGATGCCGGTGAGCTCTCCCGCGGTCCAGTGGCCCGTGCTGAGCACGACCAGGGCTCCGGACTCGGTGTCGCGGTCCGGCACCACCGGCCGGGCCACCGACACGTCCACCACCCGCAGTCCGGGGTGCCCGGTCGTCGACGAGTGCGGGGCAGGATCGTCCTCGGCCTCGGTGACGAGCTGCGCGGCGGCCCGGCGGGCGATCTCGTCGCCCTCCGGTACGACCACCAGCACGCTCCGGGAGCCCGGTAGCAGTCGGTCCCGGAGGCGAGCGCGCACCCGTCCGTAGCGGATCCGGCGGCCGGTCTCGTCGCCGGAGGTCTGCGGGGTCGGCGCGTCCCACGGCGTGTCGAGGCGCAGGAGCCGGCGGATCCGGGCCCGCGGGCCTCGGCCCTCCGGTCGGCGCGCGGGCCCTTCGGCGGGTACGTCGACGGTGCCCAGCAGCATGGAGCCGAGCGCCGCGCTGATCTCGTGTTCGGTGCGCAGCCGGCGGTCCACCCGCGCGGCGGCGAGGTGGCCGATGACCCCGAGCAGGAGGAACAGCAGTGCCCCGGCGGCGATGAGCTGGGGCCGCGTCGGCGGCACCTCTGCGGTCGGTCGGGCCGCCGGCCCCATCACGACCATGCCGGCCTGGTTGCTCGCCGGGTCGGCCTGGTCCAGCTTCTTCATGGCCTCCTCCAGCGCGAGACGCAGCTTTTCGAGCGCGGTGCGGGCCTGCACGCTCTCCACGGTCCGCCCCGGATCGGTCGCATCGGCCAGGTCGCTGATGCGGCGGTTGGTCTCCACCACCTTCTGCCGCAGGGCCTCGGGCCCGGTGGCCGCTTCGGACTCGGGGCCGTCGCCCGCGATGCGGGCGACGAACGTGACGAACTGCTGGGCCATCCGGTCGGAGAGCTGCTGCGCCCGCTCCGGGGCGTCGGCCGTGCCCGAGATCGTGATGATGTTCCCGTCGGCCGCCTCGGCGCTCACCCGGTCCCGTAGCTCGCTGGCGCTGACGTCCGTCCAGCCGAGGGTGGCGGCCGCCCGGTCGACCACCGCGGAACTGGTCGCGATCTCCACCTGGGTGAGCAGTTCGCGTTCCTCCCACTGCCCCGGCAGCAGCACCGAGGCCGAGGCCGTGTAGCGCGGCGGGAACAGCACCGAGGTGCCGTAGCCGACGAGGGCGCCCAGCAGGGCGAGGAGGGTGAGGAGCCGCCAGCGCCGACGGAGAATCCGCCCGATGGTGACCAGGCGTATCGCTTCATCGCTCAACGACGCGGCCTCTTCCCTGTGCGTGTCGTGGTGCCCGACGGCACCGAGGTGCGGTCACGGCCGGTGGCGGCGTAGGCGGCGAGCAGCGACGCTTGGGAGTTCCGCCAGGAGAGTTCCCCGCTGATGCGTTCCTGGCCGGTCTTGCCCATCCGGGCCCGTTTCTCCGGATCGTCCAACAGCTGCGCGATGAGCTCGGCGAAGGCGGCCTCGTCGTTGGCGGGCGCGTAGACGGCGGCGTCACCGGCGGAGACCCGTGCCTCCCGGAGGTCGAACGAGACGATGGGGCGACCCATCGCCATGTACTCCAGGACCTTGTTCATGGTCGAGACGTCGTTGAGCGGATTGCGCGGGTCGGGTGAGAGGCACACGTCCGCGGTGGACAGGTAGCGCACCAGGTCGGCGTCGGGAATGCGCCCGGTGAACTGCACCTGCTCGTGCAGCCCGAGCCGTCGGGACAGTTCCACCATCGCGTCGAAGGCGTCGCCGGAGCCGACGAACACGGCGTGCCAGTCGGTCCGCCCGAGTTCGTCACGCAGCTTCGCCAGGGCCCGCAGGGCGTAGTCGACGCCGTCCTGGGGGCCCATGACGCCGAGGTAGCACAGCAGATGGGGCTTGCCGTGCTTCAGCTCCGGCTCGGGCGGTACCGGTCGGAACCGGTCGGTCTCGGGTGCGCTGCGCACCACGAACACGTCCTGCGGCCGCTGGCCGCCGCGGCGGATCGCGACGTCCCGGTAGCTCTCGTTGGTGGCGAGCACGACGTCCGCGGCCCGGTAGGTGAACCGTTCCAGCGCGCACACCGCCCGGTAGAGCAGGTCCTCACCGCGGTCGAACCGGGAGAGGTACAGCTCGGGCACCAGGTCGTGCTGGTCGAAGACGAACCGCGCGCCGCGGCGTTTGAGCCACAGGGCCGGTAGGAACAACAGGTCGGGCGGGTTGCAGGCGTGGACCACGTCGACCGGGCCGACCTTGCGGGCGAGCCGGGCCGTGTGCCACAGCGCCGATCCGTACTCCCGCAGGTAGCCGGCCGGTCCGCCGGTGGCCGCGCGCAACGGGTAGCGGTGGATGCGCACCCCGTCGATCTCCACTTCCGGCTCGGTGTCCCGTTTGCTTCCCCGCGGGCAGATGACGTGCACCGTCCAGCCCGCGTCGCGCAGCGTCTTGCACTCCTGCCACACCCGCCGGTCGAACGGCACCGACAGGTTCTCCACCAGGATCAGCGCGCGCCGGTCGGACCGGTCGCCGCTGGTGGTGCCGTCGAACGATGTGTCACCAAGCAAGGCCCACGTACCCCGGTTCGGCCCGGCGCGCATCGGCGTCGGGAAGATGGATGAGATCGATCAGTACCGGACCCTCGCCGCCGTGCGGCAGCGCCGACAGCACGGCCGGCTCCCTGGTCCCGACCAGGCACACCTCGGCGTGTTCGAGCACCTCGTCGACGGAGTCCGCGAGCAGCTGCGCGAGGTGCGGCAGCCGGGTCTCGATGTACTCGCGGTTCGCGCCCAGCAGCCGGGAGAGGCTGACGTTGGCGTCGTGGATGCGCAGGTCGTAGCCCTTGCCGAAGAGGCGTTCCGCCAGCTCGACGAGCGGGCTCTCGCGGAGGTCGTCGGTGCCGGGTTTGAAGGACAGCCCGAACAGGCCGACCCGGCGTTTCCCGGTGCGTTCGACCAGCTCCACCGCGCGTTGCAGATGGGCGGAGTTGGAGGGCAGCACATTGGCGAGGATGGGCACCGCGACATCGGCCCGCTGCGCCGCGTGGACCAGGCTGCGGAGGTCCTTCGGCAGGCAGGACCCTCCGAAGGCGAAGCCGGGCCGTAGGTAGGCGGGGCTGATGTTCAGTTTGTGGTCGGCCAGGAACACGTCCATCACCTGGTGCGAGTCCACCCCGAGCGCCTGGCACACCGCGCCCAGCTCGTTCGCGAAGCCGATCTTGAGGCCGTGGAACGCGTTGTCCGCGTACTTGATCGCCTCGGCCGTCGGGACCGGTACCCGGAACACCTCGCCGGGCAACCCCTCGTACAGTGCCGCCACCGTGTCGCCGCTCGCCGGGTCGAGCTCGCCGATGACGGTCTTGGGCGGGTCGAAGAAGTCCCGCACGCTCGTGCCCTCGCGCAGGAACTCCGGGTTGACCGCGACCCCGAAGTCCGCCCCGGCCGTGCCGCCGACGTACTTCTCCAGGATCGGTACCAGCAGGTCGAGGCAGGTGCCCGGGAGCATGGTGCTGCGGAACACGACGGTGTGCCGCCCGCCGCCCTCGGCCAGCACGGCGCCGATCTGCTCGGTGACCCGCTCCAAGTACGTGGTGCACAGGCTGCCGTTGGGCTCCGACGGCGTCCCCACGCAGACCAGCGACACCTCGGTGTCGTTGATCGCTTCGCGGACGTCGTCGGTGGCGCGTAACGCTCCGCTGCGCACGACCTCGGCGATGAGTTCGCCGATCCGTTCCTCGACCACCGGGGCCTTGCCGTCGTTGACCAGGTCGACCTTGACCTGGTTCACGTCCACCCCGATGACCTCGTGGCCCATGCTGGCCAGGCACGCGGCCGACACGCAGCCCACGTAGCCGAGCCCGAAAACACTGACCCTCATGACTCGTCCCTCCCCTCGGGCAGGCCCTTCGGGCCTGCGGTCCGCACGTCTTCGGGCCCCTTGAGCCGCAGTTCCCCGCACATCAGTAGGCCCCCCGCCCGTAGGCCACCGCACGGAGCGTCTTCCACAAGATCACCGTGTCCAGGGCGAGCGACCAGTCCTCGACGTACCGCAGGTCCAGTCGGACGGCCTCCTCCCACGGCAGGTCGCTGCGCCCGCTGATCTGCCACAGGCCGGTGAGGCCGGGCTTGACCAGGAGCCGTCGCCGGATGTCCGGGCCGTAGGCAGCGGACTCCTCCGGCAGCGGGGGGCGCGGGCCGACGAGCGACATCGACCCGGTGAGCACGTTGAAGAGTTGCGGAAGCTCGTCGACCGAGTACCGGCGCAGCACTGCTCCCAGTCGGGTCACCCGCGGATCGCGGCGGAGCTTGAACAGCACGCCGGCGCCCTCGTTGCGGTCGGCCAGTTCGGCTCGGGCCCCGTCGGCCCCGGCGACCATGGTGCGGAACTTGAGGATCGTGAACTCGCGTCCGTCCTTGCCCACCCGGCGCTGCCGGTAGAACGCCCCGCCGCGGCTGTCCATCAGGACGAGCAGCCCGACCAGCACCATCAGCGGCGCGAACAGGACCAGCAGCAGCGCCGCGCCCAGCCGGTCGACGACCGCCTTGACCGCCCGGCTGCCTCCGGTGAAGGTCGGCATGCTGACCCGTAGCAGCGGGATCCCGAGCACCGCGTCGACGTGCAGCCGCGGGCCGGCCACCTCCATCAGTACGGGGGCCACGACCATCTCGGCATCGCTGCCTTCGAGGTTCCACGCCAGGCGCTGCAACCGGTCCGGTGACCAGTGCGCGTCCGGTGTGACCGCGACGACGCGGTAGCCGTCGCGGCGGACGTGGTTGGCGACGTCCGCCAGTCGGCCGACGACGGGCACTCCGTCCAGCTGGTCGCCTTCGAGCCCGCGGCCGTCCGTCGTGCACACCCCGTCCACCCGCCAGCCGAGGTGCGGGAACCTGCGGGCCCGGGAGATCAGGTCGCGCACGGTGGCCGGGCTTCCGGCGGCGAGCACCGGTCGCAGACACCGTCCTTCCTTGCGCCGTTTGTGCAACCGGAGGCGGAGCAGGTACCGCGCGGTCATGGTGACGAGCGCGATCGCGGGGATCGCGACGAAGATCCAGAGTTTGATGTTGCGCGAGGTGAGGGCGATGCCGCCGAGCGCCAGGACGACGGCCGCTGTGAACAGGGAGCGTCCCAGGCGGCGGAACTCCTCGGCGCCCTGGCCGAGTACGGCCGGTGCCCAGGCACGGCTCACCGCGAGCGCTCCCAGCACCAGCAACTCGGTGCCGAAGGCGAGGATGCCCCACTTCTCGTGCCAGTTGGCCGCGTCGCGGGCACCGAAGAAGTTGCCGATCGCCGCCACGACGAAAGCGGTGGCCACGGTGTCGCTGGTGATCACGGTACGGCGGTACCGCTCCTCCCAGTCGATCGCGGGTTGACTGATTGCCCCGTTCGCCAGGCGCCCGCGCGCCGACGGAAACGGGTCGACTAACTCCCCCTGCTGCACAGAACCCCCCAGGTCGCCAGCGGTTCGCCGTCTTCGCCTAAGACTGTTCCTCGCCACGGAGGGGCCCGCCCCCCGCGCCGCACCGTTCCTCCCCCCGGGAGGCTCCGCCCCCCGCGCATGACATCTCGGCTCTTTCAGCGTTACTTGAACGACTCACCCTGGCCACGGCGGACCCATCCGTTCCGCCGAGCCCTTTTCGAGGTGCGCGGAATCCCGCCGGGAAACCTCGACCGCTCCCCGCAGCCGAGGACCCCTCGCGGGCTCCAAGAATTGATCACCCCCGCGACCAGCGCGGGAGCCGCAACTGCTAGCTGTCCGTGGCGCCCCACCTATAGATCATTTAACGGAGTCCTCGCGTCCGATCAGCTGAAGCACGGTCAATCTAGACCATCGGGGCGACTATGGAGAGGGGATGTGTGGAATTCGTGCTCAACCTTTGAGCCCCGAGACACCGGCCGGCCATCTTCCACGGGTGCGTCGACGGCGAAGAAATACCGGTTGACCTGTACTGATAGGCATTCTCCAGGGTGTCGCCACGGGCATTTCCAGGGCTTCACAACACTGACATCCGGGCCGTCGGAAGGGCCCCTCACGCCGTCCGGCGGCGACTCCCGGCGGGGCCACCCGCCGCCGGCCGGGCGGGGACGGCGAACCACAACAGGCTTTTGAAGGCGGCCAGTTCGCCGGGCTTCAAGATGGTGATCTTGCGCGACTCCGCGACGAACCCGGGTCAGGACGGTCCTGCGCCACACTTTGCTTGATCCATCTCCGGTGTCCGGCCGAGCCGAACCGCACGGAGCGTCCACTCGTGAACGGTCAAACGACCGACACGTCATCGTTCAGACAGGGCGAGGGAACCGTGAATTTCCGCACGACCGGGTCGCCGCACCATTCCCGGGCGCGAAACCGACGGCTGAAAGACCACGTCGACACCAGGCGAATGCGGACACCGCTGAAGCCCGGGTGATCAAGGATTCGCCCGTACCGACACAACAGGTCAGGTCCCGATAACAGGAGTTCGGTCGGAAAGGAACCGGAGCACGCCTTTGAGACAGATTCGCCCGCCGGGGTTTCACGCCAACGGCGGGGCGTACGGAATTCGATACCGAGGGGGATTCGACCGGCGGGCCGTCCGCGGCGGGTGGGAGCCGGCCACGGGTCCGTCGACGCGAACGCCTCGGCGCACGGCCCTTCGGGCACGGCTTCAGCAGGGCGGACCCGCCAGGTACTGTCGGCGCACACCGGCCCCGGTCGAGGGGGCCGGGCTTCCTGGAGAGGGCTTGCCGTGACGAAGCTGCGCTGCGTGGTGCTGGACGACTATCAGGGCGTCGCCCGTTCCCTGGCCGACTGGACGAGGATCGCTCCCCAGGTGGAGACGGAGTTCCTGGACACGCACATCACCTCGACCGACGCCCTGGTCGAAGCGCTGGAGCACAGCGAGATCGTCGTGGCCATGCGTGAGCGGACCCCGTTCCCCGCCGCCCTCTTCGCCCGGTTGCCCCGGCTCCGGCTGCTGGTGACCTCGGGGATGCGCAATGCGGCCATCGATCTGGAAGCGGCTGCCCGGCACGGGGTCACCGTGTGCGGCACGGCCAGCAATTCGGAGCCGCCGACCGAGCTGACCTGGGCGTTGATCCTGGGCCTGGCACGACAGACGGTGCCCGAGAACGCAGCGCTGCGTTCGGGCGGGCCGTGGCAGCACACGGTGGGGGCCGACCTCCACGGCAGTCGCCTCGGGCTGCTGGGACTGGGCAAGATCGGCCGCAAGGTGGCACGCATCGGCGCCGCGTTCGGCATGGAGGTGGTGGCGTGGAGCCAGAACCTCACCCCGGAGCTAGCGGCCGAGGGCGGGGCGGTCGCCGCGGCCTCCAAGGAGGAGTTGCTGGAGACCAGCGACTTCGTCTCGGTGCACCTGGTGCTCAGCGACCGCACCCGGGGGCTGATCGGCGAGGCGGAGCTGCGCCGGATGCGTGACAGCGCCTACCTGGTCAACACCTCACGGGCGGCGATCGTCGACCAGACGGCACTGTTGCGGGCGCTCCAGGAGGGGTGGATCGCCGGAGCGGGCACCGATGTCTTCGAGACGGAACCCCTGCCGCTGGACGATCCGTTGCGCACGGCACCCCGTCTGCTCGCACTGCCGCATCTGGGCTACGTGACCCGTCGCAACTACGCGGGGTACTTCGGCCAGGCCGTCGAGGACATCGAGGCGTTCCTCGCGGAGAAGCCGGTGCGGGTACTGGCCGGGGGGCGTTAGCGCTCCGACCGACGGGGGTCCGCGGCGAACCCCGCGGGGCGGGCCGCGTCGACCAAGCCGGAGGCGACCCGTCCGAGGGGCCGCAGCCGCGCGACGTCGATGCGGCCGGTGGTCGTCAGCAGTTCCTCGGCGACGTGGAGGGCGACGACCTCACCCCGGTGAGGTCCATCTGCCGGGCCCGGGCGACGGAGACGGTGTTGACGACGAACTCCCCGGTCGTCCTGATGTTGCGCAGGGTGTCCTTCGCTCCCCCGCCCGGGGCGGCTTCGATGGTGAGCGCCAGCCTCGGCGGTTCGGTCGAGCTGGAACCCGTCATGCGGATCCGCGCCTCGTCCCTCACCTCACCGGGGGCCTGACCCCGGCGCGTCAGATCCCGACCCGCGTCCGGCGCGGCCAGCTGTGGTGGTGACCGTCGATGACGTAGTGGTGGTCGTGCTGCCAACCGTCGGCGCAGGGGCGGGCGTCGACGAGGTGCGGGTGACCGGCGGGGAGGTCCGGGTGGACGTGCCTGAGCCGTGCGGGGTCCCGGGCGGGCCAGATCGCGAGGGCGCACCCTGCGGCGCCCAGCGCGAGGACGGCGAGCACCGTGGTGGTGACCGGGAGGCCCGCGGCCGCACCCAGCCAGCCGGCGAGGGGGTACGTCAGCAGCCAGCACGCGTGGGAGAGGGAGAACTGGGCGGCGAAGGCCGCGGGCAGGTCCGTGTCGGAGGTGGACCGGCGTATCAACCGGCCGGCGGGGGTCAGGACGAGGGAGCAGGCCGCGCCGATCGCGGTCCAGGCCGCCAGGAGCAGGGGCCAGGACCAGGCGTCCGGCCGCGCGGCGCCGACCGCCACGACGGCGACCAGGGCGACCGGGAGGGCGAAGGCGGCCGGCAGCATCACCGTGCGGTCGGTGCGGTGACGCAGCAGCCGGGGCAGGATCAGCGCGGCGAGGACGGAGCCCGTGCCGTAGGCGCCCAGGGCGAGGGGTACGGCGCCGGCGGGGCGCTGGAGGTGGTCCCGGACCAGGACGACGGTGTGCACGAGGACGACGGATCCGGCGGCGGCGACCGCGAGGTCGAGGGCGATCAGGGCCCGTAGCCGGGGGGTGGCCCGGAAGAGTCGGGTGCCGGAGGTCGCCCGGGCGGCCGAGCCCCCGCGTTCGACGGGTTGCGGTGCGGGCAGGGCGGTCGAGACGACGAGGAGCGCGGAGGCCACGAATCCCGCAGCGGTGCCGGCGAACAGCCAGTCGTAGGGGATGAGGGTGAGCAGCGCCGCCGCGAGCACCGGGCTCAACAGGCTCTCCCCGTCGTAGGCGAGGCGGGACATCGACAGGGCCCGGGTGTAGTCGCGCTCGTCGGGCAGCACCTCGGGGACGGTGGCCTGGAAGGTCGGGGTGAAGGCGGCCGAAGCCGCTTGGAGGAGGAAGACCAGGACGTACACCTGCCAGACCGTCGAGACGAACGGCAGGCTCAGGGCGACCCCGGCCCGGGTGAGGTCCGTGGAGACCAGCAGGGCGCGGCGGGGTACCCGGTGGGCGAGTGCGCCGACGACGGGGGCGATCGTGACGTAGGCGATCATCTTGATCGCCAGCGCCGTCCCGAGCACGGTCGACGCCCGGTCCCCGGCGAAGTCGTACGCGAGCAGGGCGAGTGCGACGGTGGCGAGCCCCGTGCCGACCAGGGCGACGACCTGTGCGGTGAACAGACGGCGGTAGGTGCGGTTGCGCAGCACGGACAGCATGAGGTCCCGTCCCGTTCGGCGGGTGGGTGCGACCGGTTCATCGTAGCCAATGGGTGCGCACCTATGCACCTATTGGTGAAAGGCGGCCCGCAGGCGACGCGGGTGGCGGTCAGTCGTGGGGCGGCAGCGCACCGATCTGGTGGTCGGCGACGTTCAGGGCCTCGTCCACCAGTCGCCGCAGATGCCCGTGGCGCAGGGCGTACACGACGCGACGGCCGTCCTTGCGGGCGGTGACCAGTCCGGCCAGTCGGAGTTTGGCCAGGTGCTGGCTGACGGAAGGCCGGGCGGCCCCGCATGCCTGGGTGAGCGTGGTGACATCGGCTTCGCCGCGGCCGAGCCGCTCCAGCAGTGCCAGTCGGGTCCGGTCCGCGAGCAGGGCGAGGACGGACGCGGCGACGTCGAGCCGCTCGGCCGACTGCTGCGCATGGTGTGCACCTGCTGGGTGCGTGCCCTTGCTCATGCGCCCATCGTAGGGCGGGGCGCACCCGATCAGTGCATCCGTGCGTACGGATCGCTGTTCCATGGGTGGCCCGGGGAGGCGGTCCGACGGTACGGGCCCGTGGAGGTGACGGGCCCGTACCGGTTCGGGGTCAGGCTCCCCAGCGCAGGGCGACGGTGTCCCCGACACCGATCGTCCGGCCGCGGGAGGCGGCGGCGAAGGCGGAGCCGTCCACACTGACCTTCCAGGTCTGGGAACCGCTGTTGGACGTGCCGTTGAGGGAGGTGATCGTGCCGGTGCCCGACGACGGGGTCACCCCGGTCACACAGCCCGACGGGGTCGCCGAGGTGGCGGCCGCGTCCAGTACGTCGCCGAGGGTGGCCGTGGCGGCCGTGGGGGTGAAGGCGACGGAGCACACCTTCAGGTTCCCCATTCCGTCATCGACGGTGAGGGCGAGTTCGGTGGCCGTACCGGGGGCGAAGGCGCTCGCGGCCACCCACTTCGGGGCGCCCGCGGTGACCGGGGTGGGCGGGGCGGCGGTGAAGCCGCCGCCGGCGACGGCACGGAGGGCGTCGATGGAGGCGTAGGCGGAGGGGACGGTGTCGGTGGACTTGTACTTGAAACCGCCACCGGGGTTGTACTGCTGGGCTATCAGGAAGTCCACCGGGGTCTTGCCCAGGGTGGTGAGGAAGTCGCCGGTCTGCGGGTTGATGCCGCAGGCGTTGAGCCCGGCGACGGCCCATCCGTTGGAGTTGGTGTTGACTCCGTACAGGGCGTTGAACGCGCCGTTGGCCGCGACCAGTTTGCTCTTGAGGAACGCCTTCGCCTGGACGACGTCGGCGTCCGTGTTCGGCACTCCCGCGGCGCAGAGCGCGGCCATCGAAGCGCCGGTCATGTCGATGTCGCCGGGGGCGCTGAGGCGGGTGGGGTTGCCCTCGGCCTTCTGGAAGTCCCAGCCGCCGTCGTGGTGTTGGTTGGCGCGGATACGGGTGACGACCTTGTCGAGGAGCGCCTGGGGGACGCGCCGCACCCCGGTCTGCGTCTTGGCCCCGGCCAGGGCCAGCCCGGCGAAGACGGTGCCGTTGTAGGTGGCCGAGGGGCCGAAGTAGCCGGCCTCGGCGTTCTGCCAGTAGCCGTAGACGTCGGCGATCAGGTTCCGCGAGGCGGACACCCGGGCCGGGTCGATGCCCGCCGCGTAGGCGTTGAGGGTGGCGCGCTCGTAGTCGGTGACGACCGGGGTGGCGGACGGCCAGCCGGCCGTGGAGAGCAGGGTGCGGTAGACGGTGCGGGCGTTCTTCGTCGTGTCACCGCCGGGCGCCACGTCGACGACCGCGGTCCCGGCCGCGGCGAAGGCGCTGAAGGCCCATTCGTTGGACAGCCCGGTGCCCGCGTAGGAACCGTCCGCGGCCTGGAGCGACTTGAGGTAGGCGACGCCGTTGGTCTTGGAGGTGGCGATCTGGGCGGGCGTCGAGGTCGCTGCCGCGGGGAGGGCGGTCAGGGCGAAGGCCCCGAGGGCGGCGGGAACGGCCAGCGCGAGGCGGCGGGTGGTCGGGGGACGGGACATGGCCTGCTCCTGTGGTGGACCGGGGACACCGGCCGGGCGCACCGCGCCGCGGGGACACGTGGCGGCGCTGGCGGGTTCGGGCCGTCGTCCCCTCGCGTGGTACGGCTTCGAAGGTGACGTCACCGCATGGGCATTCGGGCTCGGGTGCGGCACCGTGCCGCCCCACACCGCTGCGCGTCAGCCCCGGTCTCGCACCGGGTTCCCCCATGTGGCAGCCCTGGACGCTACCCGAGGGAGCACGCGCGCACCAGATGGGGAGCTTGAGCAACAGCGCACGTTCAGCGGGTAGTTCATGCCTCCTTGACGGTTTCTTCGGCCGCGTGTTCCAATCCGGCTGATACGCACTGCACTTCAGGGGAAGCCGGTCGAAATCCGGCGCTGACCCGCAACCGTGGGCCCGGTGACACCGGGCGAGCCGGACTGCCTGGAGCGCCAGATCTCAGCGAGAAGCGCCGTCGCGGACTACGGCGTGGTCGACCGGCACGTCGGTGACGCCCAGGCGTCCCTGCGGGCCCTTCAGCCACGTCTGGCCGCCCGGATGACACGGGGGAGCTCGGGTGGACAGGGACAAGCGGAGACGGTTCGCGGGGCTGGCCGCCCTGCTGTCGGCCGTGCTCCTGTTCGGCGGAACCAGTGCCGTGCTCGTCACCGCCTCCCCGGTGCTCGCCGACCCGATCGACCGGTGCACCGCCAGCAGGGGAGCCGTGGTCGCCGTGGACTTCGGCCCCTTCGGCGGCACGGTCGAGCGGGGCTGCGACACCACGCCGACCACCGGCTACGAGCTGCTGCACGAGGCGGGTTTCAGCACGGCCGGCACCGGCCACGACGGCGATGCGTTCATCTGCCGCATCGGCCACGGCTCGTTCCACTCCGGCACCCCGTACCCGACTCCCGCCACCGAGGACTGCGTCCTCACCCCGCAGGCCACCGCGTACTGGTCGTACTGGGTCGCCTCCCCCGACGAGGAGGACTGGAAGTACAGCCAGTACGGGGCGATGGACCGCAAGCCCAACGCGGGTGACGTGGACGCCTGGGTCTTCGGCGGCACCGACGTCGGCGGCACCACCGGCCGGCCGACGTTCACCCCCGACGAGGTGCGGGCGGGCGGCGGCACACCGGGTCCAGGGCCCGAGGAGCCGAACGTCCCGCCGGCCGAAGTGGACCTCGCCCAGGCCGCCGCCTGGGTCCGGGCCGCACTGACCGACGGGGAACGGGTGGTGGACGAGGGCGCCGAAACCCCCAACCACTTCCTGACCACGGAGGCCGCGTACGCGCTGGCCACCCGGGGCAAGAGCCGGGCGCTGACCAAGGTGACCGCGTTCCTCCGTGCCCAGACCGGCGCCTACGCCTACGCCGCGGGACGGGACGGGGCACCGGACGCCACGGCCGCCGCCCGGCTCGCCCTGCTCGCCGCCGTCACCGAGGGCGACCCGCGTGACTTCGGCGGACACGACCTCGTCGGCGATCTGGCGGACCACGTCTGTCCTGCCGGCGGGCAGCCCGGCTGCACCGCCGAGGGCGACTTCCGCAACGCGTCCTACACCGACGGGCAGGCCCTGGGGGTGCTCGCCCTGCTGCGGGGCGGCGTGCGGCCCCCGACCGCGACGCTGACCCGACTCACCCGGCTCCAGTGCCGGGACGGCAGTTTCACCAGTGTCCTGATCGGCCCCGGGGAGAACTGCGAGGGCGACCCCCTCGCCACGGGCCTCGCCGTGCTGGCCCTGCACCAGGCGGGCGGTCACCGGGCGGTGGTGGCGAAGGCCCGCGACCACCTGCGGAAGGCCCAGCTGAGCAACGGCGCGTTCCCCGGCTACACCGGTGGCACCACGGGCAGCGTGATCGGCACCGGCTACGCCGCCCAGGCGCTACGGGTCCTCGGCGAGAAAGTGCGCGCCGACGCCGCCGTGTCCTGGCTGGCCGGGCAGCAACTCGCCGACGGGGGCTTCGGTTTCGAGGAGGGCGCGACGGACCCGGTGTTCTACGCGACCGGGGTGGCCGTCCTGGCGGGGGCGGACACCAGCCTGGCCTCGCTGACCACGAAGAAGCCCGATCGCCCGCAGCCCCCGAGCACCACTCCCCCGGCCTCACCGCCCGCCTCGCCGCCCGCCTCGGGCCACGGTCGGGGCCCGGACCTGAAGAAGGGGGTCGCGTACCTCACCGACGCGGCCCGACTGCGACAGGGCCACTACTACGACATCGGCGCCGGGTCGACGCGGGCGGACTTCGGACTCACCATCGACGGCGCTTACGCACTCGCCGCGACCGGTCACGACGACGACGCGTTGCGCGGCATCGTCGACTTCCTCGACCAGGGGGGCGAGGACGGCGAGGGACGCACCGTCCACGACTGGACCAAGGTGGGCACCCGGTACGCCGGAGGCGGTTCCCTCGGCAAGACCGCCGTCCTCGCCCAGGCCGTCGGCCGCGACCCGCGCGACTTCGGCGGACAGGACCTGATCGCGGGGCTGGCGACGGCCGTCTGCCGGGGTCCCAGTACCGCGCCGGACCGCAGTTGCGCGGCGAAGGGCGCGTACACCTACGCCCCGTCCGTCTTCGCCCACGCGCTGGCGGTGATGGCCCAGATGCGGGCCGGGGAGGAGGGTGCGGCGTCCGACCCCGTCGCCTATCTCAAGAGCCTCCAGCACGACTCCGGCGCCTTCCCCAGTCTGGTGCCGGCGACCGGGGACTCCGATGTGGACTCCACCGCCATCGCCGCGATGGCCCTGGACCTCGTCGGGGACGACGAGGCCGATGCGGCCGTCGACCGGGCGCTGCGCTGGATCGCCGCGCAGCAACTCGACGACGGCGGCTTCCCCGGCGCTGCCGGGAACTCGGTCAACTCCGCCGCCCTCGCGGTGCAGGGCCTGTCCCTGGACGCCCCGGGGTACGAGCGGCAGATCGCCGGGGCCCGGAAGTTCCTGGCCGCACAGCAGAACCCCGACGGGGGGTTCAACGTTGCCGAGGACGGCCAGCGGGGCTCTGACCTGCGGGCTTCGACCCAGGCCGTCGGCGGCTCCACCGGCGTCTCCTTCGGCGTGCTGACCCGCGATCTGACCGGCACCCGACCGCAGCCCGACGCCACTCCCACGCCTACTCCCACGCCCTCCGCGTCGGCGTCCACACCGGCGATCGTCACGCCGGGCAGCGCGGGCGGAAGCCCTGCGGGCACCGGGGGCGCCGGCGCTTCGGGGGGCGGCTCCGGAGGCGGGTTGGCCTCCACCGGAGGCGGGGTCGCGGTACTCGCCGCCGGCGCCGCAACGCTCGTCCTGGCGGGCTGCGCGGTGACCGCCGCGGTCCGCCACCGCAGCAGGGCCCTACGAGGGGGACAGTCGTGACCAGGACCGCCGCACGCGTGGCACGGACCGCCGCAGCCCTGGGCACGGCAGGCGCCCTCCTCGGGGGCACCACGGGTCCCGTGTCCGCGGCCCCCCAGCCGATGGGTCGGTGCACCACCTCCTCCGGCGTGGTGCTGGCCGTCGACTTCAGCAGGTGGGGCGGCCCGGTGTACCGCTCCTGCGGCACCACCCCGACGACCGGGTACGCACTGCTCAACCAGGGCGGTTGGCGCACCAGCGGGACGGGCCACGACGGTCCGGCGTTCATCTGCCGGATCGGGTACAGCGGCCACCGGGGCGGCAAGCAGTTCCCGCCGCCGGACCAGGACGACTGCGTGCTCACCCCGCCCGCCTCCGCGTACTGGTCGTACTGGCACGCGGACCCCGGGGAGAACACCTGGGAGTACAGCCAGCTCGGTGCCATGCTCTACCGGCCGAAGCCGGGCAGCGTCGACCTGTGGATCTTCGGCGGCACCGACATCGAGGGCACCAGGGGCCGTCCGACCGTCACCCCCGACCAGGTGCGGGCCCGCAACACCGAGCCGACCGGGGGCGGCAAGCCCACCGGGACGCCGCCCCCGCGCACGGCGGACCCCCTGCCGCCCGGCACCGACACCGGCCCCACCCCGACCCGGACCCGATCCGCTGCGCCGCCGCCCCGCACCACTCCCCCGCCGACCGGGGAGGCTCCCTCCCCCACCCGTTCGGCCGAGCCCTCCGCGTCCCCGCCCCCGCGCACCTCCCCGAGCGCTCCGTCGACGTCGCCGTCACCCACGCCGTCCGTTTCCTCGGCGCCGGCCCGGGCGGGCGGCGGGCCGAGCCCCGCGCAAGTGGTCGAGGCGGCCCCGGCGGCGGACGCCGCCCATGACTCCGGCTCCTTCGCCCCCGCCGCGGCCGCCGGCGGACTGGTCCTCCTCCTCGTCGGTGCGGCCGTGTTCGCGGCCAAACGCCGCAAGCGCACGGAGTAGGCGCCCCGGTGGCTCCCTCCCCTTCCCCCGTGGCGCCTCCGTCCGCGCCCGCGCCCCGGACGGACCCGGGTGGACGTCGGCTGCCGCGTGCCCTGCACCCGGTGGCCTGGTGGATCTGGGCGCTCGCCCTCGCCACCGCCGTCAGCCGCACCAACAACCCCCTGTTGCTGTTCCTCGTCCTGGCGGTGCTCGGTTACGTCGTCACCGCGCGCCGTACCGAGGCGCCCTGGGCCCGCGGTTTCGTCTACTACCTGTACCTCGCGCTGTTCGTCGTGGCGATCCGGGTGGTCTTCCGCGCGGTGTTCGCCACCGGGATCACCCCGCACGACCACTTCCTGTTCTCGCTGCCGCGCGTGCCGACCCCCGACTGGTACGCCGGCATCGAGATCGGCGGACCGGTCTCCTTGGAGGCCCTGCTCTCCGCGGCCACCGACGGACTGCGGCTCGCCTGCATGCTGTGCTGCATCGGGGCGGCCAACACCCTCGCCAATCCCAAGCGCGCCCTGCGCGTGCTGCCCGGCGCCCTGTACGAACTCGGGGTCGCCGTGACCGTCTCCCTCAGCGTCGCCCCGCAACTCGTGCAGAGCGTGCAGCGGGTCCACCGGGCCCGGCGGCTGCGCGCCGGGCGCACCAAGGGTCTCGGCGCCCTGCGCGGCATCGTGGTCCCGGTGCTCGAAGACGCGCTGGAACGTTCCCTGCGGCTCGCCGCCGCGATGGACTCGCGCGGCTACGGCAGGGCCGGCACGGCCACCCGTGCCACCCGGCGGATCACCGGGGCGCTGATGCTCACCGGCATGTGCGGTCTGTGCGCCGGGGCCTACGGTCTCCTCGACGCCACCGCGCCCCGGCTCCTCGGCACGCCCACGATGGTGGCGGGCGCGCTCCTGTGCGTCGCGGGGCTGCGCCTGGGCGGGCGCAGGATCACCCGGACCACCTACCGCCCGGACCCGTGGCGGTTCGCGGAGTGGGCGGTCGCCGGTTGCGGGGTGGTGTCGGCGGTCGTCCTCTTCAGCAACGCCGGCTTCCACGCCGCCGACCTCAACCCGTCGATCTACCCGCTGAGTTGGCCCACCCTGCCGCTGGTGCCGACCGCCGCGATCCTGCTCGCCGGCGCCGCCGGCTTCCTCTCGCCACCGCCCCGGGCTCCCGCCCCTGCGTCCGTCCCTCCCCCGCGCACCGAGGCGGTCACGTGATCACCTTCGACCAGGTCAGCGTCCAGTACGAGGACCGGGCCGACCCCGTACTGCGGGAGGTCGACCTGACGGTGGAGGAGGGCGAACTGTGCCTGGTCGTCGGGCACACCGGGGTGGGCAAGTCGACGCTCCTGGGAGCCGTCAACGGCCTGGTGCCGCACTTCACCGGGGGCACCCTGTACGGCCGGGTCACCGTCGACGGCCGTGACACCGCCGACCATCCGCCCCGTGAGCTCGCCGATGTGGTGGGCGTGGTGGGTCAGGACCCGCTCGACGGGTTCGTCACCGACACCGTGGAGGAGGAACTCGCCTACGCCATGGAACAACTGGCGGTCCCGCCGGCCACGATGCGCAAACGGGTGGAGGAGACCCTCGACCTGCTCGGCCTCGCCGACCTCCGGCACCGGGCGCTGTACGAACTCTCCGGCGGCCAACAGCAGCGCGTCGCCATCGGTTCCGTCCTCACCGCGCATCCCCGGGTCCTCGTGCTCGACGAGCCCACCTCCGCCCTCGATCCGTCGGCGGCCGAGGAGGTCCTGGCCTCCGTGACCCGCCTCGTCCACGACCTCGGGGTGACCGTCCTCATCGCGGAACACCGTCTCGAACGCGTCGTCCAGTACGCCGACCGGGTCATCCACCTGCCCGGCGACGGCAAGGTGGTCAGCGGCCGGCCCGCCGAGGTCTTCCGCACCTCGTCCATCGCCCCGCCGATCGTGGAACTGGGGCGGGCCGCCGGCTGGTCCCCGCTGCCGCTGTCCGTCCGGGACGCCCGCCGCGCGGCCGCTGCGCTGCGCGCACGGCTCGACCGGACGCCGCCGTCGCCGGCGAGGGGGCGCACGCCGGACGCGGGCGAACCGCTGCTGACGGCACGTCGGGTCACGGTCAGCTACCAGCGCGTTCCCGCGGTCCGTGAGGTCGACCTCGATCTGCACCGCGGGGTCGTCACCGCCCTGATGGGCCGCAACGGCTCGGGCAAGTCCTCGTTGCTGTGGGCGCTCCAGGGCTCGGGGCCCCGGGCGGGCGGGACCGTCCGGGTCGGGAACGACGGAGCGGGGAAGGCCGACGACCCCCGTGACCTGTCGGCGGCCGACGCCCGTCGACTGGTCGGGCTGGTCCCCCAGACGCCCACCGACCTGCTGTACCTGGAGAGCGTCAAGCAGGAACTCGACCAGGCCGACACGGAATCCCTCGGCGCGGGCACGAACCGCCCGGCCCGCGCGGTCCTCGACCGGCTCGCGCCCGGGATCGACGACGCCACGCACCCGCGCGACCTCTCCGAAGGGCAGAAGCTCGCCCTGGTCCTGGCGATCCAACTCACCGCGGCACCGCGGGTCGTACTGCTCGACGAGCCGACGCGGGGACTCGACTACCGGGCCAAGAGCCAACTGATCCGCATCGTCGACGAGCTCGCCGCCGAGGGGCGCACCGTGGTGGTCTCCACCCACGACGTGGAGTTCGTGGCCCGGGCCGCCGACCGGGTCGTGGTGATGGCCGAGGGCGAGGTCGTCGCCGACGGGCCCACCCCGGAGGTCATCGTCGCCTCCCCCGTCTTCGCCCCCCAGGTCGCGAAGATCCTCGCGCCGCTCCCCTACCTCACCGTCGCGCAGGTCGCGGGGGCGCTCACCGGCGGGGCGGGTTCATGACCCTCCCCGCCGCCACGACCGCGATCCGCATCCGGCCCCGCGCCGCGGTGGTCATCACCCTGGCGGCCCTCCTCGGCGTGGTCGCGTTCTTCTGGCCCTTCCTCGTCGCCCCCGGTGCCTTCGCCTCGCACTACGCGCCGCCCCTGATCTTCGGGGTGCTGCTCGTCCTGGTGCTGAGCGTGGTGATCTCGGAGATGGCCGAGGGCGGCATCAGCTCCAAGGCCCTCGCCATGCTCGGGGTGCTCTCCGCCGTGAACGCCGCCCTGCGTCCGCTCGGTGCGGGCACCGCCGGCATCGAGACGGTGTTCTTCGTCCTCGTCCTGGCGGGCCGCGTCTACGGGCCCGGGTTCGGCTTCGCGCTGGGCTGCACCTCGCTGTTCGCGTCCGCCCTGATCACCGGGGGCGTCGGCCCGTGGATGCCGTACCAGATGTTCGGCTGCGCCTTCGTGGGCCTGCTCGCGGGGCTCCTGCCGAGGGCCACCGGACGGCAGGAGGTGCTGTTGCTCGCCGTCTACGGCTCCTTCTCCGGCTACCTCTTCGGCTTCCTGCTCAACCTGTCCTTCTGGCCGTTCTCCCTGGACCCGGGCAGTTCGATCGCCTATCTGCCCGGTCTCCCCTTCACCGAGCAGTGGCAGCGCTACGTCGCCTTCGACCTCGCGACGTCGCTGGGCTGGGACACCGGGCGGGCCGTCACCAACTTCGTGTGCATCGTCCTCGCGGGTCCGGCGGTGCTGACGGTGTTCCGTCGAGCGGCCCGCAAGGCCCGCTTCCAGGCCCCGGTGCGCTTCGCCGCGCCCCGCGACGGTGCGCCGCCGGACTCCCCGCCGCCCGGGTCCGGGTCCGGGGCGGGAGCGGGGCAGGACGGACCGGTCTGAGCGTCCTGGGCTGGGGTGGGGGAACCTCGGTCGGGGGCGGGGTGTCCGCCCCCGACCGGTGGCGTCAGGCGTTGTGGGACGTGAGACCGGAGCGGACCTCGCGGGCTGCGGCGACCAGGTTCTCCAGGGAGGCCCGGGTCTCGGGCCAGCCGCGGGTCTTCAGTCCGCAGTCGGGGTTGACCCAGAGACGTTCGGCCGGGATGGCCTCCAGCCCCTTGCGCAGCAGGGTGACCGCTTCCTCCGCGCTGGGCACCCGCGGGGAGTGGATGTCGTAGACGCCGGGTCCCGCCTCGCGCGGGTAGCCGTGGGCGGCGAGTTCACGTGCGACCTGCATGTGGGAACGCGCTGCCTCCAGGCTGATGACGTCGGCGTCGAGGTCGTCGATCGCCTGGACGATGTCACCGAACTCGGCGTAGCACATGTGGGTGTGGATCTGGGTGGCCGGTCGAACCCCGCTGGTGGTGAGGCGGAACGACTCCGTGGCCCAGTCGAGGTAGTCAGCGTGGTCGGCGGAGCGCAGCGGCAGGGTCTCGCGGAGTGCGGGTTCGTCGACCTGGATGACGGAGGTCCCGGCGGCTTCGAGGTCGTCGACCTCGTCGCGCAGGGCGAGGGCGACCTGACGGGCGGTGTCGCCGAGGGGCTGGTCGTCGCGGACGAAGGACCAGGCGAGCATGGTGACCGGCCCGGTCAGCATGCCCTTGACGGGCCGCTCGGTGAGCGACTGGGCGTAGGCGGTCCAGCGCACGGTCATCGGCTCGGGGCGGGAGATGTCCCCGGCCAGCACCGGCGGCCGGACGTAACGGGTGCCGTAGGACTGGACCCAGCCGTGTTGGGTGGCGAGGTAGCCGGTGAGCTGCTCGGCGAAGTACTGCACCATGTCGTTGCGTTCGGGCTCGCCGTGCACCAGCACGTCGATGCCCGCCTTCTCCTGGAAGGCGATGACCTCCCGGATCTCGTCCTTGATGCGCTCCTCGTACCCGGCGGTGTCGAGGCGTCGCGCCCGTAGGTCGGCGCGGGCGGTACGGAGTTCGCCTGTCTGCGGGAAGGAGCCGATGGTGGTGGTGGGCAGCAGTGGCAGGCCCAGGTGGGACCGCTGGGCGGCGGTGCGTTCGGCGTAGGGCAGGGAGCGGCGGCCGTCGGCGTCGGTGACGGCGGCGGTGCGGGCCCGGACCGCCGGGTCGTGGGTGAGGGGGGATCCGGCGCGGGAGGCCAGGTCGGCCCGGTTGGCCGCGAGTTCGGCGGTGATGGCGCCGGTGCCCTGGGCGAGCCCCTTGGCCAGGGTGACGATCTCGGTGGTCTTCTGCTGGGCGAAGGCGAGCCAGCGGGCGATCTGCGGGTCGACGTCCCGTTCGGCGGTGGCGTCCAGCGGGACGTGGAGCAGGGAGCAGGAGGCGGCCACGTCCACCCGGTCGGCGAGGCCGAGCAGGGTGCCGAGGGTGGCGAGGGACTTCTCGTAGTCGTTGATCCAGATGTTGCGGCCGTTGACGACCCCCGCGACCAGGCGCTTGGCCCGCAGGCCACCGACGGCGGCGAGGTCGTCGAGGTTTCCGGCGGCGCGCTCCGTGAAGTCGAGGGCGAGGCCCTCGACGGGGGCCTTGGCGAGGACGGGCAGGGCGTCGCCGAGGCGGTCGAAGTACGAGGCGACCAGCAGCTTGGGCCGTGCGGTGAGTCCGCCGAGGTCACGGTAGGCGCGGGCGGCGGCGTTCAGGTCGGCCGGGGTGCGGTCCTGGACCAGGGCGGGTTCGTCGAGTTGGACCCACTCGGCGCCGGCGGCACGCAGGTCGGCGAGGACCTCGGCGTACACGGGCAGCAGCCGGTCGAGCAGGGTCAGCGGTTCGAAGTCGGGGGCGACGCCGGGGGCGGGCTTGGCCAGCAGCAGATAGGTGACGGGGCCGACGAGGACCGGGCGGGCGGTGAGCCCGAGGGCGAGGGCCTCCTCCAGTTCCAAGACCTGCTTGGTCGAGTCGGCCCGGAAGACGGTGTCGGGGCCGAGTTCGGGGACCAGGTAGTGGTAGTTGGTGTCGAACCACTTGGTCATCTCCAGCGGTGCGACGTCCTGGGTGCCGCGCGCCATGGCGAAGTAGCCGTCGAGCGGGTCCGCCGTAAGGGCACCGCGGTGCCGTGCGGGGACGGCGCCGACCATGACGCTGGTGTCCAGCACGTGGTCGTAGTACGAGAAGTCACCGGTCGGCACTTCGTGGACGCCGGCGTCGGCCAGTCGTCGCCAGTTCGTCCGACGGAGTTCGGCGGCGGTCCGGCGGAGGGCGTCGGCGGTGACGCGGCCCTTCCAGTAACCCTCCACGGCCTTCTTCAGTTCCCGGTGCTGGCCCTGGCGGGGGTAGCCGTACACGGTGGCTCGTGCTGCCGCGGCTGCGGGCTGGGCTGTCACGGAACTCTCCTTCGCGAGATGTGTCCTGAGGATCCCGGGGACGGGACGAGGACGCGAAGGGTCGACAGACCTGACGGGTCCGGTGGTGCGCGCGGGGCGCAGCGGTCCGTCTGGTGTGCACTCCTCGGACGGGTGTCCGAGGTTCCTCCGACCCGCCCACGAGGTCACCGGGATGCCGTGCGCGATCGGTCGGGCACGGGCAGCGGGCAGGTCTTCGGACTCGCGGGCACGTCCGTCGGGACGGACACCTACTGGCCGTCGCTTCCCAGATCCGTTGGCCGGATCCAGTGCGTATGACGGCGGTCGTTCCCACTCACCGCTGCGGGGCAGTCCCGGATTCCCACCGGGTTCCCTCTTGCGACGCGTCTGTCTGGCGGACAGGGCGAACCAGCTGCGTCGATCAGCTTAGAGGGACCTTCCGGGTTCGGACAGTGCCGCCCACATTCCGGATGGTGAGGTGAGACGTCCGCCGGCCCGCGGACTCGGGGAATATCCACCCGTCCGACCCGGTTGGGGCGGGTGTCACATCGTCCAAGGAGGTCATGGTGAGCACGGCGTACTACGAGTTCGGCACGGCGGCGGAGCGCTGGGACCGGGCCCGCATGTTCTTCGACTCCAAGGAGTACCTGACGGCCGCGCGCATCCTGGTCGGTCTGGTCGAGGAGGAGCCGGAGCAGGTCGCCCCGCGTCTGTTGCTCGCCCGTGCCTACTACCACTCCGCCCAGCTGGGTCGGGCGGAGGAGCAGCTCCGCGCGGTCCTGGAGCGGGACCCCGTCGAGGGGTACGCGCGGCTGATGCTGGGCCGGACGCTGGAGCGTCAGGGGCGCGACGCCGAGGCGGCACCGCAGCTGCGGATGGCGGCTGCGTTCGCCGGTGAGTTCTCGCCGACCGACGGCGTCTGAATCCGGACGCACCCGTCGCCCGGGCGGGTCGCGACGCGACGCGTGCCGGTCGTGGTGCGGCGGCGGGGACAGTACCTGGTGCGGCGCGCGGTCAGAGTTGCGCGCGCCGCACCGGCGCGGTGAGCGACAGCGCCACCGCGGCCGTGCAGACGGCCCCGCAGCCGAGGAAGAACGCACCGATGCCCCACCGTGCGGTGACGACACCCGCCAGGGGGTAGAGGGCGGGCGCGAGTCCGAGGGTGCCCAAGGTGGTGACGGAGGTGATCCGCCCGAGGTACCGCGGTTCGGTGGCCCGTTGCACCAGCGCGTGCGCGAGGGTTCCCGCGGTACCGGACGCCGCACCCACCAGGCCGCACCACAGCAGCGCGGTCGACGTGGTCTGCGTCCGGCCCAACGCCGCCACGGCCACCCCGCTGAGCAGGAGCGCCACGGCCATGACGGCGGGCGCGCGGGGAACCCGGGACACGGTGGCCAACGTCAGCCCCGTCGCCGCCCCGCCGATGCTGAACGCCGCGAGGAGGCCGCCCAGTTCGGCGGGCCCCCAGCCCCGGTCCTGGGTGAACAGGACGAGGCCGGCGGCGAGCGGGCCGCTGAAGCACATGTCACCGAGGGCGAGGACGGTGACCAGGCGCGCCAACCTCCGGTCACCGCGCAGCAGTTGCCACCCCTCACGGAGGTCGTCCCGGAAGGTCGTGGCCGGACGGTCCCGGCCTGAACGTCCCGCCGGCCCGCCGGCCGGGGGCGGCGCCAGTGGTGCGATGCGCACGAGGACGATCAGCACCAGCGACACGACGAACAGCACCCCCGCCACCGCGAACCCGGCCGCCGCGCCGCCCGCGCCCACCACGGCCGCCGCGATCAGCGGGCCCACCGCGTTCGCCAGTCGCACGGCGAGCCCCCGCAGGGCCTGCACCCGCGCCAGTTGGGCGACCGGGGCGATGCGCGGGGGCAGCGCGCCGACCGCGGGCATGAACACGGCGTCGACGATGCCGAAGGCCAGGGCGAGCAGGCACAGGGACCACAGTCCGGGCCCGGCGATCCAGGTCACCCCGGCGACCGCGGCGACCGTCGCGGTGCGGACGGCGTCGCTGGCGATGAGGACGCGGCGGGGTCCGAACCGGTCGGCCAGCACGCCGCCGCCCAGCATCAGGACGGCTCGGGGCGCGGCGCCCACCGCCAGGACCAGGCCCACCTGGGCGGCGCCCGCGACCCGTGAGGCCGCCCAGGTGAGGACGAAGTAGTAGGCGACGTCGCCGGTCACCGATGCGGTGTACGCACCGAGCCAGCGCAGCACGTTGGCGTCGCGGTAGACGGGTCGCCCGTCCCGTTCCGCTTCGGCCGGGGTTCCTGGTTCCGGTCGTGCGCGGACGTGACCGGATCCGTCGCTCACCCGGCTCCTTCCGTTCCCGTCGCCCCGCCCCTCGCTCCGCCCGTCGATTCGTCCGTCGAGCTGGCACCGCGCGCGGTCGTCGTACGGGGCCCTCCGGAGGTGGCGTAGATCTGTACGTGGGCGGCGACCGGCCCCGCGGCTCCCGCCCCGTCGGCTTCGGTGCGGCGGGCGTCGCCCCGGGCCCCGTACCGTGCGATCACCTCCGCCAGTTCGTGCTGCATCCGACGGGCCTCGTCCGGCGTCAGCCACAGCTGGTGGTCGGTGAAGGCCACCGCCCCGAACCAGGGATCGGGCAGCGCGGGCACCGTCTCGGTGGCCACCCGGCGCAGGGTCTCGCTCTGGGCGAGGGCGACGGCCTGGACGTAGGCGCGTTGGCCCGTTCCGTCGGCACCGGTGCGGGCGGGGTCGTGTTCGGTCGTGGTGTGCCGCGGTCGCCACCACCGCTCCCGCTTGCTGCCCCGCTCCCGGTCCTCCTCGATGAGTCCGCCGGCCGCGAGCCTGCGCAGGTGGTAGCTGGCCGCACCCGAGTCCAGGTCGAAGTGGCGGGCGAGCTGTCGTCCGGTGGCGGGCCCGTGCCACCGCAGACGGGTGAGCAGGGCGACGCGAACGGGATGGGCGAGGACGCGCAGGGCCCGGGGGTCGAGGGACAGGTCCAGCACGGATCGATCGGGGTCGGGTGCCGCCGTGTCGTTCATGAAGGACACGATAGGTGCGAAGAACTCTTCGCGAAAGACTGTTCGCGAAGAGTTCTTCGCATCCGAGGGGCCGTTCCGGAGGGGCTGACCGTGATGCCGGTCGACCCCACCCGCCCCGGGCTCGGCCGCACCCCGGAGGACGACGAGCGCCTGACCGGCCGGGACGCGCCGCACCCGCTCCCGACGGCGGAGGCGGACGCGCCGCACCGGCGCCAGAGCGCGTACGAGGCGTCCGAGCGGGAGGGCCCCGCACCGTCACCGGAGCGGACCCGGAGACGCCGCCGTTGCTTTCCGAGGACC
Organism: Streptomyces sp. NPDC005955; assembly: GCF_042871255.1. NCBI lineage: Bacteria > Bacillati > Actinomycetota > Actinomycetes > Kitasatosporales > Streptomycetaceae > Streptomyces > Streptomyces sp. NPDC005955. Next base: position 68,987 of record NZ_JBIAIF010000009.1, on the reverse strand, counting down.
GGCACGACAGCCGGCCCTCGGACTGCACCACCCACCGACCGAGGGCCTGTTGCACCGTCGCGCGGAGCGGTTGGTGGCCGACGAGTTCGGGGCGTCAGGCGTCGTCGGGGCGGGGGGCGGGACCCCGACCCGGCTGGTACTCGTCGGCGAGCAGCGCCCCCATGGCGTCGCAGAGGTGCCCCACGAAGTCCTCGAACTGGCGCAGTTGCTCGGGCGGGTACTGCGCCATGGCCTCCGTCATCCGCTCCGTGTAGGCCGTGAAGAACCGTTCGGCGCGCGGGCGGATGCGGGGGCTCGACCGCAGGGTGACGACCCTGCGGTCGGAGTGCTCCCGGGTACGGACGACGCACCCGGCCGCTTCGAGCCGGTTGAGCAGGATGGTCGTCGCCCCGGACGACAGCGACACCCGTTCGCTCAGCCGGGCGGGCGACAGGGGGGTGCCCTTGTCCTCGGCGTAGAGGATCTCCGCGAGTGCCGCGGCGTCGGTGGAGTGGAGCCCCAGCCAGGACGCGAACCGCCGGGTGAACTCCGTGTAGTTCGCCCCGAAGGCCCGCAACCCCTCCATGAGGCGGTCGCGCTGCTCCTCAAGGTCCACGGACTCCGGCCTCTCGATGGACATGCGTCGTTTCCGATCCGTTCCGATGACCCCGACAGCACGGTGCGCGCCGTCAGCGCGGCCAACCGCTCGATTGACAACCTACCCCGGCGAAACTACCTTTGCCACAAAGTTAGTTAGCTTTACCGCAAAGGTAACTCCAAGTGGGGGAAGAATGACCGAACGTACGGAGTCGGCGGGTGGCGGGGTGCCGTCCGTGGGCGCGGAGCCGCCCTCCCGGCGGCAGTGGCTCGGGCTGATCGCCGTGTCCCTGGGCGTGGCCCTGATCGTCGTGGACATCACGATCGTCAATGTGATCCTGGCCCCGATCATCGACGACCTCCAGGTCACCTCGATCGAGGCCCAGTGGGTGCAGGAGTCGTACGCGATCGTCTTCGCCGCGCTGCTGTTGGTCACCGGTCGGCTGACCGATCTGCACGGCGCGCGGCGGGTGTTCCTCGTGGGTCTCGCCGTCTTCGGCCTGACCAGTGTGGCCGCAGCGCTCGCCCCCAACGGCGGACTGCTGATCCTCGCCCGTTTCCTCCAGGGCATCGGCGGGGCCATGATGCTCCCCTCGTCGTTGACGCTGGTGAACGCGACCTTCACCGGTCGGGCGCGCGGCCAGGCGTTCGCCGTCTGGGGCTCGACCATCGGCGCGGCGGCGGCCGTGGGGCCGGTCCTGGGCGGCTGGCTCGCGGATCTGTCCTGGCGCTGGGCCTTCGGCATCAACGTGCCGCTGGTGGCCCTGGTCGCCCTCGGCGTCCTGCGCTACTTCGCCGCCTCACCGCGCACCCGTGGGCGGGTCGACGTACCGAGCGGCGTGCTGTCCGCGGTCGCGCTGGGGCTCCTGGCGTTCGCCCTCATCGAGGGCCGTACCCACGGCTGGCTGCTCACCACGGAGCCCCTCGTCGTCGGCGGGGCCTCCTGGAGCGGGGGGCCGTCCCCCGTCTTCGTCGCGTTCGTCGTGTCCGTGCTGACCGGCCTGGCGTTCTGGCGGCGCCAACGGGCCCTGTGGCAGCGCGACAGCGAACCGCTGATGGACGTGCGACTGTTCGCCATCCCGTCGTTCCGCAACGGGAACGCCGTCACCCTGATCGTGGGTCTCGGCGAGTTCGGCATCATCGCGGTGCTTCCCCTGTGGTTGCAGTTCACCCTCGACTACACCGCGTTCCAGGCGGGCCTGTCCCTGGTGGCGATCGCGGTGGGCAGCTTCTTCGCGAGCGGGGCCAGCTTCTCGATGTCCGCGTCCGCCCTCACCCTGGTGCGGATCGGGCTGGCGTTGGAGGCGGTGGGGATGGCGGTGCTGGGGCTGGTCGCCTCCGTCGACGCACCCTGGTGGCCCGTCGCCTTCGCCCTCTTCGTGTACGGGATCGGGGTCGGTTTCGCCACCGCCCAGGTGACCAACATCGTGCTGGTGGACGTCCCCGCGCACAGCGCCGGGCAGGGGTCGGGCATCCAGAGCGCGGCGCGCGAACTGGGCGCCGCGCTGGGCATCGCGGTGCTCACCACGCTGTTCTTCAGCACCCTCACGTCCGGGCTGCGCGATCGGCTCACCGACGCGGGGACGCCGACGGCGGAGGCGGACCGGCTCAGCGGTGCCGTCACGGACAGCGCGGGGTCAGCGATCCCCGCACTCGCGGACGACCCCCGGACCGTCGGCGCCGCGCGGGCCGCACGCGAGGCGATGACCTCCGGGGTGGAGATCGCCAGCTACCTCTGTGCCGGGCTGCTCGTCCTGGCCCTCGCGGCCACGGCGTTCGTCGCCCCGAAGCGGGAGCGGGCCGGGGCGGCCGGCCCGGCCGCGACGGAACCGACCGACGCGGAGCCGGCCCGGGCCGAACGGGGCGGGCACTGACCGGGGCGACGGACCGGGAGGAGAGGCCGGGGCGGTAGGGGGCGCCACGGGGCCCGCGCGTTCACGCGCGGGCTCCGTCCGCGGCGTCAGCGGAGGTTGTCGCCCCACCCTCCCTGGATCATGGTCTGGAAGGCCCACTGACCGTCCCGCTTGACCAGGACGTCGGCGTACCGCAACTGCTGGGTGGCACCGCCCGCCGTCATCGTCGAGTCGGTGAAGACGACGGCCATCGCGGGACTCAGGAAGACCGGGGTGCGAACGGACTCGAAGGTGATGTCATCGGACCCCTCTCCCATCACGTGCGTCATGGTGTCGATGAACTGCTTGCGGTCCCACTGGGCCGAGGCGCCCTCGCCCGCGGAGTCGTCGCTGACGAGGTTCAGGGGGAAGACGGCGAGGTCCGCCATCCGCTCGACGTCCCGTCGCGCCGCGGCCGCATCGTACTCCGCGAACCAGGCCTGGACACCGGCGTGGTCGGCGGCGGTCGGGGTGTATCCGGCGTCGGGAAGCTGGGTCACGCGCATTCCTCCAGGGAGTTGATCACAAGTGCTGACCTGATCAAAGTAGACCCGCCGACATTCATTAGTCAAACTTGATTACTTGAATGTGGCGCAGCTCACCGCCTTGCGTCGGGAGCAGGTGGGCGGCGCCACCGCCGCCGGTGGTGGGGGCCGGCGCGTGAAACGATGGCGGCATGGCACCACAGTCCAGCCCGGAGGAACGCGGCCGCTACGGGCGGCGCCACCCGCGGCCCGGCCTCACCACGGCCTCCGTGGTGGCGGCCGAACACCTGTAGCCGCTCCTGGGGCAGCACCACCGACTACCGCTGTTTCTCCGGCTACGGCCCGGACCGCGGTCCGGGCCGACCGTCCTGGTCGTCCTACGCCGTGCCGGCCGCCCTGCTCGGCAAGCGGTTGAGCATGACGGTGACCGCCCGGCGCACCGGTCACCCCGCGGGGACGGCCACCTCCGCGGCGGTCACCGTGGCCAAGGGCAGCGCGCCCAAGGCCACCAGGTCGCCCACGATCTCCGGCACGGCCGAGGTGGGCAGGAAGCTGACGGCCCGGCCGGGGACGTGGACGCCCGCGGCGACCTCCTTCGGTTACCGGTGGTACGCGAACGGCCGGGCGATCTCCGGCGCGACGAAGTCCACGCTCACCTGAAGGACCGAACCGGGTGTCGTCGTGCCCCGTCACCGCACGTGCGGTGACGGGGCACGCGTCCGTCTCCGGCCGGCGGCCCCCCTACGCCTGCCGCCGCGGCCCCGCCGTCTCGGCGCCCGTCGTCCTCGCCCGCTTCTCGAAGACCAACTGGCTCCAGTGCACGCCGTCCCGACCGAGACGGTCCTCGCCGCCACCCCGGTGGAGCAGGAAGAGCCCGTGTGCGGCGGCGAGTTCGACCGTCTCCGCCGCCGGCACGTCGAACATCCGCCGGTCGTGCGGCGGCTCCCCGTGCCGCAAGGTGATCACCAGGCGTCCGCCCTCGGTGAGCAGTTCGCCCAGCCGGGCCATGGCCGGCGGCCGTTCGTCGCGGTCCAGATGCATCCACACGGCCGAGAGGAGCAGCAGCCCGAAGGGGCCCTGCACGGAGGCCAGTTCCGGCAGTGCGTCCGCCAGCCAGACGATCTCCTCCGGATGCAGACGCACCGCGGTCTCCCGCATCGCCGGCACCGGTTCGACCGCCGTGACCGCGAAGCCCAGCCGGGCCAGTGCGGCGGCGTCCCGTCCGCTGCCCGCTCCGATGTCGGCGACCGCGGCGGGCGGCACGGGCAGGAACGGCACCACGTCCTCGTACAGGGCCGGGAAGCTCAGGCCCTCGTACCGTGCGGCCAGTTCCGCCGCGTGCTGCTCGTAGTACCGCTGCGCACCGGACCGTGGCTGCGCCCGCGGTGCGTCCGGCTCAGCGAAGTCCCTGAAGTCCATGCCGGAACCCTACGGCCCGCCCCGGACGGGGTCAGTCGTGCGCGGTTGCGGCGGCCGTGGCAGGGGCCGGCGGAAAAGACCTGGAAGACCACGGCCGGGAGGGGTAGCCTGCCGCCGATGACTACTCCTTCCCTCCGCAGATTGGGGGCCCCGTCCGCGCAAGGTGAGTGCTGATGCTCACCGAGACCGCCGACCGGGTTGCCCGCTTGTCCCTGTGGCTGCGCGTGCGCGAGTTCGCCGTGCCACCGTCCATGATCGAAATCGCGACCGTCCGTCGTTCCGTCGGGGACTGGGCGGGGGCGTGCGCCGCCGCTGGCGTCGACGTCGATCTCGACCTCCGCTCCACTGCCCGCACGCACGGCCGGGAGCTCGCGTCCCGGGTCCGGACGGACCTGCGGGCACTCGCACCCGACCTGTTGCGCTGGCACCTACCGAGGGTCGCCCCCGACGGGCTGCTCCGCCCGGGGCTGACCGTCGGCCTCGCCCGGTACGACACGGAAGACGGTGACGACCGCCGACGGGTGCACCTCGTGGCCCGTACTCCCCCGGCCTGGGCGGACGGGGGCCAACGCATCAGCCTCGCACTGTGGGACGGGTCCCCGCACGGGGCCGGCGCCCACCCCCGGCCCCGTCCCAGCCGCCGGTTCCGGCTGGACCTGCACCGTCATCTGTGGGACGCGCGCCGAACGGGCGAGCTGCGGTTCCGGTCCGGCGCCGACCGCCCACCCTCCCCGGTCAGTGAGCCCTCCCCCGTCCGGCAGTTGGAGCACGGGCACGCACCGTTGCCGGAGGTCGTGGAACAGCACTGCGCCGTCGACCGGTGGGCCGCCGAGGCGGGCGTCCTGCTCCGCTCCGAAGGTCGGAGCACCGGTACCGTCACCGTGCGGCTGCGGGCACGGCACCGGCTCGTCCTCGGGGTGGACGGCGAGCGGGACGGCCCCGGGCCACCGGCACTCCGGGTGGTCGGCGGGCAGCGTGACGGCAGCGTCTCCGCGTTTCCGGTGCTGCCCCACGCGGCCACCTGGGTGCTCCCCGATCTGGAACTGCTGCGCAGCGGCTCCCTCGACGCCGACCGGCTGCACCCGCTGGTCGCCGCCGCGTTGGCCCCCGACGCCCGACCGTCCGGTCCCGTCCGACCGCCGGACCGGTCGGCGCGCTCCCGTGTGGTGGAGTGCCGGGGAGCTCGGCACCGACTCGGCCTCGTCAATGGCGTGTTGACGCCGTTGGACCACGGAGCCGTCGAGCTGCGGCGTGAGGAACTGCTCCTCGCGCTGACCGGGACGCCGCTGCCCTGTCTACGGGCCGTCGACGAGGCCCACCGGCACCCGGAGCGCCTCACGGACATCCGGGAGCGACTGAACCACGGGGACACCGCCGGTGCGCTGGCCGTCGTCGAAGAGCTCCTGGGTCCGGCCGCGCTGCTGCGGACCGGCGCGCTGCGGGACGCGCTGGAGGAGGCCGTCCAACGGCGGATCTCCTACGGCCTGTTCCGGGCGGGACTCGCCGAACCGGGCCCCCGTCAGCTCCGGCCGGGTCCGGACCGCCCCCGTGACCACCGTTCACATCCGCGTCACACGACCGCTCGCTGACCCGAGGCGTCTCGCCCTCGCGCCCCCGTTCCACCCCGCTTTCACGCGCTTCCGCATGCTTCCGCACTCGACGAATCCCCCAAGGTGATCAGACATGCCCGTGTTCGCTCCGTCCGTTCCATCCGTTCCATCCGCCGACCCGGTCCCTGCCGGCGGTCTCGGCACCGCCGATGAACTCCTGAGTCTGCTGCGCGCCACCACCACCGAGCCACGGCCCGACGACCAGTTGGAGGCGCTGACCCTGGCAGTCGCCGCCGACCTGCCGGTGCTGCTGTGGGGTGAGCCGGGCATCGGCAAGACCGCGGCCCTGACCCAACTCGCCGATGCCCTCGACCTCCCGCTGACCACGGTGATCGCCAGCGTGCACGAGCCGTCCGACTTCTCTGGGCTGCCCGTGCTCGGGGACGACCCCGCGGAGCAGGGGGTTCCGATGGCCCCGCCGGACTGGGCCGTGCGCCTGGTGCGGGCCGGCCGGGGCCTGCTGTTCCTGGACGAACTGTCGACCGCGCCCCCGGCCGTTCAAGCCGCTCTGCTCCGTCTCGTGCTCGAACGCCGCATCGGGGCGCTGCGGCTGCCGTCCGGGGTCCGGATCGTCGCGGCGGCCAACCCGCGGTCCTCGGCGGCGGACGGCTGGGAGCTGAGCGCACCGCTGGCCAACCGGTTCGTGCACCTCCAGTGGACGCATGACCCCGAGGTCGTCGTCCGCGGTCTCGGCGGGACCTGGCCGCTGGCGGCCTTGCCCCGCCTCGAACCGTCCGCCCTGGCCGGGGCGGTGGCCTTCGCACGTCGTGCGGTGTGCGGGTTCCTCGCCGCACGGCCCGGGCTCGTACACCGCCTCCCCGGCAACGAGACCCGTCGGGGCGGCCCCTGGCCCTCCCCCCGGAGCTGGGACATGACCCTGTGCCTGATCGCCTTCGCGACGGCCGCCGGGTCCTCCCGAGAGGTGCTTTCCGCACTGGTCAGGGGCACCGTGGGGGACGGTCCGGGGCTGGAGTTGCTGGCCTTCCTGGACCGGATGGACCTGCCGGACCCCGAGGAACTCCTCGCCGATCCGACGGGTGCGGTCCTGCCCGAGCGGGGCGACCTGCGCCAGGCCGTGCTCGACGGTGTGGTGGCGGCCGTCCGCGCCCGCCCCGAGAAGTCGCGTTGGGACGCCGCCTGGGTCCTGCTGGGTCGGGCGGTGGAGACCGGTCCCCCGGACCTCGTGGTCGTGCCCGCCACCACCCTGGCCACGCTGCGCCGCGAGGACTGGGACGTACCGGCGTCGATCGAACGGCTCGCCGGAGTGGTCGGCCTCGCCCGGCGTGCGGACGACGTGGCGGTCCGCTCCGCGACCGGAGCGCAGGCAGGGCGGTGAACGCGAACCCGTTCCCGGGCCTGGACCGGGAGAAGCTGTTCGCCGCGCGGCTGCACGCCGTCCGGGTCCGGCCCTATCTGGCGACCGCTCTGTTCGCCCTGCACCCCGTGGAGTCACGGCGGGTGCCGACGATGGCCGTCGACGCGTACTGGCGCTGCTACGTCTCACCGGCGTTCGTGGCACGGACGCCGGTGGAGGACCTGGCGGCGGTGTGGGTGCATGAGGTGTCCCATCTGCTGCGCGATCACCACGGGCGCAGCTCCCGGATCGCCCGGCAGGAAGGGCTGACCGGACCGGGGGACCGGCTCCGCATGAACATCGCCGCGGACTGTGAGATCAACGACGACGTCTTCGGCGACGGGCTGGTCCGGCCGAAGGGCGCCGTCCAGCCGGGACCCCTGGGCCTCCAGCCGGGCAAACTCATGGAGGACTACCTGCGGCTGTTCCGGATCGGACCGCTCGCTCCGGAGCTGGCCTGGCTGGACTGCGGCAGCGGCGCCGACGGGCGCGAACGGGAGTGGGACCTGGGGCCCGAGGGGGCGCACGGACTCAGCACCCAGGAGCGGGACGCGGTCCGGTTCCGGGTGGCCCGGGGCATCAACGGCCGTCCGGGCGACACCCCGAAGGGATGGCGACGGTGGGCGGAGGAGGTGTTCCACCCGCCGCAGCCGTGGCGGGAGTTGCTGGGGGCCGCGGTCCGCGCCGCGGCCTCCGGCTCGGGCGGCGGCCAGGACTACTCCTACGGTCGTCCCGCACGGCGCTCCCCCGGGGTGCCCGGCGTCGTCCTGCCGAGTCTGCGGCGCAGACCGCCCCGGGTCGCCGTCGTCATCGACACCTCGGGGTCCGTGAGCGACACCGAACTGGGGAGCGCGCTCCTGGAGGTCACCGCGATCTCCCGGGCCGTGGGCGGGCGCCGCGACCTCGTCACCGTGGTCCCGTGCGACGCCGCCGCCCGGATCGCGCACCCGCTGTGCAAGGCCGAAGGCGTCCCCTTGGTGGGCGGCGGCGGTACGGATCTGCGCGCGGGGTTCGCCCGGGCGCTCCGTGCCGGGCCGCGGCCGGACGTCGTGGTGGTCCTCACCGACGGCCACACGCCCTGGCCGGACGGCCGGCCGCCGTGTCGGACGGTCGTGGGGCTCTTCGCCCGTTCGGCCACGGGGTCGTGGAGCGAGGACGATCCCCACCACGTGCCCGACTCACCGCCCGCGTGGGCGCGCGTGGTCACCATCGGGTCCACCCCGGCGACCCGCTGAGGGTTCCTCCCGGACGCGCCCGTCGAGGTGACGTCCGCGCAGGACGGGGCGGCGGGGCGGTTCGCGGTGCAGGACATCCGGACCCGCCGGTACGGGGGACGCGCCGCGCGTCGTCCCGACCGCGCGCGGTGGAGGGCGGGTCCTGCCGGATCGCCGTCCGTGGTGTCACGCTGCCGCGCCTGCCGTGGTCAGGACCCCGTGCGCCGACCGGTGTTCCGGAAGCCGCACGGGGTGGCCCGCGGGGTCCCCGCGGGCGCTGCCGACCTCTGCGCGGGTCTCAGCCCGCGAGGACCTCACCGAAGTACGACAGTCCGGTGGCTCCACCGACCGTACCGGCGCCGAACGACGTCGACCCGGTGGCCGTGATGGAGCTCCGCCCGGCCGGGAAGAGCCACACCGAGCCCGCGCCGTCGTTCTCGGCGAAGGCGCCGACCACCAGTTCGGCGCGACGGTTCCCGTCGCTGTCCACGAGCTTGACGGACGCCCCGAACTGGTCGTGGGACTCGCCGGTGCCGGGCACCCCCGCCGTGTTCTGCGTGAAGGTCTTGGCGCCGCTGCCGGTCAGTCCGCCGGTGGAGCCGTGCAGCACGGTGACGGAGCCCGTGGCCTTCCGGCTCCCGGTGGCCTCACCGGTCGCGCCGACGGCGACGTCGGCGTGGCCGTCGCCGTTGGTGTCACCGGCCGACAGGCTCCAGCCGAAACGGTCTCCCGGCGTGGCGCTGCCGGGGACACCGGCGGTGTCCTGGGTGATGCGCACCGGGGTGCGGGTCGACAGGCCGGCGGCGCTGCCGTAGGTCACGGTGATCGCTCCGCCGCGTCCGCCGTGGGGTTCGTCGGCGGCCTTCTCCATGAAGTTGCCGGTGACGATGTCGCCGTAACCGTCCTTGTTCACATCGGCGATGACCGCCTCGTACCCGCCGGCGACCTTGCCCGAGGACTTGAGGCCGGTCGTGGACCCCTTGTAGAGGACGCTGCGGGTCGGGAACTGGTCACCGCTCTGCTGCTGGCCCATGACCAGGAGGTCGGTCGCGCGGTCCCCGTTGACGTTCCCCGCGACGATCTTGTCGGCGCTGACCCCGGTCTGCCGCGAGGTGTCGATGCCGGTCCGGCCCGCCGCCTTGCCGGAGCGGGAGATCGGCCCCTTGAAGACGTTCAGCCCGGTGCTGGAATTGCTGAGGGCGGCCAGGTCGACCCGCCCGTCCCCGTCGAAGTCCCCGGTCGCGACGTCCCAACCGATCGCTGCGCGGTGGGTGGGCAGCGGCGACGACAGGTCGACGCCCGACGACAGACCGCGCGAGCCGCCCCAGACGACGGTGACGACGCCGAAGGAGTCCGTGTTGCCGACGCGTTCCCGGTGCACGCCGACCACCAGGTCGGTGTGACCGTCACCGTCGAGGTCACCCGTGGTGAGACGGTCACCGAAGTGGTCGTCCTTCTCCGGCACACCCGGAACGCCCGGGGTGGCCTGGCTGATGAGGGCGCGCTTGGACGTGTCGAGGCCGTTCTTGGTGCCGTAGACCACGGCCACGTATCCGGCTCCCGCCCGTCCGTCGACCTTGCCCAGGGGCGCGGCGATCGCAAGGTCACGGTATCCGTCGCCGTTGAAGTCGCCCGGCAGCCCGGACGGCGCGGCAACGGCGCTGCCTCCGGTGGCGAGCAGGAGCCCGCCGACGAGAGCGGCCGACGCCGTGGTCGACAGGGCGGCGCGGAGGTGATGTCGCATAGGTGTCTTCTTCTTCCTGCGGCACGGTGGACGTAGAAATCGCCCAGCCGAATCGGTGTTGTCGGACCGATCACCTGCGGGCGGGGGCTGGCCCTGACGGACCTCCTGTACCGTGCACGGATCGTCCGGCGCAGGTGTGACGCCCGAAGGGGCCCGGAGGTTGTACGGCTCCGACGAACTGCGGAACGCCACTCACCGGCCCGTTTCCGCGCCGCGCTTTCGTCATCCGGGGGCGCCGGGAGGGTACGCACGGGGATGATCATTCGTGGAAGGGCACGGCGGGGGCTGCGCGCGCGGCCCCAGGTACGTGACCGGGGAGAGGGAGAACCACATGGAATCCAGCATCCGAGACCTGTACGGGCGCATCGCGGACCGGTTCGGCGACCTGATCGAGAACTGTCCACCGGGGAAGTGGGACCAGCCCTCCCCGTGTCCCGGGTGGTCCGCCCGGGACGTCGCCGCGCACGTCGTCTCCAACCATCGCAGGGCCGTTGCCGGACTGGACGGGTCGGCCTACCGCGCGCCGGGTCGGGACGACGACCTGCTCCTGGCGTGGCGTGCGGCTTCCGCCGCCGTCCGGGCCGGTCTACGTGACCGGGCAACGGCCGGCGTACTGCTGGGCGAAGAGTTCGGCGGGATCCCCTTCGCGGAGTTCGTGAAACGCATGGCGTGTGCCGACACCTTGGTCCACACCTGGGACCTCGCCCGAGCGACGGGGCAGGGCGAGGCCCTGGACGCCGAAGGCGTGTCGGTCGCCCTGGCCGTGTTGCTCCCCGAGGACGACGACATCCGCCTGCCCGGGGCCTTCGGCACGAAGGTCCCTTCGGCCACCGGCGCGGACCCGCAGACCCGTCTGTTGAACTTCCTGGGCCGAAGGCCCTGACGACCCTGATTGCACGGAGGTGCCGGCCCCGTCGGGGGCCGGCACCGACCCGGCTCACACCAGTTCGAAGCGCTGGTTCGGCTGCCGCGTGGGGGCGGGCTTCGCGTCCCACGCCTTGGTGGTCCGCATGTAGAGGTAGATCACCGAGATCATCGCCAGGATGAGGAGGGGGCCGAACACCCACGGGTAGGTGGCCATCTCCATCGACAGGTACCGGTACGAGATCAGGAACGCGGTGAAGACCGTGGCACCGTAGGTGACCAGCAGGACGCCCGCCCGGTCCCAGCCGCGGTCGAGCGCACGCAGCGCCGCCTCGATGGTGAGGGTGAACACCACACCGGCCACGAGGTCGACACCGTAGTGGTAGCCGAATCCCAGCGTCGCGCTGAGCGTGGCGATCAGCCAGATCGTGCCTCCGAGCCGCAACAGGCGCGGCCCCTTCCGGGAGTGGAGGAAGATCGCGACGGCCCACGCCGTGTGCAGGCTCGGCATGCAGTTGCGCGGGGTGATCTCGTCGAAGGGCATGTGTTGGGGCGTGGTGAGACTCGGCGAGGTGTCCGGCCACAGGTTCGCCACCGCCCAGTGCCCGCCGTCGGCGCCGTAGGCGAAGATCGGCCCCACCACGGGGAAGATCATGTAGATGCCGGGGCCGAGCAGTCCGATGACCAGGAAGGTGCGCACCAGGTGGTGACCCGGGAACCGGCCTTCGGCGGCCACGTGACGCAGCTGGTACACGGCGAAGACGACCGCGGCGACCGCGAGCTTCACATAGACCCAGTCCAGGACGTTGGCGCCGACCGGGCCGGTGGCGTTGACCAGTCGGCCCACCCACCACGACGGGTTGCCCAGCGCGTGATCGGCGGTCGCCACGTACTGGTCGAGCACCTCGGGGCGGGTCTTCGACGTGATCAGCAGCCAGGTGTCACCGGTCTTCCGGCCGGCCACCAGCAGCAGGCCCAGCCCGACGCCCTTCAGCAGGAAGACGCGCTCCGGGCCGGTGCGACGCACCACCGCGATGACCGCCCAGCCGATGACCACCCACAACGCGCCGTTGCCGTACCCCTGCTCGGCGCCGAGCGGCCACCGCACGAGCGCGAAGACGACGTCGATGCCGACCGCGATCCCGGCGGAGATGAACCGCTGCCGCCAGGGGAGCACCACCATCATCAACGCCATGCTGGCGTACAGCAGGGGCCCGGACGCGGGGCGGAGCACCACTTCCCGTGCCTGGTGGACGATCGGCCCCGGCAGGTCGTACCGACGCGCGGCGATCTCCAGTGCGACCAGGAACGCGAGGGCCACCACACTCGCCGTGGCCCACAGCACCACCCGCGGTTGACGCCATGCAGCGAACCCAGCCCTGGAACCTATTCGTGAGAAAAACTGCGATATTACACGTATCAACTGTTTGGCCGATTTGTTATTGGATTCGATGGGAAGGTCGTTCTCCGCGCCGGGCGGCACGTTCCAAGTGGGGTCGGGGGGCAGGACGATCACCGATAATCCGGTCATGTTATCGAATCGGCTCGGGTGGTCCCGGTTGCCGACCTGGTCCGCTACCGAGCGTCCCGCCCCCGTCGCCGGCAGGCACGGCCACCGGGCCCGGCATCGGCCCACCTCGCTCCCGCGGGCGGCGAGGTGGGCGGGCGAACCGCCGCCGAAGAGGTCGTCCGCTCTCTTCCCCTCCGACGGGGAAGGTCCCCCCGCCCGGTTCACGGGCGGGGGGACCTTCTTGCGCGCGCCGGTGGTTACTTGCCGCGGTACGCGTCGTACACGGTCACGCTGGCCTTGCCGCCCCGGGTGTCGGCGACCTCGCCGCGCAGGGCGACCGTCTGCCCCCGGGCGGGGTTCTTGACGGTGATCTTCCCCTTGGCGACGGGCGTCTGCTGCCAGGTCGTACCGCCGTCGTAGGAGACGGAGACGGCCAGGGACTTCAGCCCCGCGCCCGCCGCGGGCCCCTGCACCGTCACCGGGTAGGTCACCGTACGGTCCGCCGCAACGGTGCCGTCCAGGTCGACCCGGGCGCCGAACCGCACGGTGGACAGGCCGGTGCGCGTCTCCCCGTCCGTCGGCGGCTTCGCGCTGCGGAAGGTCCAGGAGCCGTCGATGCGGGTGCCGACGGCGGAGACCGCCTGGTCCCGCGTGGCCGAGGTGCTCAGGGTGTACTCGGCGTCGTCGGCGCCGACCGCGTAGGACTTCCAGGTCTCCGGTGTGTTGCCCACCTCCCCGATCTTGGTGGTGCCCTGGTGGAGCGTGGTCTTCGCCGAGGAGTACCAGGACTGGCCGACGTTGCCCCGGCCGTCGGAGAACAGCGGCACGAACGCCGTGAGCCTGTTCCCCTCCCGGAAGACACCGGTCCGTTCGTGCATCAGCGGGGAGTGCACGGCGGAGCCGAGGGTCATCCGGTGGCTCGTGCCCGGGCGGAACTCCCGCTCCGGGGCGGTGTACTCGATCTCCTCCGACCCGTGGACGTCGAGGTGCTGCGACCCGGACAGGGACCAGAGGTTCGCCTTCCCGTCCGTGGCCAGATGGTGGGTCCGGGAGCCGGGGAGGGCGAAGGAGTACGCGGAGTTGAAGTCGAACCGGTCCTTCCCGCCCAGCGCCGTCGTGTGCCCGTTCTTCCCCTGGACGGAGGCCCCGAGGGTCGCGGTGACCTTGGCGAAGTCGTCGGCCTCGAACCTCTTGGTGTAGCCGGTGAAGAGCCGCTCCACCTCGCCGCCGGCGGCGAGGCCGTACTGGGTCGCGGCATCGCGTTCCCGCTGGGCGTAGAGGGCGGACCTGAGCTTGACGCCGGTGGGTCGCTCCGGGCCCAACTGGGCCGTGCGGAAGTCGTCGAAGGTGGTGAAGCTGTTGATGTCCTCCAGGGACCGTTCACCCATGCTGATGGAGTGCGTCGCCCAGGCGGCGGTCATCCGGGCCTGGGGGTCCGGAACCGTCATCACGACGGGCTCGGCGGCCCGGGCATCGACGGTCAAGGCGGTGTTCTTCGTCAACGCCAGGCGGGGGTGGACCAGTTGGTCCATGCCACCGGTCTCCTGGTAGAGGCTGGCCTGGAGCGCGTAGTCCCCGCGCGGCAGGCGGAGCTTGGCGGTGCTGCCCTCGCGCAGGGTGACGGAGACGTCGCCCGCGCCGGAGAGCTGGCGCAGGCGCGTGAAGAAGTTCGCGTTGGGCGTTCCGTCACGGCCCACGAAGTCGAGGCTCAGGTCGTACGACTCGACCTCGCGGTCCACGGACGCCGTGGTGCGCACGCTCTGGCCGCCGCCGGTCGCGGTGACGACGGCGGTGTAGATGCCGTTGACGTCTCCGCCGATCCGGGTGTCCGCGGTGAAGGGCACGGTGACGGTGCCGCCCGCGGGAAGGGTGACCTGGTGCGTCCCGAGGGTGAAGAAGCCGGCGGGGGCGGGGGCGCCCAGGAGGTCGAGCCCCTTGACCGTCAGGTCGAGGGTGATCTCCCGGGTGCCGTGGTTGCGGTAGGTGAGGTGTTTGGCGACGGGCTGGTCATCGGTGTGCGGCCACTGCTGCCGGCCGAAGGAGAGGCTTGACTCGTCGGCGGTCACGGTCTGTTCGACGGCGCGGTCGGCCGTCAGCCGGCCGGCCCCCTGCTGGAACACGGAGTACCCGCCGTCCTGGGCGGATCCGGTCAGCGCGGCCTTGAGCCGTTCGCCCGACCAGCCGGGGTGCCGCTGCTTGAGCAGTGCTGCGGCGCCCGCCACGTGCGGCGCCGCCATGGACGTGCCGCCGATGGAGAAGTAGCCGGCCGGGTTCTCGCCGACCTGCCCGGCGATGTGGCTACCGGGGGCCGACGCCGCGGTGATGCCCACACCGGGAGCGGTGATGTCCGGTTTGATCGCGCCGTCGTGCAGCGGACCGACACTGGAGAAGAGGGCGATCCGGTCCGCGTCGTCCACGGCGCCAACGGTGAGGGCGGCTTCCGCACTGCCCGGGGAACCGACGGAACCCGGAGTCGGTCCTTCGTTGCTGGCGGAGACGGTGAAGAGGACGCCCTTCTCCTTCGACACCCGGTTGATGTGGGCTTCGAGCGGGGTGACCTCCGGGGTGTCACCCGAGCCGAAGCTCATGCTGACGATGTCGGCGCCCCGTCCCACGGCCCAGTCGACGGCGGCGATGGCCCCCGACTCCATGGTCCCCATGTCGTTCATGATCTTGCCGTTGAGGATCTTGGCCCCGGGGGCGACCCCCTGGTACGTGCCGCCGGACTTGGCACCGGTGCCGGCCGCGATCGAGGCGATGTGCGTGCCGTGCCCGTGCCGATCCTTGGTGTCCGGGGAGGAGGTGAAGTTCGCCGCCCCGATCACCTGCGTCGCCAGGTCCGGATGGGTTTCGTCGACCCCGCTGTCCAGAACCGCGATGGTGACGCCCTTGCCGTCGTACCCGGACCGCCACGCCTTCGGGGCACCGATGCGGCCCACGCTCGTGTCCAGGTTCGCGGTGTGCACCGCGTCCAGCCAGACCCGCTCGATCCCCGGGGCGCTCCCGC
Source organism: Streptomyces sp. NPDC005955 (assembly GCF_042871255.1). NCBI lineage: Bacteria > Bacillati > Actinomycetota > Actinomycetes > Kitasatosporales > Streptomycetaceae > Streptomyces > Streptomyces sp. NPDC005955. The sequence goes on along the minus strand of NZ_JBIAIF010000009.1, from coordinate 53,312 downwards.
CGGCCCGAGCGCTCCCGCCTCCGCCTCCGCCTCCCGTTCCGGCTCCGGCTCCGGCTCCGGCTCCGGCTCCGGTGAGGACGGCCCACAACCCGCCCGCGTCCTGCTTCGGGACGGTCACCGCGTCCGCGTTGATCGACGGCAGCGTGCGCGCCAACTCCGCGTCGGTACGGACTCCCGTACGGGCTGTGGCCGCTGACGCGCCCTCGTACTCGACGATGGCCTTCAGGCCGTCGCGGTAGGCCCGTCGACCCTCGGGGCTGCTGAGCGCGGTGACGTCGAAGAGCCGCCGGTCCAGCTTTCCGGCGGTGATCAGTCGCTCGGCATCGGCCGGAACGGCGTAGGTGCTCCCCCGCTCGGTCCAACTCCGCACGGACACCTTCTCGCGGCCTTCGCCCCGTTCGACGGAGACGACCCGGTCCCGGGCGTCCACGCCGACCCGGTCCCCGGTGATCAGGGTGACCCATCGGAGTCCGGCACCGGCACTGCCGGTGGCCGTGCCGCTCCCGACGGACCCGGTGTCCGCGAAGGCCGTCGTACTGGTCGTTCCGGCGACGAGTGCCGTCGCCACCAGGGCCGAGGTGACGGTGATCGCACCGCGCCCCGGGCGTTTGTTGGAGAACAAGACTGACTCCCTGCACTGCGGGGTCGGGGGGTGAGGGGCCGGGGACGGCCCCCGCTCGCCGCTCCCGGCGGAGAAGAGAGGGAAGATCCGAAACCCGTTGTCCTCGACCTCGCTGATGGCCGAAACTCGACCTTCAGCGCTCCTCTCCGAGCAAGGCCCCACCACGCTGCGACCTGACGGGAGTTCAGGCCGCCCGCCGGAACGGCGGTCGTCGCACGGCGGTCCGCACTGCGCTCGGCACCCCGGCCGCCTTCAGCGACGACTACGCGCTCCCGCCTCCCCCGGGCAGCCGCCCCGGGACGGAGGTTCGGGACTTCATGAGTGGCTGGATCCGCGTGCCGAAGTCCTCGACTCCTTCGAGGAATTCGTCGAAGACGAGGATGACCCCCTTGACGCCGTGGACCTCGCCGAGCTCGTCGAGCATGCGCGCGACGGTCGCGTAGGACCCCACGAGGGTTCCCATGTTGAGGTTCACGGCGCCCTCGGGAAGCGCCACGATCTTCGCGGTCGAGGAACCGTCGGCGGACCCGTCCGTCGCCGTCTGCTCCACCACGTAGCCCAGCGCCGCGAGGTCGGCGTTGTCGTGGTAGTCCTGCCACTTCGCCTGCGCGGCTCCGTCCGTCTCATCCGCGATGATCATGAACAGCGCGAACGCTCCGACGTCACGGCCGGCCGTGCGTGCGTGGTCGGCGAGGGTGGCGGTGGATTCGGAGAGTGCCCGGGGAGTGTTGACGCCGCTGCCCAGGATGAAGTTGCCGTCAGCGTGCTCGGCGGCGAACTTCATCCCCGTGCTGCTCTGCCCGGCGGCCAGGAGGCTGATGTGTCCGCTCGCCGGGCGCGGCGACAGGACGCAGTCGTCCATCGTGTAGAACTCGCCCGTGAAGTTGCTCTTGCCCTCGCTCCACAACTGCCGCAGCACGGTGACGTATTCGGTGGCCCGGGCGTAGCGGTTGGTGAAGTGTTCGTCCCCGGGCCACAGGCCCATCTGCGCGTACTCGGCGGGCGCCCAGCCGGTGACGATGTTGACGCCGGCCCGGCCCGGGGCGACCGAGTCGATGGTCACGGCCATCCGCGCGGCCATCGCCGGGGGCAGGGCGAGGACGGGTGCGGAGGCGTAGAGCCTGATCCGCTCCGTCACGGCGGCGAGGGCCGCCGTCAGGGTGAACGACTCCAGGCAGTGGTCCCAGAACTCCGTCTCGCCGCCGAAACCCCTGAGTTTGATCATCGTCAACGCGAAGTCCAGTCCGTGCTCCTCCGCCCGCTGCACGATGGTCTTGTTCAGTTCGAAGGTCGGCATGTACTGCGGAGAGCTCTTCGAGATGAGCCAGCCGTTGTTGCCGATGGGGAGGAAGACCCCGATGTCCATGCCGCTCCTCTGCCCGCAGGACAGGCAACCACCAGGCCGATTCCCGCCCTTACCGTCATCCCCGTGTGGTCGATCCTGCCCACGGCACCGTGCGGTACACGCGGCACACGGGGTACGGGGTCGGCCACCGATCGGCAGCCGACCCCGTACCCGTCGTCCTCGTGCCTCGTGCCCCGGTCGTCCGCTCAGTCGGTCCGCGCGGGGCGGGCCTCGACCGCGGGGGCGGCAGGGCGGTCGGAGGTGAGGGCGGCCAGGCCCACCAGGTCGTCCGCCTGTGCGTCCGGCACCTCCCGGTCGAACCGGGCCAACACCCGCACCCGCAGCGAAACCGCCCCCAGGAGCAGGATCGCGACCCCGAGCAGCACGTAGAGCAGCCCGATCCCCCGGCCGTCACCCGTACCGAGGACGGCACCCGCGGTGTCGGCGAGGCCACCGCCGGCGGCCATCAGCGGCTCCAGGTAGTGGCTGCCGAACGGCGCGATCAACAGGAAGCCCACCGGCAGCGTGGACCAGGCGACTAGCTGGTTCAGCGCCATCACCCGGCCGTGGAACCGCTGCGGCACCTTGACCTGAATGATCGTCAGATAGATCCCGTTGAGCAGCGAGAGGGACGCGGACATGCCGAACACCCCGGCGCAGACCACCAGCAGTTCGGGCCGCAGCCCGGTCAGGACGCTGAAGAACGCGAGCACCGGAATCACGAGCAGCATGCCGCGCATCCGACGGTGACGGGGCCCGCCCCAGACGCCCATCGCCAGCCCGCCGGTGATCGCGCCGATGCCGCCCGCGAGGGAGACCGTGGCCACCGTGCCGAGTCCGGAGAAGCCGAGCACCAGCGGCGGGACGAGTTGGAAGAGGACCGGCAGGAAGAGGTTGAGCACGGCGAAGAAGAGCAGCATCGCCCGGAATCCCGGCCTGCGCCAGACCAGCCGGAACCCGGCCGTGACCTCCTGCTTCAGGGTTTCGCGCCGTCGGGCGGCCAGCGTGCGCGGGAAGCGGACGACCAGCAGGATCGTCGCCGCCACCACGTAGCTGACCACGTCGATCAGCAGCACGCCGCCCAGGCCGACGGCGGCGAGCAGGCCGACCGCCGCGAGCGGTGCGACCACCTGGGCGATGCCGCCGGAGATCTGTACGACGCCGTTGGCGTGGCCCAGGTAGCGCTTCGGGACGAGCTGCGGGATCGCCGACTGGAAGGCGAGCCGTTGTCCGGTGAGGGAGACGGAGAGGATCGCCATCAGCACCCCGACGTGCCAGGGCCGCAGGGTCCCGAACACGTGGAGCAGCGCCAGGACCGCCTCCGACGTGCCGCAGACCAGGGTCGAGGCCAGCATCACCCGGCGGCGGTCGACACGGTCGACCAGGCTGCCGAGGACCGGGGCGGCCAGCAGGCCCGGCACGATGCCGAGGACGGCGAAGAGGCCGAACCAGGCGACCGAGTCCGTCGACAGGTAGATCCACAGCGGCAGGGCGAACTCGGTCAACGCCGAACCGGTCTGCGAGACCGTCTGGGAGGCGGCGACGGCCACGAAGCGGCGCGTGTCGCGGCGGGTCGCCGGGGCGGTGGGAGGCTGGGCGGTGGCGCGCGCGTGGTGGACTCCGTCCAGCCACCAGGTGGCGCGCGCGGGACGGCGGTCGCGGGTGAGGGCGGCGGAGTCGGGCTCCGGAGCGCCGGTGCTCGCCGTGGTGTCCGAGGCCGTGACCGCCGGGTGGACCGTGGTGACGATCTCGGCCAGTTCCGCGGCGCGGTGCTTGAGGAAGTAGTGGCCGCCCTCGTCGAGTACGGCGACCGCGGTGGTGGAGCCGACGAAGCCCCACTCCCGGAACCGCTCGCGGTGGAACTCGGTACCGGGGTCGGCGGAGCCGATCACCGAGACCACCGGGGACGCCAACGCGGGCGCGGGCCGCGCGAGTTGTTCGGTGAAGTACGCCTCGGCCGCGCGGGAGTCCTCCCGTACGTTGCGGACGATCGTGGCCAGTTGCTCGGGGTCCAGGCCCTCCAGGTCGGCGCCCATGGAGCGGAGCCAGTTCAGGTGGAGCCGTCCGCTGCGCCGCCGGTCGAGCACGGAGAAGCGGGCGAGCAGCCCGAGCAGGCCCTCGGTGGGCCGGGCGAAGGGGAAGATCCCGCCCAGGTAGACGGCGGTGGGCTCGCGTCCGGCGGCCTGCAACCGGTGCGCCAGCTCGACGGCGAGGGCCGCGCCCACCCCGCAGTGCCCGTACACGGCGACCGGGCCGGTCACCCCGTTCAGCACCTCCTCGGCGCAGCGCCGGGCCACTTCTTCCAGCGGCAGCGACTCCTCGGACATGCCGAGGTCGTGCCCGGGGACGGCGACGGCGTGCAGGGCGACGCCGGGCGGCAGGGCGTCCGCGAGCGGCTGGTACACGACGGCGCTACCGCCGCCGTACGGCAGGCAGACCAGGGAGAGCGTGACGCGCTCCACGGGTTGACGGGCAGTCAGTTCGTGGAGGAGGCGACTCGGTCCGCGCTCGGAGTCGGACCGGTCGGCCAGGGCGGCGAGCGCGGCGACGGTCCGCTCCCGGAAGACGTCCATGAGGGTGATCCGGGCCTCGGCGCCGAGGAGCTTGCGCAGGGCGGCCACCATCCGCATGGCGAGCAGGGAGTGGCCGCCGAGGTCGAAGAAGTCGTCGTGCGCGCCGACGCGTTCCAGCCCGAGGAGGCCGGCCCAGCAGGCGGCCACGGCCTCCTCGGTGGGGGTAGCGGGAGCCGTCCAGACGGCGCCCTCCGCGGGGCCGGGCGCGCCGGGTTCGGGCAGGGCACGCCGGTCGACCTTGCCGTGGGCCTGCCGGGGCAGGTCGGGCAGGATCACGAAGCGGGAGGGGACGAGGTAGTCGGGCAGCTTCTCGGCCAGCAGCCGGCGTAGTTCGGCGACCGGTGGCGGGGTGCCCTCCGCGGTGGGGACGAGGTAGCCGACGAGGACGAGTTCCCCGGCCGGGCCCCGGGCCGCGGCGACGGCCTGGGCGACGTCGGGGAGCCGGGCCAGATGGGCCTCCACCTCGCCGAGTTCGACCCGGTAGCCACGGATCTTGACCTGGTGGTCGTCGCGGCCCAGGAACTCGATGGTGCCGTCACCGCGGTGCCGGGCGAGGTCTCCGGTGCGGTACATCCGGGGTGTGACGTCTCCCCCGGCGGCCTCGGGTCTCCGCGTCGCCCCGGGTCTTTCGGGTTCCTCCGTTCCCCCGGGTCTCCCGGACCGCTCGTTGCGCTCAGGTCTCCCGGATCGTTCGGCATCCGGTGCGGCGCCCGTGCGGGGGGCCGCGGCGAACGGGTCGGCGAGGAAGCGTGCGGCCGTCAGTTCCGGTAGGCCCAGGTAGCCGCGGGCCAGTCGGTCGCCGCCGATCCACAACTCCCCCGGCACCCCGGCGGGCACCGGCTGCCGCCGGGCGTCGAGCAGGTACACCCGCGCGCCCGGCAGCGGACGCCCGATGGGGGTGGTGGGTCCGGCCGCGGGCCTCACCGGGTCCACGAGGTGGGTGGTCGCGCCCACGGTGGCCTCGGTCGGTCCGTAGTGGTTGATCACCCGGCAGCCGGTACGGGATCCCGCCGCCGCGAGCCCCCGCGCCCACTCCCAGCCGGACGCCTCGCCACCGAGGACGAGCAGTCGTCGGGGCAGCAGCTGCGCCGGGTCGTCCACCTCGGCGCTGAGCGCGGCCAGATGGGAGGGGGTGAGCTTGACGCAGTCGATGGTCCGCTCGGCGAGGTAGGCGGCCAACTCCGGGCCGGGGGTGCGCGGCGGCAGCAGGTGCAGGCTGCCGCCGGTGGTCAGCGAGAGGTAGAGGGTGGTGAGGCCGAAGTCGAAGGCGAGCGACTGGAGCAGGGCGTAGCGGGCGCCGTCCGGCAGTCCGGCCTCGGCGAAGCGCTGGCGTACGCCGGCCAGGTAGGTGAGCACCTGGCGGTGCTGCACGGCCACGCCCTTGGGGGTGCCGGTGGAGCCCGAGGTGTAGATGACGTAGGCGAGGTGGTCGGGTCCCGCGCCTACGCCTTCGCCGAGCGGGGTGTCGGGGACGGCGGCGAGCCGGTCCGCGAGTCCGTCGAGCAGCAGGACGGGTGCGTCGGACGCGGTCAGCAGGGAGCGCCGGACGGAGGTGGTGACGAGGGCGACCGGCGCGGAGTCGGTCAGCATGTGGGCGAGGCGTTCACGAGGCTGCTCGGGGTCGAGCGGTACGTACGCGGCGCCGGACTTCAGCACGGCGAGCAGGGAGACGGCCTGGTCGAGGCCCTGGTCGAGGCAGACGCCGACGAGCCGGTCGGGTCCGGCGCCGGTGGTGCGCAGCAGTCGTGCCAACCGGTTGGCCCGGGAGTCGAGTTCACGGTAGGTGAGGGTGTTGCCCTCGTGGACGAGGGCGACCTCGTCCGGGGTGCGGACCGCCTGGGCGGCGACGGCGTCGGCGAGGGTCGCGGCGGCCGGGCGGGCGGTGCCGGAGTCGTTCCACTCGTGGAGCACCCGGTCGCGTTCGCCGGGGGTGAGGAGGTCGAGGGCGTCGACGGGGGTGTCCGGGTCGGCGGCGGCCCGGGCCAGGACGCGTTGCCAGTGTCCGGCGAGCCGGGCGACGGTGTCGGCGTCCCAGAGGTCGGTGCGGTAGGTGAGGAAGGCGTCGAGTCCGGCCTCCGGTTCGGCGGGCTCGGTGCAGTACAGCCCGAGGTCGAGGTGGACGCCGCTGCCCTCGAAGGGGAAGGTCCGCCATTCCAGGTCGTGCGGGTGGACGGTCTGGGCGCGGTGGTTCTGGAGGGCGAAGGAGACCTGGAAGAGCGGCGGACGACCGAGGTCGCGCGGCAGGTCCAGGGCCTCGACCAGCCGCTGAGCCGGGGTCTCGCGGTGCTGTTGGGCCCCGAGGGCGGCGGTGCGGACGCGGTCGAGGACGACTCCGAAGGCGGGTCCGGTGCCGTCGGCGGCGGTGTCGGGCCCCGGCTCGGGCGCTGTGAGGTCGGCCCGGATCGGCAGCATCGTGCTGAACAGGCCGATCAGGCCCTCGGTGGCTTCGGTGGGGCGCCCCGCGAACGGCGTGCCGACGGCGAAGTCCCGCTGTCCCGACCAGCGGCCGAGCACCACGTGGAAGGCAGCGAGCAGGGTCATGAAGAGGGTGGCGCCCCGGGCCCGGGAGAGCGCGCGTACGGCGCGGTAGGTGTCGGCGTCGAGCCGGAAGGTGTGGGTCGCTCCGCCGGGGCCGGGCAGGGCGGGGCGCGGGCGGTCGGTGGGGAGCTCCAGCGGTGGCACCCCGGTCATGGTCCGGCACCAGTACCGCAGGTCGGCGGCGGCTTGCGGCAGGTCCTGGCGCGCGCGCTGCCAGTGGGCGAAGTCGCCGTAGCGGACGGGCAGCGGGGGTGGGGCGGGGGCGGCGCCCCGGGCCAGTTCCTCGTAGCCGGTGAGGAGTTCGTCCAGGAGCACCCCGGCGGACCAGCCGTCGCCGACGAGGTGGTGCTGGCAGATCACGAGCACGTGGTCGTCGTCGGCGAGGCGCAGCAGGAGGGCCCGTAGCAGGGGTCCGTCCGTGAGGTCGAAGGGGCGCGCGACCTCGGCTTCGACGGCGGCGCGGGCGGCGGCCTCCCGCTCCTCGGCGGGGAGCCCGGCCAGGTCGCGCGCGAGCCAGGGCACGGTGAAGGCGTCGGCGGGCGTGACGCGTACCTGGGGGGCGCCGTCCTCGTCGACGGGGAAGGAGCTGCGGAGGGTGTCGTGGCGGACGGCGATCAGGCGCAGCGCCTCGGCGAGGGGTTCGGCCCGGAGCGGGCCGCGCAGTCGTCCGGCGGTGGGCAGGACGTAGGCGGCGGTGCCGGGGGTCAGTTGCTCGACGAACCAGAGGCGCTCCTGGGCGAGGGACAGCGGCTGGGGTCCGTCGTCGGGGCGTGCCGGGATCCCGGTGGGCCGGGCGGCTGCGACGGCGGCGCGTTCCCGCAGCCGTCGGGCGAGCAGGGCGCGTTGATCGCCGCTGAGCGTGCGCCGGGGCGTGCGGGCCGCCGTGACGGGCGGTGCGGTTGCCGTGGTCGCGGTGCCCCGTGCCGTGGAGTCGGGGGGCGGGGAGTGCAGGGCTTCGGTGGCGTGCAGGGGGTCCGTGGAGTGCAGGGGGTCCATCACGCTTCCTCCGCCAGCAGTTCGAACACGACCGCGTCGGTCACCGTGGTCACCGTGGTGGGTTCCTCGTAGAAGACGTCCAGCGGTACGTCGACCCCGAGGCGGTCCCGGATGCGGGCCGCGACCTGGGTGATGGTCAGGGAGTGTGCTCCGAGGTCGATGACGTCGTCGTGCGGGCCGATGGCGGGCAGGTCCAGCACTTCGCACCAGATGGCGGCGATCTGGGTGGCCAACTCCTCCCATCCGTCGTCCGGGGCCGCGGTGTCGTCCGGTGAGGCGGTGTCCGGCACGGACTCCGTGCTGCCCCGGGCCGGTTCGGGCAGGGCCGCCCGGTCGGTCTTGCCGTTGGGGGTGAGGGGCAGGGCCGACAGCGGGTGGACGACGCCGGGGACCATCACGTCCGGCAGGGTCCGGGACAGGAAGGAGCGCAGTTCGGGGCCGGTCGGTACGGGGACGTCCGGGTGCCACACCGGGTACGCGACGAGCATCCGGCCGGTCGGGTCGCCCTCGTCGCCGCGGACGGAGACGGCGGCCGCTGCCACGGCGGGGTGTTCCTGGAGGCGGGCCTCGATCTCGCCGAGTTCGATCCGGTGTCCGCGCAGCTTGATCTGGTGGTCGCGACGGCCGAGGCAGTCGAGCGCGCCGTCGGGCCGGACCCTCGCGAGGTCGCCGGTCCGGTAGTGGCGGGCGCCGGTGACCGGGTCGGTGACGAAACGTTCGGCGGTGCGCTCGGGCAGGCCCCGGTAGCCGCGGGCCAACCCCGCCCCGCCCAGGGCCAGTTCGCCGGTGACTCCGTGCGCTACGGGGTGTCCGGCCGGGTCGATCACGAGGGCGGTGGTGCCGGCGATGGGTCGGCCGATGGTGACCTCGTCGGGCGCGGGCGGCACTTCGGTGGCGGTGGACCAGATGGTCGTCTCGGTCGGCCCGTAGACGTTCCAGAGCCGTGCGACGCGGGCCCGCAGCCGGCGGGCGAGCGCGAGGGGCAGGGCCTCGCCGCCGCTGAGGGCGGTGAGGGCGGGGGCGTCGAGCCCGCCGTCCAGCAGGAGCCGCCAGCCCGAGGGGGTGGCCTGGGCGTGGGTGACGCCGTGCCGCTCGACCAGGGCGGCGAGGGCGGCGCCGTCGCGGGTCTCCGTCTCGCGTGCGATCACCACCCGGCCGCCGGTGATCAGCGGCAGCAGCAGTTCGAGGGCGGAGATGTCGAAGGAGAGCGAGGTGACGGCGAGCCAGACGTCGTCGGGACCGGCGGCCAGGGTGTCGCGGAAGGCCAGCAGGAGGTGGGCGAGGGCACGGTGCGGGACCTCGACGCCCTTGGGGTGTCCGGTGGAGCCGGAGGTGTAGATGAGGTAGGCGAGGTCGTCGGGGGTGGGAGCCGGCAGGGGTGCGCGGTGGTGCCCGTCGGTCCCGTCGGGCGCGTTGCCCGTGAAGAGGTCGTCGAGCAGGAGGGTGTTGCCGTGCCCTTCGACCAGGTGGGCGGTGCTCCGCTGGGCGAGCGCGAGCGGGGTGTCGGCGTCGGCGAGCACCAGGGCGATGCGCTGCGCCGGGTAGGACGGGTCGACGGGCAGGTAGGCGCCTCCGGCGAGGGTGACGGCGAGCACGGCGGTCACCATCTCGGCGGAGCGCTCCGCGCAGACGGCGACCACGGTGCCGGGGGTGACGCCGGCAGCGGTGAGCCGCCGGGCGAGGCCGGTGGCGGCGGTCGCCAGTTCCGCGTAGCTCAGGGTCCGTTCGCCCACCGTGACGGCGGGCCGTGCGGCGTGTGCGGCGAAGGAGCGGGAGAGCAGCGCGGGCAGGGTGGAGCCGAGGGCGTCGGGGGCGGGATCGGGTCCGCGCAACGGGGTGCGTTCGGTCTCGTCCAGCAGCGGCAGGTCGGCGAGCGTGGTGCCGGGGGCGGCGGCGATCGAGGCGAGCAGCCGGCGCAGATGGGCACCGACGCGGTCGGCCCGGACGGGGGACGGCAGGTCCGTACGGTGCACCAGCAGGACGCGGAGCCGGTCCGGACCGTCGAGGAGGTGGAACCGCAGGGCGCCGCGCGCGGTGCCGGGGAAGATCGTCCAGTCGGTGGTGGCCCGTACGCCCGGGAAGGCGACGGGGGCGATCCGGCGGCGGTAGGTGACGATGACGGGGGCGAGGGAGAGGCCGGGCGCGACGCCCCGGACGGCTCGGGACAGGGGGACCCGTCGGTGCGGGTAGCAGCCGCGCAGTTCGGCGCGGACCGTGCGGGCGAACTCGCCGAAGGGGGTGCTCGGTTCGGGGGTGGTGACCACGGGCAGCTCGTTGGCGTGCATGCCGATCCGGTCGGCGGTGCCCGGGGTGCGGGTGCCGAGGCCGACGGTGACGGCGGGGCGCTCGTTCCCGTACCGCAGGAGGAGGGTGTGCACGGCGGCGAGGAGCAGTTCGAAGAGGGTGACGCCGAGTTTTTCGGCGGTGTCGGCGAGGTCGGCACGGAGTACGGGGTCGAGGTCGAAGTCCACGGCCGTGCCCGGACCGACGCCGTCGGGGCCGTCGGGGCCGGTGTCGAGGCCCGGCAGCAGCACCGTGGGCCCGGGCAGCGGGCGGTCGGCCCAGTGTGCGGACGCTGCGGCGATCGCCCGGGCGTCGGGTTCGGGGAGGTCGGCGGCGCCGGCGAGCGGGGGGCCGTCGGCGGCCGACCCGGTCGGGGCGGGGCCGTGGCCGGTGCGGTGGGCGTAGCAGGCCGCCAGGTCGGTCAGGAACACGTCGGTGGAGGTGCCGTCGAAGGCGATGTGGTGGGCGACGACCAGCAGGGTGGCGCGGTTCGGGTCCGTGCGCAGCAGGGTGAACCGTACGGGGGGTCCCACCGCCAGGTCGAACGGTTCCGCACTCCCGGCGGCCAACTCGCCGGGCAGCCGTTCGGGCGTGGTGTCGCGGACGGTGAGCGTGGGCGCCGGGCCGGCGGCGAGGAGGGGTACGCCGTCCTCCTCGCGGACGGTCAGGGCGAGGGCGGGGTGGCGGCCGACCACGTCGGCGCAGGCGGCGGCGAGGGCGACGGGGTCCAAGGCGCCTTCGAAGTGGACGGCGAAGGGCATGTGGTGGACGGAGCCGAGCGGGGTGATCCGCTCGTTGATCCAGATGCCCTGCTGGGCGGCGCTGGCGCGGGTGCTGGTCACAGGTCTTCCTCGGTCTTATCGGCATCGGGGACGGGTGGTGCGACTGGAGCGGGGTGAGCGGTGGAGCAGGGTGAGCGGTGGAGCGGTGGGTACGTGCGCGCGGGGCGTGGTGGGGCTCCCGCTCCCGCCCGGCACGGGTGCATGCGGGGGGGTGGGGCAGGGCGGGGCGCGGGCGCGGGGACAGGGCCCGGCGTCGACGCTGACGGCGGGCGGTGCGCGGGCAGGGACGGGCTGCGGTCGTCGGCGAGCGACGGTGCTCGACGGCCGGGTCAGGGCGGGGTGGTGTGACGGTCGGGACGGATGACGTCAGAGCAGGACGGAGGTCGGGACGGGGTGCGGGGAGGCATGACGTCGGTCAGGACGGGCGGGGCCCCGAGCAGGGTGCCGATCGAAGCGTGGCGGTGGTCGGCGCAGGCGTCAGGAACCGGCGGCCGCGGTCAGGGCCGCACGGAAGTCGTCGGCCAGCGAGCCGATCACCGGCTCCTCGAAGGCGAGCGCGTTGTACTGGATCCAACAGTCCAGCGACCCGTCCGGCTGCTCGACCACGGTCAGTTCGGGCACTCCGAGGTCCCCGCCGGGCAACGGCCAGGGCACGGTGGTGCCGCGCGGCAGCTCCCACGGCTCGCAGCGCAGACCGGGCAGATGGGCTTCGGCGGCCCAGCTCTCGTACCGCAGCCAGGCCGGGAACGCCACCACGTGCGGTTTGAACTCGGCGTACGGGTACATCTGGTGGTCGAGCGCCCCCGTCACGGCCCGTCGGACCCGCTCGGCGAGTTCGGCGAAGCCGGGGCCGCCGGAACAGTCCACGCGCACCAGCAGCGACTGCACCAGACAGCCGACGGCCTGCTGCGCCTCGGCCCTGGGCCGCCCGGGGACCGGGGTCATGAGCACCAGGTCGGGGCTGTCGGCGCGGGAGGTGAGCAGTCCGCTCCACAGGGCGGCGACGGCCATGAACGGCGTGACGCCGAGCGCGCCCGCCCGCTCCCGCAGCCGTCCGGCGGGTCCGGTCGCGATGGTGAAGGGGTGCGCGACGGTGTGCACGCGGTCGACGGGGCGCCGCCCCGGGAAGGGGTCGAGTGCGGACGGGGCGCCGGCGAGCGCGGTGGCGAAGTGGCGGCGGCCGCTCTCCCAACGGTCGTTGGCCCAGTTCACCAACTCCGGGTAGGACAGTTCGGGTTCGGGGAGTCGGGGAGTGCGGCCCCGGCGCAGGGCGTCGTAGGCGAGGCTGAGTTCGCGCAGCAGGACGCCGATCGACCAGCCGTCGGCGACCATGTGGTGCACGGCGAGCACCATGACGTGCTCTTCGGGACCGCGGGAGACGACGAGCAGCCGGACCGTCGGGTCGGCGGCCAGGTCGGTGAGCCGGTCCCGCTCGGCGATGAGCAGGGCGTTGACCTCCTCGTCGGTGGCGTCGGGGGCGTCCATCAGGGTGATGCGGGTGTGGGGCGCCTCTGCGAGCACGGTGCGGACCAGGCCGCGCACGTCGCCGGGCGCGGGGACGAACCGCGTGCGGAGGGCGGGGTGGCGTCGTACGAGCAGGGACAGGGCGGGGTCGAGCAGCTGGCGGTCCAGCGGGCTGGTGATGCGGAAGAAGGCGGTGACCGCGCCGACGTCGCGGCCGTCCTCCTCGGCCATCCAGGCGAGGAAGTCCTCCTGTTGGCTGGTGAGCGGGACCTCGTGGTGCTGGGCCCGTAGGGCGCGTAGGTAGGGCGGGGGTTCCGGGGCGGGCGCGCCGCTCCCGGGGCGGTCGGCGGGGGTGCCCGGGTCCGGGGTCCGTTCCCGGGCCGTCTCCTCGTCCAGCCAGGCGGCCTGGGCGCGCAGTGAGGGGCGGCCGAAGACGAGGTCGGCACCGGCGTCGACGCCGAACCGGTCGGTGACGGTGGTGGCGAGGTGCACGGCGCGGAAGGAGTCGCCGCCGAGGGCGAAGAACTCGTCGGCCACGTCGTGTACCGGGCGGCCCAGCACCTCCTGCCAGATCGTGGCGAGGCGCAGTTCGGTGGGGGTGCCGGGGGGCCGAACGGTGACCGCGGCCCCGGCATCCGTGGCCGCCGTGCCCGTCGTGTGCTCCTCGTCCGTGGCGAAGAGCGGGCGCAGCCGGCGTTTGACCACCTTGCCGGAGGCGTTGCGCGGCAGGTCGTCGGCGAGCAGGACGCGCACGGGCAGTTCGGCGCGGGCGAGGCGGGTACTGAGGAAGAGTCGCAGCGCGTCGAGGTCCAGACCATTGGCGGTGGGAACCACGACGGCGACCGGTACGGACCCCATGACCGGGTGTGGTACGCCCAGCGCCGCCGCGTCCGCGACGTCCGGGTGTTCGTGCAGCGCGTCCTCGATGCGGAGGGTGGAGACCTTGAGCGCGCCGGACTTGATGACGTCGCTCTCGCGGTCCACCAGGTGCAGATAGCCGTCCTGGTCCAGGCGCCCGAGGTCGCCCATCCGCACCCAGCCGTCGCGGAACACGGTGGTGCCGGCGGCCGGGTCACCGGCGTACGAGCGCGGGGGTCCGGGCTGGCGCAGCCAGATCTCGCCCGTCTCACCGGACGGGACGGGGTTGCCGTCCGGGGTGAGGATCCGCAGGTCCCGGGGGTCGGTGGGGCGGCCCACCGCTCCGGGCGGGGCCTGGCCGACGACGGCGGAGAGTTGCGCGGGAGCGGCCTCGGACGAGGTGTAGACGTTGACGACGGTGGCCTTCGGCAGGGCCTGGTCGAGGGCTTGGGCGACGGGAGCGGGGAGCGCGGCGGCGGAGGAGCTGAGCAGCAGGACGCCGGAGAGGTCGTGGCGGTCGGGCACACCGGAGTTGAGCAGTTCGATCGCCATCGACGGGACGAGGAAGACGGTGCCGACGTCCAGTTCCTCGATGGCCCGGCCGAACTCCTCGGCGTCGAAGCGCGGGAGGACCACGGTGGTGGGCGCGCCGGTGAGGGCGCTGATGAGCATCACCTGACCGGCGTTGGTGCCGATGGGGAAGGAGTGCAGGGCGTGGTGTGAGTGGGCGTAGGGCCGAGGGCGGGGGTGGAGGCGTTGGCCGGCGGTGAGGTTGGCGTGGGAGGCGCGTACGCCCTTGGAGTCGCCGGTGGTGCCGGAGGTGCCGACGACCTGGGCGAGGTCGCCCGGGGCGGGGCCGGTACGCCTGCGGCCGAGCGCATCGCCGGGGCCGGTGGGGGCGTTCGCGGCCGCTTCGACGTCGGCCAGCGTCAGGTCCGTTCCGCCCAGGGCGGCGCCCAACGGCGGCAGTTCGGCCCCGCGCAGGACCGTGGTGGCGCCGCAGGTCGTGGCGAGCCGTACCGCCTCCGGTTCGGCCAGGTCGGCGCGGAGCGGCAGGGCCGCCGCCCCGGCGTAGTGGACGGCGAGGATCGCGACCGCGTAGGCGTCCCACTCGCGGTCGGTGAAGCGCAGGGCCACGAGTTCGCCGGGCCGGACGGCGCCCTCCAGCTCCCGGGCGGCCCGGACGGCCCGCTCGCGCCAGTCCCCGTAGGTCAGCGTGCCGCCGCCGCGGACCTGGATCGCGACGCGGTCGGGCTGTTTCGCGGCCCGGGCATCGAGCAGGTCGGGAACGGTCAACGGTGCGGGCTGGGCGTTGATGATGTCCTCCAAGAGCATGGTCCCCGGGGGAGGTTGGTCCGGGAATGCGATGACACAGGAGACGTTCACGGGCATGGCGCGCAGATGTTGCCCTTGGATATGGTCTGGACCTTCGGCAGGGCATGCGAACAATAGCGTGCCGGTGTCGCACTTGTGTCGCAATGATGGAGAGTTCGTGGACATCGGTGGGCGTCGGGCCCGTTGGCCGACCTCGCCGGAATCTGAGCACAGCAACAAAACCCCTCGTCAGAGGGGGTGCACCAGCCAACTCCGCCCAGAGCCGGAGCCAGGAATCCTGGTCGACTCCGGCCATCGCCCCATCCGCACCACCAGGATCCCCCGTCCCACCGGAAGCCGGGATCCCCAACCGTGCCCGCCTGCAACGACGTTCCACATCCGTCCGTCCGCGCAGCCGGCTCCGATCCCGGCCCCCTGCGTACGCACCCCCGTACACGCACCCGTTCGCCCGCCCGTAGGCCCGTCCGGGCCGTGCGGCGGAACGGGCGCGTCGGGGCCGGTCCGTCCGTCCGATCCCATCCCCGAGGAGGAAGAACGCATGCTGTACGCGGGAATCGCCTGGTCAGCCGACGGCTACGACGTGGAAGTCATCGACGCCGAAGGGACCCGGGTGACAGCCCCGACCCACTGGGGTGCGGAGCGCGTACCGGAGTTGACCGCCTGGCTCGGGGCGCCCGGCCCGACGTCCGCGCCGCCCCGCGCCGTCGTCGTGGAGAGCACCAACGGCCTGGTGGACGGCCTCTTCACGGCGGCCGGCCTGCCGGTGTACCGTGCCGACCCCTGGGTGCTTCCCGAGCGGCCCGACTTCGGCTCCGTAGCGGCGCGGGCCCTCGCCGAGCGGGCGAGGACCGACCTCGCCTCGCTCTCCCCGCTGACGGCGGAGGGCGGCGGCCAGACCGGTCGGGACGACGACTACCACGGCGGCATCCGGCGCAGCACCGCCCACGAGGCGGAACTCACCCGGGCGGGGCGCTGGTTCCGTCACGGACCGCGCGACCGCCGCGAGATCGCCCTGACCTTCGACGACGGCCCCGACCCGGTCTTCACCGGCCAGGTGCTCGACATCCTGGCCCGCTACGGCGTGCACGCCACCTTCTTCTGCGTGGGCCTGCACGTGAACGCGCTTCCGGACGAGGTGCGGCGGATCGTGGACGCGGGGCACGGCCTCGGCAACCACACCTGGTCGCACCCGTTCCTGCCCGATTTGACTCCCCGTCAGTTCCGGCTCCAACTGGAGCGGACCGACGAGGCGTTCGACCGCGCGGTGGGCCGGGTCCCGGTGGTCTTCCGGCCGCCGTACGGCGCGCGCACCCCGGAGACCCTGGGCGAACTCCTGTCCGGCGGGCCCGCCCTGGCCCTGTGGGACGTCGACTCCTGGGACTGGGCCCGCCCGGGCCCCGAGAAGATCGCCCGTACGGTGCTGGACCACGCCGGGCCGGGCTCCCTGATCCTGATGCACGACGGCGGCGGCGACCGCCGCCAGAGCGTGGCCGCCCTGCCGGCCGTGATCGAGGGGTTGTTGGAGCAGGACCTGCGCTTCGTGGCGGCGGACGCGCTGATGGGCGGGGCCGCGGCGCAGAACGCGGGCGCGCCCCCCGCGCTCTGAGGTGACGACCCGGTGGGGGCCGCTCCTTGGGGTGGCCCCCACCGCGGGGATCACCCACGCGCCCCGCCCGGAGTTCGTCCTATCCTGTCCGCCGTCCCACTCCGGGACGTGCCCGACGGAAGGACGGCCGCGTGCCGCACGTGTACGAGATCATGTTGGACGCCGAGTTGGAGCAGGCGTTCGACGTGTGGTCCAGCTATCTGGACGCCCGCACCGGCGAGGACCCCGAGGTCCGTGCACGACTGGGCGCCACGTTGCGGACGGCCCGCGCGGCAGCCGCCGAGGGCGACCGCCCGTCCGCGCGCGCCCTGGTGGCGGAGATGCACGACGCCGCCCGCGACGCCGGCCTGCCCTGGGCACCCGTGTCGTGCGATCCCCGTACGGCGGACCGGCGGGCCCGTGACTACGCCAAGGACGGACGGCGACGGGTGCTTCCCGTGCACCTGCGCGAGGACCTCGACAGCATCGCGATCCACCTGCGGGTCACGGGCCGCCGTCTGCGGGCCGCCCCCGATCTCGACGACGCCACCCGCGAGGACATCCGCTACGTCTCGGCCCGCGCCGGGATGGCCCTCGACCTCGCGCACCTCACGGCAGCGCGACGCGAACTCGAACGCCTCCAAGCGATCGCGCGCCGCTGTGGCGTGCAGCCCTGAGGGTCGGGCGACCGCGACGGCCGCGCCACCGTGCTCGTCCCCGCTACGCCGGCAAGCGCGGCACGCTCGACATCAGACGCTGCGTGTACGGGTGCTGCGGCGCCCCCAGCACCTGGTCCGTCGTCCCCTCCTCCACCACGCGCCCCTTCTCCAGCACCGCCGTACGCTCGCACAGCGACGCCACCACCGACAGGTCGTGGGAGACCATCACCAGCGTCAGACCGCGCTCCTCGCGCAGTTCGTGGAGGAGGTCCACGACCTTGACGCGGGTGGTGACGTCCAGCGCGCTGACGGGCTCGTCGGCGAGGAGCACCCGCGGTTCGCACACCGTCGCGCGGGCGATCGCGATCCGCTGCCGCTGACCGCCGGAGAACTCGTGCGGGTAGCGGTCGGCCGCGTCCGCGGGCAGACCGACCGCGGCCAGCGCGGCGGCCACCTTGGGCGCCGCCGTGCGGGGGTCGTCCAGGCCGAGCGAGCGCAGCGGCTCGGCCACGGTGTAGCCGATGCGCCGGCGCGGGTCGAGCGAGGAGTACGGGTCCTGGAAGACGCACTGCACGCCGCGCCGGAAGCGCCGCATCAGTTCGCGGTCACGCAGGCGCAGCTCGGCACCGTCGAAGCGGACCGTGCCCGCGGTGGGGCGGGCGAGCCCGAGCAGCAGCCTGAGCAGCGTGGTCTTGCCGGTTCCCGACTCGCCGACGAGCGCGAGGCTGTCCCCGGGGGCGACGGCGAGGTGGACGTCGCTCACGACGGGCGAGGCGCCGCCCCGGTACGCGTAGGAGACGCCGTCCAGCTCCAGCAGCGGCCCGGTCCCGGTGGGGGTCATGACGTCCTCCGTCGGTCCAGGGCGTGCTCCAGTTGGCGTGCGCTGTCCACCAGGGACGCGGTGTACGGGTCGCGGGGTGCGTGCACCACGTCGTGCACGGTGCCCTCCTCGACCGCCCGGCCGTCCTTGAGGACGATGACCCGCTCCGAGGTCCGCGCCACCACCGCGAGGTCGTGGCTGATGAACAGCAGCGCCATCGCCCGTTCCCGGACCAGCGCGTCGAGCAGGTCGAGCAGGTCGGACTGGACGGTGACGTCGAGCGCGGTCGTCGGCTCGTCGGCGATGAGGAGTCGGGGGTCGCAGGCCAGGGCCATCGCGAGGGCGACCCGCTGTCGCTGACCGCCGGAGATCTCGTGGGGGAAGGAGCGGGCCAGCCGTTCGGGTTCGGGGAGCCGGACCTGACTGAGGGCTTCGAGGACGGCCCGGCGCAGCGCGGCGCCCTTGAGACCGCGGTGGCGGGCGAGGGGTTCGGCGATCTGACGGCCGACGCGCATCAGCGGGTCGAGCGCGGTCAGGGGCTCCTGGAAGACGATCGCGGCCTCTTTGCCGCGTACCGCGGTGAGTTCCCTCTCGGTGGCGCCCACGACCTGGGTGCCGGCCAGTTCGACGCTGCCGGTGGCCGTCATGCCCTCGGGCAGCAGGCCGAGGGCGGCGAGCGAGGTCAGCGACTTGCCGGACCCCGACTCGCCGATCAGGCCGAGGCGCTCGCCGGGGGCGATGCCCAGGGACAGGTGGTCCACGAGCGTGCGTCCGTCAGCGGTGCGGATGACCAGGTCGCGGATGGCGAGGATGCTCATGCGGACCTCTCGCGGGTGGTCGGGTCGAGGGTGTCGCGCAGCCCGTCGGCGATCAGGTTGACGCCGATGACGAGGACGACCAGGAGGATGCCGGGGGCGAGCGCGCCGATCGGGGCGGTGGTGAAGGTGGCCTGGGCCTCCAGCAGCAGCCGGCCCCAGGACGCGTTGGGCGGTGGCGCGCCGAGCCCGAGGTAGGACAGGCCCGCTTCGGCGAGCACCGCCAGTCCGAACTGGAGCGCCAGGTTCACCGCGAGGGTGGGCCAGATGTTGGGCAGGACGTGGCCGGTCACGATCCGGCCCCAGGAGGTGCCGGAGGTGCGGGCGGCGGTGATGTAGTCCTGCGCCAGGACCCGTTTGACCAGGATGCGCACGAGCCGGGCGACGACCGCGCTCTGCGCCAGGCCGATGGCGAGGACCGCCGAGCCGAGGGTGCCGGAGCGGGCGGCCACGACGAGCATCGCGAGCAGCAGGGTCGGGAAGGCGATCAGGATGTCGAGGAAGGCGGAGAGGCTGTCGTCCAGCCAGCCCTGGGCGAAGGCGGCGAGCACGCCGAGCACCAGCCCGAGGGTCGCGGCGATCAGGACGGACCCGAGGCCGGCCTGGAAGGCGATCGTGGCGCCGTTCATCACCTGGGTCAGCAGGTCACGGCCGAGCTTGTCGGTGCCAAGGAGGTGGTCCCCGTCGGGCCCGGCGAGCCGTCCGCCGGAGGTGTCGTCGGTGGCGTACGGGAGCCACCAGAGGGCGACGAGGGCGAGCAGGGCGATCGAGCCGGCCAGCGCGCAGCCGACGATCAGGGTGTACGAGCGCCGGGTGGTGCGGCGCTCGGTCCCGGTCTCGGCGCGCCCGGGCCCGGGGGTCGTCCCGGGCCGGGCGGCGCTCGTGGTCACGGGTTCGAGGGACGTCACCGGGGGCCTCCCGACAGTCCGGCGCGCAGGCGCGGGTCGACGATCCGTTGGACGAGGTCCGCGGCGAAGCCGATCAGCAGGACCGCGAGGGTGGACACGAACAGCACGCCCTGGATGACGGGGTAGTCGTGCTGGGTGATGCCGGTGGTCAGCAGGGAGCCGAGCCCCGGCAGGGCGAAGACGGACTCCACGACGACCGCGCCCAGCAGCGTGGAGGCCAGCTCGATGCCGAGGACGGAGATGACCGGTACGGAGGCGTTGCGCAGCCCGTGGCGCCACATCGCGCCGCCGAAGGAGGACCCCAGTGCGCGTGCGGTGCGCAGGTGGTCGCTGCCGAGGACGTCGAGGGCCGCGGAGCGCACGTACCGGATCAGGGACGCGCTCATCACCAGGGCGATGGTGATCACCGGGAGGACGAGCGAGCGGACCGCTTCGCCGGGCTGGGCCCAGCCGTCGGGCGGAAAGCCGCCGGCGGGGAACCAGCGGGCGTTCACCGCGAGGACCACGATCAGGATCATGCCGAGCCAGAACACCGGTATGGCGATGCCGAGTTGGGAAACCCCGTTGAGCAGGGCGCCGTACCAGGTGCGCCGCTTGTGGGCGGCGAGGAAACCGGCCGGTACGGCGATCAGTACGGCCAGTACGAACGCGGCGAGGGTGAGCGGGAGGGTGACCCTGAGGCGGGTGGTGACCTCGGGCCCCACCGGCAGCGAGCTGACGAAGGAGGTTCCGAGGTCACCGCGGGCCAACTGGCCGATCCAGTGGACGAACTGTTCCGGCAGCGGACGGTCCGAACCGATCGACGCGCGGGCGGCGGCGATCTGCTCGTCGGTGGCTCCGACGGCGGTCAGCGCGTTGGCCGGGTCGCCCGGGAGCATCCGCAGCAGGACGAAGAGCACCACGCTCGCCAGGGCCAGCGAGACCAGCAGGAAGGCGAAGCGTCGCAGGACGTAGCGCGCCATCAGCCCTTCTTGATGTCGTAGGCGTAGAACTGCGAGTTCAGACCGTTGAGCGGGTAGCCGGAGATCCGGGTGTTGGCCACCACGATCTGCGGGTAGAGGTAGAGCCAGTCGCTGGCCGCGTCTTCGGCGGTCTTGCGGTTGACCTTCTTCAGCAGTGCGGTCTGCTCGGCGGCGGTGGAGGACTGCTCGGCCTTCTCGACCCAGGCGGTGACCTGTGGGTCGTCGTAGCCCCAGTAGAAGTCCGGGTTTCCGTACCAGACCAGGTCGCGGTCGTTGACGTGCTCCTGGAGCGTGGCCTGGAAGTCCCGGTTCTTGTAGACCTTGGTGTACCACTCGTCCGGGGTGATCGTGTTGATCTTGACGGTGATGCCGACCTTGGCGAGCTGGGAGGTGATGAAGGTGGCGGCCGTGGGGTGCGGGTCGTAGTTGGGGGTGTCGAGGGTGAGGCTGAAGCCCTTGGGGTAGCCGGCGTCGGCGAGCAGCTTCTTGGCGCGCTCGGGGTCGTGGGCGTCGATGGCGGTCAGGTCCTCGTACCACGGGTCGGTGGGCGGGACCATGGAACCGATCAGCTTGCCGTGGCCGCCCCAGACGGACTCCAGCAGCTTCTTGTCGTCGATGGCGAAGGAGACCGCCTGACGGACCCGGGTGTCGTTGAAGGGCTTGGCCTTGTCGTTGAACGCGAGCAGCAGCTTGGTGGTGGAGTTGCCCTCGGTGACCTTGTAGCTGGAGTTGTTCTCGAACTGGTCGAGGGCGTCGGGCGACTGCTCGCTGGTGACCACGTCGACGGCGTTGGTCAGCAGGGCGTTGTTGAGTGCGGTCGCGTCCTTGAAGTAGCGGAAGACGACCTTCTTGTTGGCGGCCGCGTCGCTCCAGTAGTCGGCGAAGCGGTCCAGGCTCAGGGCGGAGCCGCGGGTCCACCGGTCGAGCCGGTAGGGGCCGGTGCCGTCCTCGCTCTGCTTGAGGTCCTTCGCCTCGGAGCTGACGATCCACACGTAGGTGAGGTTGTAGACGAAGGAGATCGACTTCTGGGAGAGCTTGACGGTGACCGTGCGCGGGTCGGGGGTGGCGATCGACTTCACCACGGAGAGGTTCTTCTTCCGCGCCGACTGGGAGTCGGGGGCGAGCACGCGTTCCAGGCTGTGCTTGACGTCCTGGCTGGTGAGCTTCTTGCCGCTGTGGAAGGTGACGCCGTCGCGGAGGGTGAAGGTGTAGGTCAGGCCGTCGGTGCTGATCCGGTGGGACTCGGCGAGGAGCGGTTCCACCTTGCCGCCGTCGGTGAGCTTGAACAGCCCTTCGTAGACGTTGCCGTGGAGGGCTTCGGTGACGCCCTGTCCGCCGCCGCCGGTGTTGTCGAGGTTCTGCGGCTCGTAGAGGGACCCGATGTTCACGGTGGCGTTCGGGTCGTGCTTGCCGCCGGAGGTGGTGCCGGTGGAGTCGCCGGCGCAGGCGGTGAGGGTGAGGGCGAGGACCGCGGCGGTCGCGGCGGAGAGGGCGGAGGAGGTGCGAAGGCTCTTCGTGTTCATGGCAGAGAGTGCGCTTTCGTGCTGCGGCGGTCGGAGGTGCCGGGGTCGGATCAGTGCTGTGCGGGGACGCCGTCGCGGAAGACGGGACGCTTCTCACCGGCCGCTACGGGCAGGTGGATGCGGTTCTGCCGCGGCGGCATCGGACAGTTGTACTGATCGGAGAATCCACAGGGCGGCACGAAGGCCCGGTTGAAGTCGAGGCGGACGGTGTCCTGGCCGGTGCGGTCCACGAAGAGGAAACGACCGGCTCCGTAGGTGCTCTGTCCGTTGGTGGGGTCACCGAAGACCAGCAGCAGCACGCCGTCGTCGTCGAAGGCGTTGAGGGTGTAGTCGCGGCCGTCGACGGTCAGCCGGATGTCGCCGGGCACGACCAGGTCGCGGGTGCCGCCGTTGTCCCGGATGTGCTCGAAGGCGACCTTCCGGGCCCCGGTGACGGGGGTGTACGTGGCGTCCAGCACCCACGCCGGGTCGTAGGGGAAGACCTCGGTGTGCGCGAAGGCGCGGATCGCGGGGGCGTCGGCGTCCCAGAAGCGCAGCCCGCGCTCGGGCTCACCGGTGACGAGGTCGGTGCGCTCGACTGTGGTGACCGTGACGGTCGCCGGCTGCCCGGCACGCTCGGCCACCGGGTCGGGGAGCTGGCCCGCGGGGAGCCAACGCGTCTCGACGAGGGCGAGGTTGCCGGTCGCGGAGGTGACCGCGCGCCGCCGCTCGGCACACCACGCCTCCCACTCCCGCACGGGATCGCGGGTGGGGCGCAGGGGAACGGCGGGGTGGGACACGGCAGCACTCATTCACATAGATGTTCGACGGAATCACGCCCAAACATCACAGAGCGTGAGGTTCAACCCAAACTTTGATCTTTATCTTCCATAAGGCGGACTAATGTCAAGTGATGACACATAGCGAGACGGAGTGTGAAACGGGGTGCGGAGCGGTACGGGTCGGCAACAGCGCGCCGAAGGGGAGCGAGCCCTCGCCCAACACCCTCTGACCAGGGGCTACTTGGTGCGGGGTCGACTCCCGGTGCACGCGGCGAGGGGCAGCGGGCCACGGTCCGCAGCCGTCGGCTTCTGAGACGGTCGCCACACTCGGGCGCCGCACCCGCCCTCCTCGTCGGGCCTGCTCGCCGGCGTTGCGGGCAAGCCGCACCTCGGCCCGTTCGACGCCGATTCCCCCGGTGCGCGTCCTTGGCCACTTCGACGTCGGCGGATCCGACCGAACCCGGTAGAGCCAGTTGCGCGGGGCGCGGGGCCGGGGAGCGAGCCGCGGGGCGCGGGGACGGGGGACGGGGTCACTCCCCACCGTCGTACCGGACCGGGGTTCGGGGGAACGCGCCGTGCCGCCCGGAGCCGGGCGGCACGGCGGGCACCGGAACCGGAAGGTCAGCCGCGTCGGACCCACAGCTCGTAGTCCGGGGCACTGCCACAGGAGTACTCCAACGCGTGCCCGACCCGGACCAGGGCCTGCCCCGTGTAGTGACAGTTCGTCGCGGAGTAGTACGAGCCGTAGTTCAGCCAGACCGACCGGGCGGCGGCGGGCGCGGCTGGCGCCGAGGGCACGGCGGGTGCCGCCTGGGCGGCGGGTGCGGCGATCAACGCGGCGCCCGCCAGGGTCGCCGCCACGGCCGCGACGGAGAACGTTCTGCGAATCGACATGGTGGGTGAGCTCTCCTTAACTTCCCCATGGTGCGCCGGGGCCCCCGCCCCGGCTGCGCTGAAGCTTGTCCCGGTGGGCTCCGGCGATCAACGGGAAGCACACGTTCCACGACGAATTGGCCGATCCGCTGACCTTGGCCGAATCCCGGTGCACATCACAGCGAACCGGGCATCGCGCTGACCGGACGCCCCCGACCGACCGTGCGGCTCAAGGTGATCAAGCGTGATCAGGGCATCACGGTGCGGCCGGGTCGCGCACGGTCGGAGTCCCCCTTCGCATCGCGGAGGTCGAGTGGTTCGGTCAGCGATCCTCCCGTGGGCCCGGAGCGGATGACCCTGCCTTCCGCGAGGACGAGCATCGTGTCCGTACGCGTCGCCAGCAGGCGCAGGTCGTGGCTGATGTGGACGATCGACAGACCACGTTCCCCGCGGAGCCCTTCCAGCAGGTCCATGATGGCCTCGGCGGTGGAGGCGTCCAGCGCGGAGGTCACCTCGTCGCACAGGAGAACGTCCGGATCCGCCGCCAGGGCCCGGGCGATGGAGGCGCGCTGGCGCTGGCCGCCGGAGAGTTCCGATGGATAGCGGTCGGTGAAGGCGGCGGGGAGGCCGACGTCGGCCAGCAGTTCCCGTACGCGGTCGGCGGTCGCGGCCCGGCCGGCGGTCCGGCGGTGCAGCCGCAAGGGGCGGCCGATGGCGGACCCGAGGGGGCGGGCGGGATTGAGCGTGCCCAGGGGGTCCTGCGGAACGAACTGAAGGCGGCGGCGCTGCTCCCGGCTGCGTCCCGAAACGGTGGGCGCGAGGAGGGCGCCGGACAGGGCCACCGTGCCGGCGGTGGGCCGGTGAAGTCCCGCGATCGCCCGGACCAGGGTGGTCTTGCCCGAGCCGGAGGCCCCGGCGATCCCCGCGACCGTTCCGGGAGCGAGGCTGAACCCGACGTCGTGCAGGACGGGCACATCGGCCCCGCGGCGGCGGAACGCGGCGTGCAATCCGGTGACGGAGAGCACGGGGGCGTCGGCGGCCGGAGCGATCCGGTCGACGGGCCGGGCCGGTGAGCCGAGCCGGCGGCTCACGGCCGGGGAGAGGTTCACGACCTCGTCCGCGAGCCGGGCGACGAGGTCGCCGTCATGACAGGACAGCGCGACGGCGAGCCGGTGGCTGCGGGCGAGGTGGCGCAGCATGTCGGCGATCTCGTCCCGCAGCGCCGGGTCGAGGCCGGCGGTCGGCTCGTCCAGGAGGAGGACCGACGGGTGGCGGGCGAGGGCACGCGCGAGGGCGACCCGGCGCTGCTGGCCGCCGGAGAGCTCACCGGGGCGGCGGGAGAGGAAGGCGCGGTCTCCGGGGAGGCGGACCTCCTCCAGTAGGGCGACGAGCGCCGCCGTGTCGCGGTCCCGGGCGGTCTCGGCGAGGAGTCCGCGCACTCTCATCCGGGGGTTGAGCCCGGTCGCGGGGTCCTGGCCGACGTAGGCGAGCCGGTGGCGGCGCAGGGCGCGCAGGGCATCGGGGCCGAGGTCCAGGACGTCCCGGCCGTCGATCTCCACCCGGCCTGCGGTCCGACGGGCCCCGTGCGGCAGTGCCCCGGCGATCGCGCGCAGCAGGGTGGTCTTGCCGCTCCCGGAGGCCCCGGTGAGGGCGGTGACCCGGCCGGGGACGAGGCGGAGGGTGCCCCCGTCGAGGAGGAGCCGGCCGTTCGACGCCGTGATGGTCAGCCCGGCGACGTCGACGGTGACTTCGCGCTCGGGGGTCCGGCCCTCGGGGTACCACTGCGGAGTGTGGTTCACCGGGTGTTCACCGCTTTCCGGCCGCTCCTCGGGACGAGCGCGGAGGCAGCGAGGTTGACGCTCATGGCCAGCAGGCCGATCGCGATGCTGGGGGCCAGGACGGCCCAGGGGTTGAGGACGATCCCGGCGGCGTTCTCGCGGATCATCAGGGCCCAGTCCGCGGCCGGGGGCTGGGGTCCGACCTGGAGGAAACCCGCGGTCGCGACGAGGTAGACGGCGGCGACGAAGCGCAGCCCGAAGAGGGCGAGGAGGGTGGCGCGGAGGTTGGGCAGCACGTCCCGGACGGCGAGGTGCCACAGGCGTTCTCCGCCGACGGCGGCGGCCTCGATGTAACCGGAGGCCGCGATGGGTGCCGCCGCACCGGTGACGAGGCGGACGGCGTAGGGCACGCCCATCACGACGGCAGCGGTGATCACCGCGAGGCGTCCGCCGTCCGGCCAGGAGAGCGCGATGAGGAGGATCCCGAGCACGGCGGGGAGCAGCATGAGGACATCGGCGGTGCGTTCGACGATCCTGCCGACGGTGGGGCGGAGGGCGGCGACGGTGCCGAGCAGCGCGGAGAGGGCGGTGACGAGGAGAGCGACGAGGAGGGAGGTGACGATGAGTTCGCGGCCGCCCGCGAGGAGGCGGCTGAGGACGTCCCGGCCGAGTTGGTCCCCGCCGAGGGGCGCGTCACTGACGGGTCCGGCGTACGGGGCCGCGACGGGGACGTCGATGGCGTGGGGGGCGAGGGAGGGGCCGGCAACGGCCACGAGGAGAAGGAGGAGCGCGGGCGCGGTGCGGAGCAGGACGCCGATGGGCACGGGCCGAGGGCGCGGGGTGGTCGCGGACGCTCCCGGTGCCGGGTCCGGACTTCGGCCGGTGCTCCGGTCGGGGCCCTTGGGGTGGTCAGCGGTCATGTGCGTGCTCCGGAGGCCCAGGCGCGGATCAGGTCGGCGGCCAGCAGGACGAGGGTGATGACGGTCCCGGTGACGGCCACGACGGCGGCGATGAGGGGGCTGTCGCGGTCGGTGACGGCGCCGGCGAGGACGGATCCGATGCCCGGGTAGTTGAAGACGGTCTCCACCACGACCGCGCCGCCGAGGAGCATGCCGGTGGAGGTGGCGATGCCCGCCGTGATGGTGGGCAGTGCGCCGGGCAGCAGGTGGTGGGTGAGGACGCGGCGCCGGGACAGCCCGTCGAGCACGGCGGTCTCCACGTGCGGGGCGTCGGCCTCGTCGGCGAGGGCCGCGCGCACGATCCGGGTGTTCCAGCCGATCTGGGGGATCGCCAGCGCCAGGACGGGCAGGACCATCATGTCCCAGGAGGCGGGGGCGCCGTCCGCCCCCACGAGGGTGACGGCGGGGAGCCAGCCGGTCCACAGGGAGAGGGTCAGGAGCAGGGCGACCGCGACCACGAACTCGGGCAGGGCGAGCACGCCGGTCGCGGTGGCGGAGACCGTGCGGTCGACGGCCCCGCCGGGGCGCAGCGCGGCCCAGCACCCCAGGGCGATCGAGACGAGCAGGGTGATGAGCAGCGCCGTGCCGCCGAGCAGCAGGGTGTTGGGGAAGGGACGGGAGAGGAGGTCGGCGATGGATTCGCCCCGGGCGGAGACGCCGAGTTCCCCGGTGGGCAGTCCGGTCATCCAGTCGGCGAAGCGCTCGTGGACGGGGCGGTCGAGGCCGAGCAGGACCCGCCGGGCGTCGATGTCGGCGCTGCTCTCGCCGCGTTCGGAGGTGGCGTTCGCGGCGTCGCCCGGCAGCAGTTCCACGGCGGCGAAGACGGCGGCGAGCAGCACGGCGAGCAGCAGCAGCCGACGGGCGAGGACCCCGCCGAGCCACAGGGTGCCGTACAGGCCCCGGCGCAGGTGGGTGCCTGCGCCGGGGCCTGGTCCGGCGGCGCCGTCGGGGCCGCTCGCGGTCAGCGGGCCAGCCATGTCCGCTCCAGCTGGACCCGTCCGTAGCCGGGCAGCTCAGGGAGGTCGCGGACGGCGGCGGTGGCGAGGTCGATGCCCTCGGCGACGCCCCAGAGCAGATAGCCGGAGTGCTCGTGCTCCAGGAGTTGGAGCCGGCGCAGGGCCCGGGTGCGGTCGGCGGGGTTCCGGGTGCCGATGGCCTTGCGGTAGGCGGTGTCGAAGTCGGCGTTCTCCCAGGCGGCTTCGTTCTGGGCGGCCTCGGAGACCATGGTCTTGCTGGCGAGGAAGACGACGGAGTCGTTGGTGCCCCAGTAGGTGGTGTAGAGGTCGCCCTTGAGCCAGGTCTTCTCGTAGAAGGCGGCGGATTCCTGCTTGACGACCTCGATCCGGACGTCGGCCTCACGGACCTGGGTGGCGAAGAGGGTGGCGGACTCGGCGAGTCCGGGGACGTCCTCGGTGGTGACGAGCCGGTAGGTCTTCGCGGTGTCGAAGTCCGCCTCCTTCAGCAGGGCCCTGGCCCGCTGGAGGTCGCGGGTGCGCTGCGGGATGTCCCGGGCGTAGGCGGGGTCTCCGGTGCCGAGGACGTCGTTGCCGACGCTGCCGTAGCCGGAGAGGACCTGGTCGACCATGGCCTTGCGGTCGACGGCGAGGCGTAGGGCTTCGCGGACCCTGCGGTCGGCGAACGGTCCGGACCCGGCGCGCATCACGATGGGCATGGCCATGTCGTCGGGGCGGCGGACGATCCGTATGTCCTTGCGCTTCTCGGCGGTACGGGCGGCGACGGCGCCGGCGTTGGAGGCGAGGTCGATCTGCCCGGCGAGCAGGGCGTTGGCCATCGCCTGCGGGGACTCGAAGATCTTGACCTCGATGGCGTCGAGGAGGACCTCGCCGCCGTGCCACTTCTCGTTGCGTACGAGTCGGGCGTTGCCGGACCGGTACCAGTCGAGGCGGAAGGGGCCGGTGCCGGGGGCCTTCTCCAGCTCGCCCTCCGGGGTGTCCTTCTTGAGGACGAAGGTGGACAGCCGGGTGAGGAGGGGGAGTTCGGCGTTGGGGTAGTCGGAGACGAGAACGATCGTTTCGCCGTCGGCGGTGATGTTCGAGGCCTTGATGCCGGGGAGTCGGGAGGCGCCGGCGGGGGTGCCGCGGAGTCTGCGCAGCGACCAGACGACGTCCTCGGCGGTGACGGGGGTGCCGTCGTGGAAGGTGGCGCCGGAGGCCAGGGTGAAGCGCCAGGTCTTCAAGTCGGCGGAGGGCTTCCAGGTGCTGGCGAGCCGGGGCGCGGTGTTGCTGTCGCCGCTCCCGGGAGTGGTGAGGGTGTCGTACAGGAGGGCGATGATCAGATAGTCGCTCTCGTTGGCCTGGGTGCCGTGGGGGTCGCGGGTGACGGCGTTGACGCGACCGAGGGCGCCGACCCGTAGCGTGCCGCCCTTCGCGGGCTTGCCCCCGTCCGTGGCGGGCCGGCCGGCGGGGGCGCTCCCGTCCGAACAGGCGGCGAGGAGCGCCGTCGCGCCCGTCGCCCCACTGGCCAGCAGCGCTTGTCGCCTGGTCACGTTCACGTACAGCCTCTATCCACTTCGGAGGAAGAACCACGACATCTTAGGCTTGCCTATCCTTATGACAACCCGCATCGCAAAGTGACGGATCATCAGCACGTCGTCCCGGTCGAGCGTGAGCGCGCACCACCTTCCCAGAACTCCGCTCACCACAGCGCTGGTTGTGCACCCCGGAGGCGATTCCCAGGGGAGCCGAAAGGGGCTCGTTTCGCCCGACTCCAGCGCTACGGTCCATGGTTGGTCGGATACCGCCCGAACAACGGCATCGGTGCGGCCGGTGCCGGCGGAACGCTCGGCGGCACCGTCGGCGGGGTCGCCCGCGAGGAGCTCACTCCGCTCGACTCGCCCTCACCCGGAACGATTATGGTCACACTGATCAACGACGGTGGAGAGACGTACCTCGACACGGTCCCCGACGACGACCGGATGCGTGCCCCCGACCTGCTCTGCCCGGAGCCCGGGCGGGAGACCGACGAACGGCTCACCACACTCCGCAGGAACCGATGACCTCATGCTGACCACCCTCCTCCGCGACAGCCGCGCCCTCGCGACACTCGCCGTCCCGCTGGTCCTCACCCAGCTCGCCCAGGTCGCCATCGGCACCACGTCCACCGTGATGATGGGTCTTCTCGGCACGCGCGAGCTGGCAGCCGGCGGCCTCGCCCTGGTGGTCTTCAACCAGATCCGCACCATGGGCGTCGGCCTGATCACCTCCGTCGGCAACCAGATCGCAGCGGCGACGGCCCGGGCGGAGAAGAACGGCGAGGACTCCTCCGGGGCGGCTCACGACGAGGTGCGCGCCATCGTCCGGGCGAGCCTTGCGGTGGCCACGCTCGCCGGACTCGGCGGGGGCGTCCTGATGGTCCTGATCGGCCGATCCCTGACCCGGCTCGGCCAGGACGCGGCCGTCGTCCCCCTCGTCCAGGACCTGCTGCTCGTCCTCGCCCCCGGTCTGCTGCCCTGTCTGTGGTTCCAGGCGATACGGCAGTTCACCATCGGGATGCGACGCCCGCAGGGCTTGCTCCGGATCACGCTCGCCTCCGTCGCCGTCAACGCGGGACTGGCCTGGGTCCTCATGCACGGCATCGGGTTCCTGCCCGAACTGGGCCTCAACGGCATCGGCATCGCGAGCTCACTCGTCCATCTGTTTTCCTTCCTCGCCCTGTACGCCTCCGCCCGGCGCGACCCCGAGCTCGCGCCGATGCTCACGCTGAACGTCGCCCGGGCCGATCCCGCCACCGTCCGCAGGCTGGTCCGCCTCGGCGTCCCGATCGCCGCGACCTACGGATCCGAAGCCGGTTTCTTCTCGGTCACCGCGCTCCTCGCGGGTTCCTTCGGCCCTGCCGCCCTCGCCGCGCACACCGCCGTCAACCAGCTCGTCTACATCGTCTTCCAGGTCGCGGTCGGCCTCTCCCACGCCGCGTCCCTCCACGTCAGCCGCGAACTCGCCCTCGACCGTGTCGACCACGCCCGCCGGATCAAGAACACCGCCCTTGCCTGCGCCGCCGCCGTCATGACCGCCGTCGGCCTCGTCTATCTCGCCCTCCCCGGGCTGGTCCTCGCCCCCTTCCTGGACTCCGACGCGGACCGTGCCGTCAGCATCGCCACGGACCTGCTGGTCGTCACCGCCTTCCTCCAGTTCTTCGACTGCGCCCAGAACATCGGCATCGGCCTGCTGCGCGGCCTCGACGACACCAGGAGCGGCTTCCGGATCACCCTCGTCGGCTACTGGGCCGTGGGCCTGCCCGCCGCCTGGCTCCTCTCCCACACCCTGGAACTGGACACCCTCGGCATCTGGCTCGGCCTGCTCACCGGCCTCGCCACCACCGCGGTCCTGCTGCTGCGCCGCTACTCCACCTCGCTGTCGCAGCGGGCCGGCATCCCCGCAACCAGCCCCGCGTCACCGTGACCCCGAGGTGATGACGGTCCGCCGCGACGACTCGTCCGTCCTCGCCCGCCCCTCGCTCGGTCAGGGGGCGGGCTCGGACCTCAGGAGTCCTGGTGCTCGCCGGCGGTCTCGCGGATCCGGGCGCGGGTCGTGTCGGCCTGTTCCTGGATGCGCTGCTGCACGGGGGCGGGGACGCCCTGGTCGTGGAAGTGGGTGACGAGGGTGTCGAGGGTGGCCTCCGCACGTTCGAGGTCGCCGGCCTTGGCGTGGACGGTGGCGAGGCGGCGGAAGGCGGCGTTGAGGGTCAGGTTGTCCAGGCCGGTGTCCTGGTCGGTACGGGAGACGGTGACCGCTTCGGTGAGTTGGGCGACGGCGGTCTTGGTGTCGGGCTGACGGACCTGGAGGCGTCCCTCTCCGATGGTCTGGAAGTGGCGTCCGGCGTTGGCGCCCCGCGCGAGGCGGGCGTAGGCGGCGAGCGGGTGGTCGCCGTGGCGTTCGACGAGCTCCTGGAGGGCGTCGTTCCCGGTGGTGAGGTGGGGCGCGTCGGAGCCGAGGAAGGCCAGCAGGGTGCCCTGGTCGTCGCCGGTGAGGAGTTCGCCGACCTCCTGGTCCGCGCGGTCGAGCGGGGTACGGACCCGGACGGTGCGGGTGGGCGAGACGGTGCGGGCGCCGTCGAGGCCGGTGTGCACGGCGGTGATCTTGTAGAGGCCGGGTTCGGCGAAGTACAGGCCGTCGCTGCCGTAGCCGAGGTAGGCGGTCTCGTAGACGGCCGGGTTCGCCTCGGTGAGGGTGAGGGTCCGCTCCTGGGGGCCGTGTCCCGTGCAGGCGCGGGCGATCGGCCGGAACACCCGGGTACGGCCGTACGGATCGGTGATGACGATCGTGGTCCGCTCGCCCTTCGGGCCGATCGCCTCGGCCACGGTGACGTCCCCTCGTATCCCGGTGCGGGAGAGCCTCAATTCGGCCATGACCGGTTCGCCGTAGCCGAAGAACCGCTTCCCGCCCAGCGACAGGGACAGGCCCGGGTCCTCGCCGGTGCCCGGCAGCGTGAACGCCTGTGCGGTGGCGCTGAGGTCGAGTGCGGCGTTGGTGATGGCGTTGTCGCCGCCGGGGACGATGTGGCGGTAGAAGCCGTGCCGCAGGTGGCGCAGTTCGTTGTCGCTGAAGCCGTACGGGAAGTCCTGCCAGAAGTGCTCCGGCCGCCGGTCGCCGTTGGCGTACACCGACGGGTAGTTCATCCAGGACAGTTCGCCGAAACCGTTGTTCGGCCCCAGCGGGGCGGGCGGGACGGCCAGGTTCTTCTCCCAGGAGTGGAGCATGTTGAAGACGTGCCCGAGCTCGTGGACGTAGGTGAACAGCTCCATCGAGGTGTTCAGCGCGTTGTAGTCCCGCAGGGCGTTGGAGAAGACGGCCACGCCCTGGCGCTGCCTGCCGACCTGGTCGAACATGATCCCGGCGACGCTGTCGTGGTAGGAGTGGTAGGTGGCGACGAAGGCCCAGATCTTCCACTGCTCGGAGTCCCGGTGGAGGCTGAAGTTGGCCTCCATGGCGGCGTGCAGCTCGGCCTCCGACCACTTCAGATCGGCTCCCGAACTGTCGGCGACCACATTGACCTGGCCCGCGTTCTTGAGTTCGATGCCCGCCTCGGCGTAGGCGGAGGCGAGGGTCAGCACCCGGTTGCGGTAGCCGCGCGGGACGGCGGCCCCGCGGGAGGTGTCGTAGCTCTGGAAGACCTGGGTGCCCGCCATGGCGTCGGTCTCCAGCTCGACCGAGCGCAGCGCCGGACCCACGTAGGAGCAGGACAGCTGCAGGGTCGTGCTGTTGTCGCGCGCCAGCAGGGCGAAGTGGGCCGTGGACAGGGGACTGTTCACGGCGACCCGGGACGTCTGGAACACGACGTTCGTCCATGGCGAGTTGTTCGCCCAGGAGAGGCCCGTGGCGCTCACGTTGACCAGGCCGTACCCCGACACGACCAACAGCTCGGTGGTGGTGCGGAAGGAGTCGGTCCAGGTGTTGCCGGTGAACAGGTCGCCGCTGATGACGCCCAGGGGCCGCTCGCCCTCCATGTCGACGCGCACCTCGACCCGCTGGTTGCCGAGGGTGCCGGTCCAGCGGCCGGTGAACGGGCGGTGGGCCGTGCGGTAGTGCTCGGGGAGCGCGGCCAGTCCGGGCACACCGAGCCGGTCCAGCGCGCCGGAGGCCAGGACCCCGGTCTTCCAGTTCAACAGGACCCCCTGGGCGCCCTTGATCAGCAGACTCTGCCGGGTGCCGTCCGCCGCGGGCTTGTACGGGGCCACGTGGTCCAGGCCGGAACGGAAGTCCTCCGGCAGCGCGGCCCAGCCCGCGCACCCCGACGCGTCCGGCCCGTCGGTGATCAGCGCCTCGCGCACCACCCCGGTGGACCAGTTCAGGGTGAGGACCCGCCCGCCCTTGAAGAAGTACGTCTGCCGTGAGCCGTCCGCCGCGTTCGGCGCCTGGAACAGGACGTCGACCTGGGAGCGGTAACCGGTCGGGAGCGCCGTGCCCCAGTTGGCCAGCGTCGTCCACGGCCCCTCGCTCAGGACCCGCCCGCCCTGCTCCCAGTCGTACCAGGTGTAGGTGTTGCCGTAGAAGAAGAGGCTCTGTTGCGGCTCCCCCGGCCGGGACAGCAGCAGAGCGCCGAGCGCCGCACCCCGGTTCGGGAAGTTGTACAACTGGGGCGCCAGCCCGGTGAGCCAGTCCGAGCCGATCCGCTGCTGCTCGTTCACCAGGGCACCCTCCATGCCCTGCGAGAACAGCAGCCGCCACTCACTGCCCGCCGGGGCCGCCAGCACCCAGCTGAAGCCCGTCGCCTTGTAACGCATGAACCCCATGACCCGTACTCCTCCCAGAGAAGGTGAATCCTGCGGAACCGGCCGATCGACATGCGTCGCTCACTTCCCGCACCGCCCGAAGGTGAGCAGGGACCAGTCGTCGGCCTCGGCCTTCGCGGGTGGTCCCGGTGCGGATGGGGCAGCTGTGGGTCTTCATGAGCTTGGCCCACGGTCCTCGTGGACCGTCCGCGCTCGGGCAGTGGCCTCCCCCGGGGCAAGAGCGAGTGCCGCACGGGGAGGAACAGCCGCTGTCTGGAGAGCGGGTAAAGGAACGGTCATGCCGAGCCGGGCACAGTCGACCACACGGCGCCGTTACCGGAAATCGAACAGACAGCCCCCATGCGGTCGTACAGAGACGGAATGGCGCATACCCCCCTTATTTGGGTACGCCTACGCCCTTGCGTTCCCGGACTGACCCCTCCGCTGCGAGCAGCCGAGGGAACGATCGCCCCCGCACCCCGCGTACCCGAGTTCAGCAGCCCGGACGGTGCGCGCCGCCCCACCGGCGACGTCCGTGCTCACGAAGGCGTGGAACTCCACGCAGAACGGGCCGCTGCCCCGCCCGCTCGAAACGGAACCCCTGCGTCGCCCCCCAGAACGACCGGAACCCACCGGTCGCGGAAAGGCCCCTCGCATCCGCGCCGTCGCCACCCGCTCCCCCGCCCTGCACGTGGCGCCCGGGCACCGGACGACGTGGCCGGTTTGCCGTTCTGTACGCCGTGGCCGCACGGTCCCTACGGTGGAGCCGGTCCACCACGTCCCGGGCGCCCGACCCGCACCCCGTCGGGCCCGTGCGGACGACCTGCGACAGAGCGGAGAATCAGGATGCCGACGATCCGTGACCGCGAAACGAGGTTCACCGTCCCGGACGGGGAGGTGTTCATCCATCTGGCCGGGCGGCCCGATCTGGTGTGGGACATGGCCGGCGCCTCCCAGCAGGCGGGTGGGAGGGCCCTGTTGTGGCAGCGCCACGGCGGCGCCAACCAGAGGTGGCGGGTGACCACCTTCTTCGACCAGGAGGACAACCCCTACACCTGGTTCCGGATCACCAATGTCCACAGCGGCATGGCCCTGGTCCACCGGGAGGCGGACAACGCCTTCGTCCAGCAGCCCGCCGGCCAGCCGCTCTCCGACGAAGGCTGGGCACAGTGCTGGGCCATGGGGCACCCGGGCTTCGCCGGGTCGAGCTACGACCCCTCCAAGCCCTCCCAACCGCACCCCACCGGCTCCGACGGCATCCGCGTGCGCTTCAAAGGGAACTACAAGTCCGGCGGCGTGGTGACCATCGCCGCCCCTGAAGCGTCCGGGACGCATCTCTCCTCCACCGAGAACTGGGCCGACTTCGAGACCGGTTGGAGGTTCGTCGCCGCCTCCTGATGCGCGACGCCTCCCAGGGCCCGGGCCCGTGAGGCATCCGGGACGTCAGAGCGTTCGTGATCCCCGGTTGCGTTCGACCCAGCGCCGGTAGTCGGTCTGCTGTGTCGCGCGCTGTCGTGGTGTCCAGCCGTGGGCGGCGTCGAGCGTGTCCGACACCTGGTCGATCACGGAGGTGCCGCCGTCGCCGGACCAGAAGAAGGAACCGGTCCGGCGCACCAGGACGTCCGCCACGGTCATGGCCATCTCGCGGTGCACTGCATGGTCGATCTCCGCCCGGGTGAGTACGGAGTCGCCGATGGTGACGCCGTCCTTCTCGTTCCGGGCCACCGCGCCGGCCAGTTCGCGGGCGTTGCCGCCGTAGCGGCGCAGCCATCGTTCTCCGGTCTCCGGCGCGACGGGTGCCGAGGCCAGGTCCTGCCGGGCGCGGAAGATCTCCCCGGCTGCGCCGCCGGAGATCGGGACGCGGCCGGTGGTGGACGGGGGCAGTCCGCGGATTCCGTGCCGGTCACGCAGTTGTCCGGCGACGAGGTCGACGATCTGCGCGCCCATGAGCCGGGCGGTGGTCAGTTTGCC
The DNA here is from genome assembly GCF_042871255.1 of Streptomyces sp. NPDC005955. Classification (NCBI taxonomy): domain Bacteria; kingdom Bacillati; phylum Actinomycetota; class Actinomycetes; order Kitasatosporales; family Streptomycetaceae; genus Streptomyces; species Streptomyces sp. NPDC005955. The sequence continues at coordinate 17,674 of NZ_JBIAIF010000009.1, read as the reverse complement.
GCCCGCGGCGGTGATCATGCCGCCGGGACCCGTCGTGAGGGTGTGCTCGCGGGAGGCGGCCGAGTTGGAGGTGCCCGGGGCGGGTGCGATCAGGGGGCGCAGTCCGGCCCAGGAGGCGACGATGTGACTGGTGTCGACCTTGGCTCCCGGCAAGGTGTGGTTGGCGGCTTCCAGGAGGTACGCGAAGTCCTGCTCGTCCCCCACGACGTCGTCGAGGGAGCCGGTGAAGTCGGTGTCGGTGGTGCCCACGTAGACGTGCCGGCCGTCGCCGGCGGGGGTGGGCCATACGACGCGGTCGTCGGAGGGGGAGCGCAGGAACACGGCGGTGCCGAGCGGGAAGTCCTCGGTGCGCAGCACGATGTGCACGCCCTTGGTGGGCCGCAGGGTGGGGTGCTCGGGCGTCCGTTCCAGTCCCAGGACGCGGTCGACCCAGGGGCCCGCGGCGTTGACGACGACCCTGGCGCGGACGGTGAGGTGTTCGCCGGTGAGCCGGTCGGTGAGTTCGGCGCCCGCGACGCGGCCGTGTTCCCGGACCAGTCCGGTGACCTCGCGGTGGTTGGCGAGCAGGGCTCCGGCCCGGGACGCCGATCTGAGGACGTCGAGGACCAGCCGGGCGTCGTCGGTGAGGGCGTCGTGGTAGAGGCCGCCGCCCTTGAGTCCGTGCGGGTTGAGGTGCGGTTCGCGCTGGAGTACGGCTTGACGGCCGAGCATGCGGTGTCGTCGTTGGAGCGGAGCGCGGGAGAAGGCGTCGTAGAAGGTGAGGCCCAGGTTGAGCAGGGCGCGGCCCTCGGGGTAGCCGTCGTAGACCAGGTACAGGAAGGGTTGGAGGTCGGCCAGGTGCGGGGCGATCCGCATCATGACCTCGCGTTCGCGGACCGATTCGTTGACCATCCGGAACTGGTGGGTCTGGAGGTATCGCAGGCCGCCGTGGATGAGCTTCGAGGACCGGCTGGAGGTGCCGGAGGCGAAGTCGTCGCGGTCGACGAGGACCACGGAGAGTCCGCGCAGGGCCGCGTCCCGGGCCACGGAAGCGCCGGTGATGCCTCCGCCGATGACGAGGAGGTCGGCTTCGGTCGGCAGATCGGCTGCGGTGAAGCGTTTCACGGCTGGACCGCCCATCCCTTGGCGCGCTCGACGGCTCGCTGCCACTGGGCGTAGTTGGCGTCGCGGGACGCGTGGTCCATCGACGGGGTGAAGACGGCGTCGTCGTCGGTGCCCCGGAAGCAGTCCTGGGGGTCGGACCAGATCCCGGCGGCGAGGCCGGCCAGATAGGCGGCGCCGGAGGCGGTCGCCTCGACGTTGGAGGGGCGGTGGACGGTGGCGCCGAGCATGTCCGCCTGGAACTGGAGCAGGAAGTCGTTGGCGGAGGCTCCGCCGTCGGCACGCAGCGTGGTGACGGCCCGGCCGGACTCCTCGGACATGAGCTCGATGAAGTCCTTGATGGAGTAGACGATTCCCTCCAGTGCGGCGCGCGCGAGGTGACCCCGGGTGGTTCCGGGGGTGAGGCCGATGAGGAGGCCACGGGCGCTGGAGTCCCAGGAGGGGGCGCCGAGTCCGGTCAGTGCCGGGACGAAGAAGACGCCGTTGTTGTCCTGGACGCCGCGGGCCAGGTCCTCGGTCTCGGCCGCGCTGGTGAGCAGTCGGGCTCCGTCCCGCAGCCACTGGACCGCGGAGCCGGTGACCGGGGCGTAGCCCTCCAGCCCGTAGGTGGTGACGCCGTTGCGGCGCCAGCCGATGATGGTGCTGAGCCCGTGCCGGGAGATGACGGGTGCGGTGCCGGTGTTCACGTCGAGGAAGGTGCCGGTGCCGTGGGTGGTCTTGGCGTCACCGGGACGGACGCAGCCCTGCCCGAAGAGGGCGGCGGACTGGTCGGCGACGGCCGCGGTGATGGGGATCTCGGCGCCGATGACCGCGGCGTCGGTGGTTCCGATGAGCCCGGAGTCGTCGACGACCTCGGGGAAGAGGCTCAGCGGGAGCCCGAGGGCGCCGAGCCACTCCCGGTACCAGGAGTCGGTGAGCAGGTCGTACGCGCCGGTGACGGCGGCGTTCGAGGCGCTGATGGCGTGCACCGCGCCGCCGGTGAGGCGGTGGACGAGCCAGGAGTCGACGGTTCCGAAGGCGAGTTCCCCGGCTTCGGCCCGACGGGCGAGGTCGCGGTCGTTCTCCAACATCCAGCACAGGGACAGGGAGGAGTAGACCGGCGCGAGGGTCCAGCCGGTGCGGGCCTGCACGGTCCTCCCCCACTCGGGCCGGAGGCCGGCGGCCATGGCGGCGGTGCGCAGGTCCTGCCAGACGATGGCCGGGGCGACGGCCTCGCCCGTGGTCCGGTCCCACAGGACCGTCGTGGCACGCTGGTTGGTGATGCCGACCGCGGACAGTGCGGCCGGCTCGGTGTCGTCGAGGCGCAGCGCCTCGGCGATGCGGGCCGAGGTGAGCTGCCAGATCTCCTCGGGGTCGTGCTCCACCCGGTCCGCCGCCGGGTGGTGCTGGGTGAACTCGCTGTAGGCACGGCTGCGGATGGTGCCGGTGCCGTCGAACACCAGGGCACGGGTGCCGGTGGTGCCCTCGTCGATGACGAGGAGACGGGATGCGGTGGTCATCGTTGAGCTCCAGTCCTGGGAGTGCGCCGCCGCCGGGGCGGCGATGGGTGTACGGGGCTCAGAGACCGAGCTTTCCCGGGTTGAGGACGGCTTCGGGGTCCAGCGCCCGCTTGAGCTTGCGCAGGACGAGGTGGGACGGGCCCAGTGAACGGCGCGCGTACGGGGAGCGGGCCAGGCCGCCGCCGTGGTGGTGGGAGAGTTCGGCGCCGTGCTCCAGGCAGACCGCCATGGCGGTCGACCAGATCGTCTCCAGCCGTTCGGTGGCGGCGTCGTCGTCCTCCGCGTGGCCGAGGAGGATGAGGTACATCGACGTGCCCTGGGTGTACACGTGGGAGAAGTGGGCCAGGACTTCGTCCGCGAGGGGGGCGAGGGCCTCCTTCATCGCGTCGTACAGGCCCTCGATGTGCCGCCAGGTGTGGGCGACCTCGATGGTCTCGGCGTAACCGCCGGGGGTCTTGAGGTACTTCTCGACGGTGGAGAAGTCGAAGCGGCGGCCCATCCAGGCGGCCGTCGGTTCCGGGCCGATCGCTGTCGCGCCGTGGACGGTGGCGATGTCGGTGAGGGTCCGGAGCTCGGCGGCCGAGACGGCCGGCTCGCCCTCGGTGCCGGCGAACAGGACCGGGTGGCTGATCGTCGGGTCGGCCATGGCGTGGCGGGCTTCGTCGGTGTCGTACAGGCGCAGCAGGAACGGCCGCAGTCCTACGGCGGCCTGTGCGCGCATCACGGCGAGGCCCGCGGCGACGTCCGGGAGGCGGAAGGCTTCCAGCCGCTGGTCGGACGGGATGGGGATGATCTTGTAGGTCACCTGGGTGATCACGCCGAGTGTCCCTTCGGAACCGAGGAACAACTGCCGCAGGTCGGGGCCCATGGCCGCCCTGGGCGACGCCTTGAGCTCGGCCGTCTCCCCGGTGGCCAGCACCACGCGGTAGCCGACGACCAGGTCCTCGATCCCTCCGTAGCGGGAGGAGAACTGGCCGGTGGCGAGGGTGGCGAGCCACCCTCCGACCGAGGAACGGTACAGGGACTGCGGGGAGAAACGGGTGGTCCAGCCCGCCGCGTTGAGCGCGTCCTCCAGTTCGCCGCCGTTGTTGCCCGCGGGAGCCGTCACCGTCATGTCGATCTCGTCGACGACATGGGGGCCGACCAGTCCGGACACGTCCAGGACGATGCCACCGCGGGTCGGCAGCGGCTGACCGGTCACCGAGGAGCCCAGGGCACGGGTCGTCACCGGGGTGCCCGTGTCGCCCGCGGCGCGCAGCACGGTCACGACGTCCTGTTCGGTGCGGGCCCGGACGACCACCTGCGCCGGGTACGGGTGCTCGCCCTGGAGGTCCCATTTGGTGGAGACCGGCCAGGTGTCGTGGCTGGTGGCGGCCAGGACCGCCGGGTCCGTGCTCACCGCGTCGGTTCCGAGGGCCTCGGTGAGCAGGTCCACCACGGTGGAGATGTCAGACACGTTTCGTCCTTCTGTTGATGAGTGGTTCCCGTACCGCGTCGTCACGTCAGCATGGCTGCCGAGGTGAGGGCGACCGGGGTCATGACGGCGATGGCCACCGCCGGGGGGTCTATGTGGGTGTCGCCGTGGATGAGGAACAGCCGCGAGGCCACCTCGCCCACCAGCGCGGTCACCAGGCCGGCCAGGGCTCCGATCCACACCGAGGAGAAGGCGAGGCCGGCCGCGGCGGCGACGGCGGTGATGTGATGGGTCACCGGCACGGCGACCGGCGTGGCCAGGAAGACCAGGGAGAGGGCGGAGACGCCGAAGGCGAGGACACCGGCCGCGACGCCGAGGGACGGGTGGGTCTTCGCCAGTGCGACCGCCGACCAGGCGGCGAGGAATCCGACACCGAGGCCGAGCAGGCCGCTCATCAGCGGTGTCTCCTGCCACTTGAGCCATACCGCCTGTTCCGTGGTCCGCAGCCGGGCTCTCAGGCCGGTGGCCTCTGTTCTGCCGAACAGCCCGGTGCGGCCGAAGACCAGCCGGACGACGATCGCGGAGACGACCACGGTGATGGCCGTGGTGTTGGTGTAGGTGAGCATCCAGTCGCTCTGGTTCAGGGCGCTCTGCGCGACCAGACCGAAGACGCCGAAGGCCGCGCCGACGACCAGGGTCAGGGGGTCCGCCGTGCCGACCATTCCGGACACGATGTCGCGTCCGGTGTCGGCCTTGCCGCGGCGGGCCGCGTAGGCGACCGCGGCGATCGCGCCGGCGAAGGCGATGTGCGGGCCGAACCACTCCCCCAGAGCGACATGTTCGAGGAACCAGGGGTTCCCGGCGCCGATGACGGCAGCGGTGCCGATCAGGATCATCAGTCCGCACAGCACGAACGCCGCCAGCGCGCCGACGGCCGCGGCGAACAGGCCACCCGCCGCGGCGGCGGCGATCGATTCCAGCGTGAGGTTCATCCGTGTTCCCTCCGCAAGGCGACGCTCACCCCGCGCCGCTCCCAGAATACTCCATTTTCGGAGTACTCGAATTTTGGAGTGACCGTACGGCGGTCCCGCAGACCTGTCAATGGGGTCCTGTAACGTGATCCACCGGCGACGTCCGGGCGGCCCGGATCGCGGGGAGGGCGCCGCGGCACCCGACAGCGGAAGAAGGAGCCACCTGTGAGCGACCGGACCGGGCCCCTCACCCCTCCGGCGGCACAGCGGCCGCTGGACCAGGCCGTGAAGGCGATCGTCGTCGACGCGCTCCGGGCCGGCGTCGGAGCATCACTGCCGACCAACAGCCACTACCTGCACGCGCTGGGCGCCAGCGCAGGAACGGTCCAGCGCGCACTGAAGCTGCTTGCGGACCAGCAGGCGCTCACCGTCACTTCACGGGGCCATCTCGGACGCACCGTGGACGCGCTCGACATCGGCGCCGCCTGGCACCTGGCGGGGCTGACGCCGCTGAGGCTGCTCTTCCCGCCCGGGGGGCCGGTGGAGATCGACGTCCTCACCGAGTCCCTCGCAGGTGAACTCACCGCACTGGGCGTCCCCCACACCGTGCACCACCAACGGGGTGGCGCCCGCCGCATCGACGCCATCGTCGCCGGGGAGTACGACCTCGCGGTCGTCTCGGCGGGCACGCTCGGCGACGCGAACCGACGGCTGGGGGCGGCACCCACCCTCGTTCTGCCCCCCGGCACCTACTACGCGCCGCGCCGACTCGTCGCCGTCACGAGGACGGGCGCCGCACAGCCCGCTCCCGGCGCGCGGGTCGCCATCGACCACGACTCACCCGACCACGTCCTGCTGACCGAATCCGCCTACCCGCCCGGCCAGGGATACGTCTACGTTCCCTGCAAGTTCCCCGAGGTTCCCGCAGCGGTACTGCGCGGACAGGTCGAGGTCGGCATCTGGCACCTCAGCCACACGGTCATCCCCCTCGACCTGGCCGGGCTCAGCTGTACCGACCTCGAGGACCTGCCCACCGCCACGGCATGGCAGGACCTGTCCGCCGCCGCTCTCGTCGGGTGGCCGCAACGCGCCGAACTCACCGCCGTCCTGGCGGCGATCAGCCTGCCCACCCTCCCCCAGGCGCAACAACGACAACTCCACGAGGAACCCTGACGACCGCCCCGCCCACCGACGAACCGTTCGCCGGACCGTCCGGCGCGATGGGCGGTCCATCGGCGCCGACGGAAGGGGCAACCACCGCTTCATCCTCCTTCACCGGTGTCACCGGTCACCGCGGGCTCGGTCGAGTTCGACGCGATGGTCCGCATCGGCACCCCCGGTGAGGCGGTCCACTACCGCAACGGCGGCATTTCGCAGTACGTGCTGCACATCCCGATCGACTGACGTCACATCAATTCCCAAGCAGCCCAGGCTACTTCGCGCGGTTCGGCCTCTTGTGCGCACCTCCCGGATGGACTAGACCTCTTCTCGCGATCGGTACAGATCATCTGACCCCACTCAGACAAGGCCACCAGTATGTTCAGACGCACCTCCGCGTTCCTGGCGACGGCTCTGCTCGCCTCGCTCGTCGCGGTCCCCGCGACCGCTCACGCCGATGACGACGACAGCCGCCGGCTGCCCGGCCACCGCGTGGCCTACTTCCCCGGGTGGAGCGTCTACGGCGGCTTCTCCGCCAAGAAGGTCCAGGACTCGGGCCAGGCGTCGAAGCTGACCGTGATCAACTACGCCTTCGGCAACATCTCCCCCGAGGGCACCTGCTTCGAGGACAACCTGGCCGACCAGGCCGACGCCTGGGCCGACTACCAGCGCCCGATCGGCGCGGCCGACTCGGTGGACGGCGTCGCCGACGCCTGGGACCAGCCGCTGAAAGGCAGCTTCAACCAGCTGCGGAAGCTGAAGGCGAAGAACCCCCATCTGAAGGCCGTGATCTCGATCGGCGGCTGGGGCTGGTCCAAGTACTTCTCGGACGTGGCCGCCACTGACGCCGCGCGCAAGAAGTTCGTGTCCTCCTGCGTCGACCTCTACATCAAGGGCAACCTGCCGCAGCTGGGCTCGCTGGAGGGCGGCCCGGGCAGCGGCGCGGGCGTCTTCGACGGCATCGACCTCGACTGGGAGCACCCGGGCGGTGACGGTCTGCCGGACAACTCGGTGCGCCCCGAGGACGGCCGCAACTTCACCCTGCTGCTGGCCGAGTTCCGGCGGCAGCTGGACGCGCTGGGCGACGGCGAGCGGGGGCGCCACCTCCTGACGGCGGCCGTCGCCGCCAACACCGACATCGCGGACCGGCTGGAGCTGCCGAAGGTCGCCCGCCAGGTGGACTACCTGAACCTGATGACCTACACCATGCACGGCTCCTGGGAGCCGCAGGGCCCGACCAACCACCAGGCGAACCTCTACACCGACCCGGCCGACCCCTCCGGCGTCGACTACAGCTACAGCGCGGACCGGGTGGTGCGGCACTACCTGGCCGGCGGCCTGCCGGCCCGCAAGGCGGTGCTCGGGGTGCCGTCCTGGGGCTACGGCTGGACGGGAGTGCCCGCCGGGTCGAAGAACGGCCTCTACCAGCCCGCCACCGGCATGTCCCCCCGCGGAGGCGGCCAACTGCCCTACAAGGCCATCAAGGACCTGCCGGGCACCGTGCACACCGACCGCAAGCACGGCGCGGCCTGGAAGTACGACGGCACCGAGTTCTGGACGTACGACACTCCGGCCGCCGCTGCCCAGAAGGCCCGCTACACCCGGCGGAACGGCCTCGGCGGCGTGATGGTCTGGTCCTTGGACGGGGATGACGCCCAGGGCTCGCTGATCGCTGCACTGGACCGCGGTCTGCGGCGCTGACCTGCGGTTGCGACGCGGTGGCGGGCGGGGCGACCCGGCCGCCACCGGGTGCGGCGGCGGAACACACGGACTCCTCTGCCCAGCCGACAGCAGCCCCTTGAACCACCGACGCGCACCCAACAACCGGGCATCCCTGCTGCGAGTGCATGATCAGTGAACCCCGGAACCGCCCAGCCCCTCGCCGCGGCGACGGAGCCTTGTCCGGTCACCGTCGGTTTGGGCCGCGCCTGCTTGTCAGGGCGGTGGTGAGCCAGGATCCCCGGCGGAAGTGGACGCCCATGCCGACGGGAGGCCTTCAGAGCAGACGACCGCGATGAACTCAGACGCGTCCGTGCAGGATGATGACCACGGGAATGGCCAGCGCAAGAACCCCGAGGGCCCCGAACGGCAGCAATCCGATTCGTTCACCCTGCTTCGGCGCTCCAAGGAAGTAGGACAGGACGGGCTTCGGCAACTGCGGGAGGGGCCAGTTCCCACGCAGGCCAGCTGACGGAGCACGGTGCCGACCACCGCCGCCTGGTACCTGCCCCACAGGCGCTGAGGTACTGCCCGTAGATTCTTTTCCTGTCGGCCGCGATCTGGTTCCCCGCGACGTCGGGGGTGCTCCCCAGTTCAGGTGAGACCGGTCGAACCGGATCTCGTGCTCCCCGCGTACCGCGGGGGTGTCGTCCCGGGCATGCGGCCGACCGGAACGGCCGCCGTCATCCGACGGTGGCCGTTCGACACCTCCCCCGGATGTCCTGGTGGTCGGCTTCGTAAAGGTCGCGGCCCGCGGCGGCGCGAATCCACCTTGGGCCGATCGCAGGGGCAGCTGCTGCCCGATATCCGGTTCGACCGGTCTCACCTCGGTCGCGACCATTCTGGTCGCGACCGGTCTCACCTCAACTGTTTGGGGGCATGTCGCTCAGTGGGCACATGCCACGAATCCGGCCCTCCGCCGTACGGAGGAAGTACTGACCGGAGCGTGCAGCAAGACTCCCCCCTGGTCAAGAGCCCGACATCCATGCGGCCAAGAATCCCTCCCGCATCCCCGCCGGTGTGCGCTCAACCCCGGTAAGCCGCCAGCAACCAGACGTAAAGGACACACCCTAGCCGCCACGCCACAGGCATCAGCAGGACCCCGGGCGGGAACACGGTGCCCACGACCGGCCGACGCGGGAACCGCGACGGCCGACCGGCGCGACGGAGCTCCCGCATCGGCAGCAGCGGCTCGATCACCGCCCACTGGACATCCGTCAATGACGAGTCACAGGAACCCTGGCGGCCTTCGCCGGGGTCGGCCACCGGGAGCGGTCCCGCGGCCGTGGACGACACCGGGTGTCGGTACCGGCCGCGGTCAGGGCGCCGGCCCGGTGGGCCGCGGCGATTCCGGCGACAACGACCGCCGCACTCCAGAGCCGGTCGAGATCCGGCGGAGTTCCTGAGCCGGTGGTTCAGGAAGCGTGTCGCCCCGAGCCATCGGTGTCGACGGCAGCGGCGTCACTCACGTCCTCCACCCTCAGAGGCCGTTGTCCGCTGAATGCGATCACGAGACCGAAGGGTTCGCAGACGGGCAAACGCCCCTCGGCGAAACGCAGGTGCCACTCGTCGGCGTAGAAGTTGAGTTGTGGAGCATCCAGAGGAAAATCCGCGTCCGGCACGCTGCGGTAGGACTCCGATTCCGCTTCGGTGAGGCCGAAGAATTCCGGTTCTGCCTCCAACGCCTCCCGCACGAAGCGGAGCCCCGTCTCCAGGTAGTGATCGAGTCTGCCGAGTACCTCTCCGACCAGGACAAGATCGACCGCGTCGATATCATCGGTGCCTTCGAGCAGAAGGTTGACCTCGACGAGGCCACCGTACAGCGCGCTCTCCGGCACCTGTTCCACGCTCCAGACCCTCAGTTCATCGGGTCCCCGTTCGAAGCGCAGCCGTCCGATGCCGCTACGGAAGACGGTCGAGGACACGGTTACCCCATCTCACGGAATTCAGGGCGCGGGCCGCCATGCCCAGCCTTCCGCCACACGGAGAAGGCACTGACCAGTGCATGCAGTAGCCCTCACTCCTCGTCAAGTACCACGGCACGCTGCAGCGGGTGAACGCTCCGGACGCACGGCACCTTTACATGTCCGCAGAGTGCCACAGCGAGAGCCGCCCCCGCACAATCCTTCGTTCCCCGGGCCGCCAAGGGATCACCGCGTCGCCTCGGCGGCGGAAGACTGAGAGCGACTATCCCTGTCTGTACGCCTCCAGCAACCGCCGCAAAGGACACACCGTAGCCGAACCGCGCCGGTCTCCCACGAGGACCACCGATCAGACGCACTCGCCTCCCCATGGGCGACCTCCGGCGAGCCCACTCCCCAGTTTGATGTCCGCCTCAGGACCCGGTGTCGCCGTGCCAGTTGACCATCGGGTAGTCGAGATAGCCGTTCACGTCGCCCGAGTAGTAGGTGACCGGGTCCCCGACCGTCAGATCCCGGTTCATCGCGAAGCGGGCGACGAGGTCGGGGTTGGCGATGAAGTGCCTGGCGAACGAGACCGCGTCCGCGATGCCCGCCTCGATGACCGCGTTCCCGGAGCCGTGGTCGAAACCGAGGTTGGCGATCAGGGGGCCGTCGAACAGTCGTCGGTAGCGGGCGAAAGCCTCGAAGTCGGGGGCGTCGTCCGAAGCGGCGGGCTGCCGTCCCTGGAGGTGCAGATACGTCACGGGCCGGTCGCGCAGCTCCGTCACCAGTTCGTCGTAGTCCGCGAGGGTCCGGTCGTCGGGGGTGAACAGCTCGCCGACATTCCAGTAGGGCGAGAGCCGAACACCGGTGCCGCGACCGTCCCACGGCTCGGCGACGGCATCGATGATCTCCAACAGCAGGCGTCGCCGCCCGGCGGGGTTCCTGCCGTAGGAGTCGGTGCGGCGGTTCAGTCGGGGATTGAGGAACTGCGGTATGAGGAAGGGACCGACGGCATGGACCTCGACCCCGTCGAACCCCGCGCGCCGTGCGTTCGCCGCGGCCGAGCGGTAGTCGGTGATGGTGCGCTCGATGTCCGCAACGCTCATCTCGCGGGGCACGACTGTCTTCTGGAAGCCGTTCGCCGTAAAGGACCGCTCCCGAGGGTCGACTGCGGACGGCCCGGCGGGCAGCTCTCCCCGGAGGTGATCGGGGTGCGATACGGCCCCGCTGTGCCAGAGCTGGAGCACGATACGGCCGCCGAGCGCGTGGACGACATCGGTGACCCGCTGCCACCCGGCGATCTGCTCCTCACTGTAGACGCCGGGGACGTTGGCGAAGCCGATGGCCTGCTCGCAGACCCAGGTCCCTTCGGTGATGATCAGCCCGGCGGCGGCCCGCTGGGCGTAGTACGCGGCGTGCAGTTCCGTCGGCACCAGCCCTTCGTTGGCCGCACGAGCACGGGTGGCCGAGGCCATCACCACCCGGTTGGGCAGCACGAGGTTCCCGAAGTCCGCACGCCGCAGCAGCGGTTGGTCGAGGGCGGTCGACTGAACGGTGTTCGTCATGGACTTCTCCGCATCATGGGTCTCTCCTGCCGTCGAGGCGGATTCCGGGCCCGGGACCGCACGTAACATCTCCCCCGCCTCCTGGCGGGGTGAGTCACTACTCGTATCCCCGAATCACTCTCGGTTCTCGGCTCTTGGCATCACTCTCGACGAGACCGGCGTTTGCATCCAATACCTGCTTCTATAACCTGGCGGCATGGATGTCGACACCCGGCTGTTGCGCTCCTTCGCCGCCGTAGCGGCGGAGGGGACCCTCACCCGTGCCGCAGAACGGCTGTTCGTGTCCCAACCGGCGCTGACGAAACAGATCAGGCAACTGGAGACCCAGCTCGGCGTCACGCTGTTCACTCGGTCCCGGGCCGGCATGGCCCTCACCGAGCCGGGCCGGGCACTGCTGGCACGTGTACCCGCGCTGCTGGCCGACTGGGACCGCGCGGCGCGGGAGACGAAGAGCACGGCCGCCCGAGCGGCCCGCGTGCTTCGGGTCGGCTTCGTGGCCAGCGCCGCCAACGAAGCCACTCAGCAGATCATCGCGTCGTTCGCACGTCGTCGGCCGGGCTGGAGGGTCGACATGCGGCAGGCCGCGTGGTCGAACCCGACAGCCGGACTCGCCGGTTCGGACGTCGATGCCGCTCTGCTGCGGCTGCCCTTCCCCTGCCAGGACACCCTGCGCGTGGAGGTGCTGTTCACCGAGGACCGCTGGGTCGCGCTTCCCACGGCCCACCCGTTCGCCACGCGGGACCTGATCCCCTTCCGGGACCTGTGGGAGGAGCCGTTCGTGGCAGCCCCACCGGAAACAGGCCGGTGGCGGGAGTACTGGCTGGCCACCGACGAACGCGAGGGCAGCCCGGTCCGCATCGGTGCCGTCGTCGACCAGCCCGACGACTGGCTCAGCGCGATCGCCAACGGCTACGGCATCGCACTCACCCCCGAATCCTCAGCCCGCTTTTACGTCCGCCCCGGCATCACCTACCGTCCCGTCAGCGGTGTCAGCCCCAGCCAGGTCGCCGTGGCCTGGGCACCCGTCGACGACACCAACCCGGTCGTCCAGGACTTCGTCCACTGCTGTCTGGACGAAGGACTGGACGAAGGACCAACGGACCGAGGACACGATCGCCCTGGCCGGAGTGGGTGAGCATCCCCTCGCCACTGGTCTCGCGCATGCGACGATCGGCGGCCCCTCGGTGTACGCCGTCAACCAGCCGGGCTTCCCTCCTGCCCAGGAGGAGTCGGGCCGGGGCCTCCGCCACCGAGTGGGGCACGGGAGGGACACCTCTTCCCGGCCGGCACCTGGCTACCCTGCCTGTATTCCTCCAGCAACCGCCGTAAAGGACTCACCGTAGCGGGCGGACCGAGCTTCCCGTAGGGGCGGGATCAACAGCCGAGCCGGGTGAGCACGCGACCGGTTGGGTGCGCGTGCACGCAAGGACGGCCTGAACGGCCAGCGCGGTGCTGGTGCGGGTGGCCGAGATCGTCTGGAGCAGTACTTCGTAGCTGGTCAGCGGCTGTCCGCACAGGCTGGGGCCGTCGGGCACTTGACTGCCGGATACGTTCACGCCAGCTGCTCGCGACACAAGTGCATGAAGTAGTCGTCGATGTCGATAACGTCGTCCTGGGTCAAGGGCGGAGGCTCGCCGTTCCCGTCGTCCACATGACGGACGAACGCGTCGCCGGGGCTCGCACCGTACGTCTCGACGTAGTCTGCGGCGCCACCGCGCCAGTAGTAGGTCCCGTCGGTGAGGATGCCGCTGCCGCCAGAGGTGCCGAACCGGTCCTTGAGGATGTCGGTCGTGTACTCCAAGATCGCCAACACGACATGCCCTCTGCGCAGATACGAGGCGACACGGGCCCGATCCTCTTCGCGCAGCGCGTCCGTCTGCCCTGCAATTTCGTCCTTGTGCCGGGCGTACTCCTGCCGGCTCGCGAGCGAACTCAGGATGCCCGGTGGCTGCACTTCACGCATGTTTGCTTGTTCCTCGTCTCTCCGCGAGAGTCCATCGGCCTGCGGGTCGTTTGACGATCGGAAGTCCTTGCCGCCCGTCGGTGAAAGTGCCGCTCAGCCGTTCGACGCTGCAACGAAATTACGCGTACTCGACAGGGTGGCGTCGGCGGCGCGGAACCGCAACGACGATCCGTCGGAGGAAGCGGACACCCGGACTGTCCCGTCGATCGCTCTTTCGACGTGGACGTCCTTCTTTCCTGGGGCACCCCACCCCCGCACGCGCACATCCCGTACATCATGAAAGCGCAGAAAGAACTCGACGCCCTCGCTGCTGTGCACACGGGAGAATCCGAGGGTGACGGAGCAGCCTCGTTCGTCGAAGTGAACGTAGAAGAGGTCGCTGCTGCTCAGGACGTCGTGCGCGCACAGCGTCGGGAGCGCTGGGCTGCTCTCGGCAGCACTCTCAGAGGCGTTCATAGAAGGTCTTCTCACTCGGGTCGGGAACAGTGGTGTGGAGCTTGGCGTCGAGTCTGCTGCGGAAATGGTGAGGCCCACTGTCCGTGCCTTCCGGACCGGCTCGGAATCCGCTGATGTGGCCGACGAGCACATCCGTACTGCCGGTGAAGCGGAGGAAGTCGGGCTTCCCACCGTGCGACACCGCGACGCGCATCCTGTGCCCGCTCTCACTGAGCACCGCCAGTTCGAAGGAGACGAGCGGTCCGGGCTCCCAGGCGTCCAGCTCCAGATCCTCTACAGCGAGGAACTGGAGCTGTCCCTGCACCGTGTCGACGTCCGCCGCTGCCCATTCCTCCGGCAGCGGCAAGGGCGGAGCGGGCAGGTCCAGCCGCAGCGTCACGGTCGGGCCGTGCCAGTCCAGGTGGACGGACCGGAGTCTGACGGAGCTCAGATCCAGGGGGGCCGAGCCGTAGAGCGGGGCGAGAACCTCGCGGTTCCGGGGCGAGAGACTAGCGGTCATAGTAATAGTGTTCCTCGCACCCGGGGACCTGGCCGTTCCGGGTGTTCTCGAACGGGCGCACATGGACATGTGCGGGCTGATATCCGGGCTCTCCCGGCTTCTGGTGGCCGAACCAGTGGTCCTGGTAAACGATCAGGTCATTCCCATTGGGATGTTCGAACACCTCCTCACGGTAGTAGATCGGCTGGTGGTTCTCGTCCAGCAGCTGCTTTCCACCCTGCCACTCCGGAGTGGTGGCGGGGACATGCGTTCTGACTTCGAGAGGAGGAGTTCCCTCTGGAATGCCGGCGTCTCGAAGGGCATCCCGCTTCGCTCCCTCCAGATCCCGGCCGACCGGCTTGTCTCGAAGATAGTCGTCCGGGGCCAGGCCCAGCGGGTCGCACGAGGTGCTCGGGGTGGCGACATACGTCGCGGCATTGGGCGCGGGAGCAAGGCCGAGCGGGTCCGTGCTGAGATAGCGGGCCGTCTCCGGGTCGTAGTGCCGGAAGTAGTTGTAGTGGAGGCCTGTCTCGGGGTCGAAGTACTGGCCGGGGAAGCGGAGCGGCGTGTAGGTGATCGCGCTGGTGTTCCAGCTCGTCGTACCCCAGAGTGTCGTGCGCGTGCGCCAGGCGATCTCACCTCGTTCGTCGATGAGTTCGCGTGGGGTGCCGACGAGGTCGGTGACCATGGCGAAGAAGCGGGAGTCGATCTCAGTCTGAGGGGTGTCAGTCGCGGTGATGCGTTCGGTCTGGGTGATGGGGTGCAGGCCGCGGTGGTCCCAGGTGAGGGTGATCGAGTTCGGTACGTCCGTCGAGGCGTGCGTCTGCTCGCACAGAGTTCGACCATCCCAGGTGAACGTGGTGCGCTCGCTGACCGACGTGCCGTCTGGGGCCATGCGGAGTTTGGCTGTACGGCGACCGAGGGCGTCGTAGGTGTAGCGCCACACTGTGCCATCGGGCGTGGTGACCTGGGCGAGGCGGTCTTCCGGGTCCCATGCGTAGCGCCAGGTGGCGGGTTTGTGGGAGAGGCGGGGCTTTTGGCGGAGGGTGACGCGGCCGAGGGCGTCGTGTTCGTAGCGGACTCCACCGGCTCGGGTGATGCGGGTGCCGGTGTAGGTGCGGTCGCCGGTGGCTTCGTGGCCGGGGTGGGCGGCCGGCCAGGAGGCTGCTGTCTGGTTGCCTGCCTCGTCGTAGGCATAGGTCTCCGACCAGTTGCCCGCATGGATGGCGGTGACACGGCCTGCCGCATCGAGGTCGAAGGTGCGTGGGCCGCCGAGGTGCTCGTCGAGGGCGGTGAGGTTACCGTCCGCGCGGTAGGTGTAGGCCCGGCATTGCAGGGTCTCGCCGTCTGAGGTCGCTGTCTGGGTGGTCAGGCGGCCCATGGGGTCGTAGGTGTGGGCCAGGGTGAGGAAGCCGCCGACTACCCGGGTGAGTTCGCGGCCTGCGTCGTCGTAGGTGATGTCGACGGGCCGGCCGGAGACGACCAAGTCCACCCGGCGCCCCGCCGCGTCGTGGGACCAGGTGGTTCGGGCTCCGGTGGGGGTGGTACGGCCAGTGCGGCGGCCGAGTTCGTCCACGGTGTAGGTGACGGTGCGGCCGTCGACAGTCTCGGTACGGACGCGGCCGTACTGGTCCCGCAAGATCGTCAGTCGGGTGCCGTCGGGACCCATCGCCTCGGCCAGTTGGTCGGTGAAGTCGTAGGCGAACGTCGTGACCTGGCCGGCAGCGTCCTTGCGGGTGGGACGGCCCAACGGGTCGCGCTCGAACGTCGTCGTCTCGTCGAGTGCGTTCGTGCGGGAGAGGAGACGGTCTGCTGCGTCGTAGGTGTAGGTGAGGGTGCGGTCGTCGAAGTCGGTTTCGGATATGAGCCGGCCGGCCCGGTCGTAGGTGTAGTCCCAGGTCAGGCCCTGGGGGTTGGTGACGCGGGTGAGGCAGAGTTCGGCGTCGTGGGTGAACTCGTGGCGGACGCCGTCGGGAGTGGTGCGGGCGGTGAGGAGGTCGAAGTGGGTGTACTCGAAGTGGGTGGTGCCGCCGATGGGGTCGGTGTGGGTGGTGCAGTTGCCCTCGCCGTCGTAGGTCCAGGTCTCGCTGGTTCCGTCGGGTGCGGTGCGGCGGGCGAGTTGGCCCTCGACTGTCCACTCCAGGCGGGTGGTCAGGCCGGTGGAATCGGTCATCGCCGTCGGGCGGCCGAAGGCGTCCCGCTCGTAGCGGGTGACGGCGCCGAGCGGGTCCGTGATCTCGACCGGCAGGCCGGCGGGGTCGCAGTGGACGGTCGTGACATGGCCGAGGGGGTCGGTGACGGAGGTGAGGCGGCCTGCGTCGTCGTGTGTGAAGCGGGTGGTGTGGCCCGCTGGGGTGGTGCTGGTGAGGCGATTGCCGCAGGTGTCGTAAGTGTGACGGGTGGTGTTCCCGTCCGTGCCACGGATACGGGTGAGGCGGTTGAAGTCGCCGTACTCGGCCATGACCTCGCGGCCGTCTGCGCGGGTCACCGAGATGACGTTGCCCGTGTCGTCGTACCTGCACCTGGTGATGTGCCCCAGCGGATCGGTGCGGGTCAGCACCCGTCCGAAGCGGTCCCGTGTGAACCGCGTGACATGCCCCAGCGGGTCCGTCTCGGCGACCACCTGGTTCGCGGCGTCGATCAGATAGCGGCGGGTGTGGCCGTCGCCCGTGGTCGTGGTCGTGATGCGGTGGCCGGTCGTCGGGTCCCGTTCGTCGTAGGTGAGGTGGAGCGTCATGTGGCCGGCTTCGCCGCCTTCGGCGATGCAGCGGTCCTGGTCGTCGTACTCGTAGGTGTAGGAGCGGTCGTTGCTGTCGGTCCAGGAGGTGACCCGGCCGCGGTCGTCGTAGGTGAACGTGAGGGGTAGGCCGGAGGAGTTGAAGACCTGGGTCAGGTCACCGGACTCGGAGTAGGTGTAGCGCTTGATCTCCTGGTCGGTGCCGTCGGGGGCGGCGCCGGCCAGGTTCAGGGTGGTGACGCGGTTGTCTTCGGTGGTGAGGGTAATGCGGTGGCCGCCGGAGGAGGTGATGGCGAGGGGGGTGCCTTCGGGAGTGTGCTCGAAGGTGATCCGGTTGCCGTTGCGGTCGTCGATCTGTTCCAGTACGGACCGGTCGGCGGTCTGGTTGGTGAAGTGCCAGGTGCGGCCCGTGTGTGGGTCGGTGATCGTGTAGCCCTCGTCGACGCGGTCCAGGGGCCAGCGGTGGGGGCCGGTGGTGGGAAGGGTGGGGACGCCGGGGGCGGGGTGGGGGTAGGTGAGGAGCAGGCCGTCTTCGGTGACGAAGATGACGCCTTCGGCGTCGATTTCCAGGCGTTGGTCGAGGGTGGAGGTCCAGGAGGGGCCGAACCAGTGGCCTAGGCCGTTTCTTTCGGATCACCTGGCCGACCAGATGTGGATGGCGGCGAGGTGGAGTCCGGCGAGGTAGATGGTGGCGGTCTTGTCGTAGCGG